>NZ_JBJXHJ010000008.1:0-210318 GCF_046487845.1 Pseudomonas sp. PHC1
CCCATCCTCGGCGAGCCAATGTATGTGCCCGGGCTCCAATCCTGCCGACCGTGCTTGCGTAACCACATCAGAACGGTTGTTTTGCCTTGAATCCCGTAGCGCTCCTGAGCCTCTTTATAACTCAGCTCGCCTCTTTCGACCTGATCCACGACCGACAATTTAAAAGTCAGCGTGTAGTCTCGCTGACTACGCCTTTTAGCCGTTTCCATTACGTCCTCCTGAAAATAGATCAGAAGGTGTAAACCTTATTCAGGACGGGACATACATCAGAATTAAGGAAAGAAAATGAAGGATCCCTTTATCAAAAACAACATTTCTGAATACACGGAGCGCGAGTTCGTTAGTTTTCTGGAAGAAATATTCAAAGAGGACCAGGCGCCTTCTGATACCCGCGCCGACTTGCTGGTTCGCCACTTCAACAAGATCGTCGGGCATCCGGAGAAGATGAACCTGATCTATCGTCCGCTGCCCGAGGCCGATGACTCAGCGGAAGGAATAACCCGAACCATTAAAGAATGGCGCATATCCCAAGGCCTGCCGGGATTCAAGCAAGAATGAGGGACACTCTGAGCGACTACACCAGGCAGGAACTCAAGGAGTTGATTTCTGATTACACAGAAGACGAGTTCATCCGCTTTCTACAACGCATCCAGGGGAACGAAGAAAGCGAAGAGGACGAAAACTCGCTCGTGCACCACTTCAATACGATCTGCGAGCACCCTGCTGGCTCCGACCTGATTTTCTACCCGGATGACGGTGCAGATGATTCTGCACAGGGAATCACAAGAACCCTGAAAGAATGGCGTTCATCGCAAGGCTTGCCAGGGTTCAAACCCGAATAACCTTCAGGTATACACCGGCCAGGTATCGACAATCTTGCCGCCGCGCACCGCCAGTAAATCACCAAACTGCAGCAACACCGCCTCGGTCTGGGTCGGTCGCAGGAACACCTGATCCTCCACCGTCAGCCCCACGGCATTCGAACCATTGACCATCTCCTGATTCGAACTGCGCCCGTAAACGCCATTGCTCTGCAGCCCCGGCGGCGATTCGAACTCGGCCATCCAGTTGCCGCCGTAAATGAAGAAGGTCTGGCGCTGGTTGGTGTCCCACCACGAAAACAGTTTCGACTTGTCGTCCAGCGCCGGGATGTTCACTGCTCCGGTGCTTTTCAATACCGGCGTGGCGATGTACGCGGCAGGCTCGTGTTCGACCAGCGACGGCAAGTCGTAATGAGTCGGCTTGAGCATCGCCGTGCCCACCGACACTTCACTGCTCAGATGTTCGTTTTCATGCATGCGATAACTCGGACTGCCGGCGGTGTTCAGGCACAAGCCGTCATGCCACAGCGCCGGGTATTGCTGCCGGGTGAAATCGACGCAGCGCTGATAAATCACCATCACCTTGGCGAACAGTTCCTCGGGCGAGCCGAGAATCCCCGGCACGCCCATGCCCACGAACGGGTCGTAGCCCATGAACCCGGCGAACTCCAGGTGCTGCGGATTGGCGGCGATCAGCGCGAGCATCTGCCCCAGCACGTTCAGATCGCTGACCCCGCCCCGGTGCAGGCCGACGTCCAGCTCGATGTTGATCCGCATCCGCGTGCCCAGTCCCTGGGCCAGCGCGAGGTATTGCTGCAGACGTTCGGGGTTGTCGATCAGCCATTGCAGCTGCTTCGCCGGGTCGAACGGGCCTTTGTGGGTCTGGTAGAAGATCTCGGCGGAACGCACCGGCAGCGGCTTGCCGAGCAGAATGTCCGACTGCGGGAACGTCACTGCATCGTGATTGAGAAACGGCTGATGAAACGACATCAGTCGCTGCGTCCCTGCCCGTTGGCCGATGTAGCTGAGCAACCCCGGCGACGGCAGCGATTTCTCCACCAGCCGCAACTGCTTGCCCGCGCGCTTGACCGAGCGCATCACCACGTCAATGTTGTGGTCGAGTCGATCCAGATCGATCAACAACACCGGACGCATCGGGCCTTTGGTCTTGAGCTCATTGTTCAGCGCCCGGAAATAGTCACTGTAAGGCCCGCCGCGATCCCCCGGCCGCAACCATGCCCCCACGCCCACCAGCAAAGCGCCGATACCCAACGTACCCAGCACGAAATGACGTCGATTGACCGCCATCAGCTCACCCCCAGAATCGACGACAGATGCCCGTTGAGAAACTTACCGCTCGGGTCCAGCGCCTGGCGTACCTGAATGAATTCCTGCCAGCGCGGATAGAGCGCTTGCAACGTACGTGCGTTGAGCGTGTGCAACTTGCCCCAGTGCGGGCGACCGTTGTACTTCCAGAAGATCGGCTCGACGGCGGCGAAGAAGTTGTGATGGTCCATCTGATAATGCTGGTGGACCGAGATCGAGCAACTGTCGCGGCCTTCGAACATGCTCAGCGGAATGTCGTCGGCCTTGACGTAGCGGTACTCGATGGGAAACCAGGTGCGCAGGTCCTTGTCGCGGATCAGCTTGAGAATCTCCCGCAGACACGCCGGGCCGTGTTCGGCGGGCACTGAATATTCCATCTCGTTGAAACGCACGGTGCGTACGTTGGCGTAGACGTCGAACGAGTCGCCGACCCGGTCATCGAAACTCGCCAGATGTCGCAGACTGTTGAGCAGCGAACTGCGCAGGCCCGGGAAATCGCTGCCGTACTTGTCGATCTTCTCGATCAGGGTCACGAACGCGTTGCCGCCCTCCTCTTCGGGCGGAATCGGCGGCGTGGGCGGGTCGGTGGTTTCGTTGAGGGCGATCGACAAGGCGTAGTCGGAATGGGTGACGACGAGCATTTCCCAGTGCTGGTTTTCGCTTGTGTTCTTGTCCAGGTCTTCGAGCAGCTCTTCGGTTTTGGCGATCCATTGGGTTTCCCGCAGGCGATAGGCCGGGCGGTTTTGCAGGCGGATTTTGGTGGCCACGCCCAGCGCACCGAGGGACACCCGAGCGGCGTTGAATACTTCAGGATGACGCTGGCTGTTGCAGTCCAGCACCTCGCCGCTGGCGGTCACCAGTTGCATCCCGCAGACATGGGCGGAATAGGACTGAAAAGTTTTGCCAGTGCCGTGGGTCGAGGTGGAGATGGCGCCGGCGAGGGTCTGGTAATCGATATCGGCCATGTTTTGCAGGGCCTGGCCGACGTCCTTGAGTGGCGTGCCCATACGTGACATAGGGGTGCCAGCGGCGAATTCCGCTTGCAGGGTTTTCGGGTCGTGATCGAGCAGACCGTTGAAGTAGCTCAACGACAGCAGCGTACCGTCGGTGGGCACCAGCGCGCTGAAGGAATGCGCCGAGCCGACCGGGCGAATCCTGCCCGGTGCCTGCTGAATGATCGTCGTCAACTCATCGAGATTCTTCGGCGCCACCCGCGCCGCCGGCAGGCAACTCTGCCCGCCCGACCAGTTGCGCCAGGGAATCAGCCGCGGCGCGCGCATCAGTTGGCCCAGCGCCGGATTGGCGGCCAGCGCGCTGAACGCGCCGACGATGCTTGCCCGTTGCAACAACTGCCGGCGTGTCAGATCTATCGGCATGCCAGGGTCCTTATTGTGGGAGCGGCTGATCGGCCATGAAGCCGATCAACCGAAGAAATTGTTCTTCCGAGCACTCGACGCACTGACCCATCGGCGGCATGCCGTTGTAGCCGTTGATGGCGTGGTCGAGCAGCGTGTCGGCGCCCTGCTGGATGCGCGGTTCCCAGGCCTTGCGGTCACCGGTCAGCGGCGCATTGGCGGCGGGGTTGGCGTGGCAGAGCTGGCAGCTGTTGGCATAGATCTGCGCCAGCGCCGGATCGGAGGGCATGGCGCTACGGGCGATGCCGGATGAGGTCGGGGGTTTGGCGTCTTCGCCGCAACCGGCCAGTGCAACGGCCAGCAACAGCAGCCAGGTAAATCGGGATGCCCGCATAAAGATCCTCGCGTGAGGTGCCGCTTATTGTTGTGATCACACCTTAAGGCAGCAACGCCAGCACGTTGAGGGCATTGCGGGACAGTGAGGGGGGCATACGGGGCCAGTCAGGGCTTATGCCTTGCGTGACATTCCCGTGACATTTGCGGGTTTAAATTTCAGTGAATTCAGGCGTATAACCTGTAAAGCCTTTTCAATCGGCCCGCCGACATCTTCTACGGGGTAGCGACATGACCACAGCAAACATCCTTGGCAACCTGTTCCCTTCTGTCAGCGACATCCCGGAAAAATACCGCCTCGACGGTCAGGTCGAGCAACGCGAATACCTGGTCGATGGCCAGTTGCGCCGCTGGGACGGCCCGCTCGCCACGGTGCGCAGCCCGGTTTATCTGCACGGCGACAATGGCGACGAACAAGTGATCCTCGGCAGCACGCCACTGCTGGACGCCGACACCGCCCTCACTGCCCTCGACGCCGCCGTCCGCGCCTACGACCGGGGCCAGGGCCTGTGGCCGACCCTGCGCGTGGCCGAGCGTATCCAGCACGTCGAAGCCTTCCTCGGGCGCATGCGCCAGCAGCGCGATGCCGTGGTGAAGCTGCTGATGTGGGAAATCGGCAAGAACCTCAAGGACTCGGAAAAGGAGTTCGACCGCACCTGCGACTACATCGTCGACACCATCAATGCGCTGAAGGAGCTCGACCGCCGCTCCAGCCGGTTTGAGCTGGAGCAGGACACCCTCGGCCAGATCCGCCGCGTCCCGCTCGGTGTAGCGCTGTGCATGGGTCCTTACAACTATCCGCTGAACGAAACCTTCACCACGCTGATCCCGGCGCTGATCATGGGCAACACCGTGGTGTTCAAACCGGCCAAGCTCGGCGTGCTGCTGATCCGCCCTTTGCTCGAAGCCTTCCGCGACAGCTTCCCCACCGGTGTGATCAACGTCATCTACGGCAGCGGCCGCGAGACGGTCAGTGCGCTGATGGCCAGCGGCAAGATCGACATCTTCGCCTTCATCGGCACCAACAAGGCCGCCAGCGACCTGAAGAAACTGCACCCGAAACCGCACCGTTTGCGCGCCGCACTGGGCCTGGATGCGAAGAACCCCGGCATCGTCCTGCCCGAGGTCGATCTGGACAACGCAGTCAGCGAATCGGTGACCGGTTCCCTTTCGTTCAACGGCCAGCGCTGCACCGCGTTGAAAATCCTGTTCGTGCATGAAGATGTGGTGGACAGCTTCATCGAGAAATTCAACGCCAAACTGGCCAGCCTCAAACCGGGCATGCCATGGGACAGCGGGGTTTCGCTGACGCCGCTGCCGGAATCGGGCAAGGTCGATTACCTGCACGGGCTGGTGGCTGACGCGCAAAGCAAAGGCGCCCAGGTGGTCAACCCGAATGGCGGCGAAGCGCGGGCCTCGTTCTTCTACCCGGCGGTGCTGTACCCGGTGACGCCGCAGATGCGCGTCTATCAGGAAGAGCAGTTCGGCCCGGTGGTGCCGATCGTGCCGTACCGTCACCTCGATACCGTGATCGACTACGTGCTGGAATCGGATTTCGGCCAGCAACTGAGCATCTTTGGCACCAACCCGGTCGCTGTCGGACGCCTGGTCGACACCTTCGCCAACCAGGTCGGGCGGATCAACCTCAACGCCCAGTGCCAGCGCGGCCCGGACACCTACCCGTTCAACGGTCGCAAGAACTCCGCCGAGGGCACGCTGTCGGTACACGATGCGTTGCGGGTGTTTTCGATCCGTACGCTGGTGGCGACCAAGTTTCAGGAACCCAACAAGGACCTGATCAGCGAAATCATTCGCGGACGCGATTCAAACTTCATCGCCACCGACTACATCTTCTGAGGAGGAAACACCGCTGAGCACTTTCAGCCCCCACCGCTGGCCGCCGCTGTTGCGGCGGATTCTGCGGCCGTTGCTCGATCCGTATCGACGTTATCGCCATGCACGAACGATTCACGCGGTGCGGGTCGCGCTGGGGTTGCTGGCGACGATCCTGCTGACCACCGGCATCAATCTGCCTCACGGCGAGTGGGCGTCAGTGACCATGCTGGTGGTGATCGGCGGTTTGCAGCACCACGGCAACATCGGCAAGAAAGCCGCCGAACGTGCCATCGGCACGTTGATCGGTGCCGGCGTCGGTCTGCTGCTGGTAGCGCAGCAGGCGTGGCTGGGCCTGCCGTGGCTGACCTATTTTGCGATGGCCGTGGTGTGCGGTTTCTTCTCGTATCACGCGATCGGCAAGGGCGGCTACACCGCCCTGCTCTCGGCCATCACCGTTTTCATCGTCGCCGGGCATGGCGACAACCCGATCACCGACGGGCTGTGGCGCGGGGTCGATATCCTGATCGGTATCGCCCTGGCCCTGGCCTTTTCCTTCGCCCTGCCGCTGTACGCGGTGTACTCGTGGCGCTACAACCTGGCCGACGCGCTGCGTGATTGCGCCACGGTGTACGGGCGGATCATCGGCGGCCAACCGGTGACGGCCGACGAACACTTGAAATTGATGAACCGGCTGAATGCGGTGATGGTGCAATTGCGCTCGTTGATGCCGTCGGTGTCCAAGGAAGTCAAAGTATCGATGACCGAACTGGACGCGATCCAGCGCAACCTGCGCATGTGCATCAGCACCCTGGAAATTCTCGGCAACATCCGCCCGGACGCCAACGATCCCGACGCCATGGCGCACCTGCAAGCGGCGCTCAAGGCCGAACACCGGCACATTCGCGTGCAATTGATCGGCATGGCCCGGGCGTTGAAATCCGGCGCATCCCAGCGGCTGGGACGCCCGGTGGAGTTGCCAGACGCCAGCCTCGATACACCGGTCTACAGCCCATTGGACGGCTACCGTTTGTTGACCCGGCAATTGGCGGCCAACATCGGCGAGATGCGCCAGCGTCTGGCGAAGACCGCGCCGCGCTGGAACATCTGACGTTTACTGCGCGGCCAGGCGCCGCGCCTTCAAGCCCCAACCCTGTTGCATGCCCGCAGCGGCCAATAGAATTGCCGCCACGCCGATCCATTGCAGGGTTTGCAGTTGATGACCGAAGGCAAACCAGTCGACGAATATCGCCGCGATTGGATAGATGAATGACAGTGCACCGGTCAATGCGGTCGGGAGTTTCTGAATCGCGCCATACAGCAGCACGTACATCAAACCGGTGTGGACGATGCCCAGCGTCACCAGGCTGGCCCAGGCACTCGGTGCCGCGGGCATCGCCGAAAAATGGGCGAACGGCGCGAGCAGCAACACACCGGTGCAGACCTGGATCAACGCAATCAGGTGCGGCGGCGTGCCGGTCAGGCGCTTGATGATCAACGCGGCGATGGCGTACAGAAACGCCGCCCCCAGCGCCAGCGCGATCCCCATCAGGTAATCATTGCCGCCCTCGCCCTGCCCGCCATGGGCACTGACGATGGCCAGCATCCCCATGAAAGAAATCGCCAGCCAGAACAGCTTCTGCAGGGTGATCTTCTCGCCCAGAAACAACGCCGCCAACCCTACCAGCATGAACGGCTGCACGTTGTACACCGCCGTGCCGATGGCAATCGAGGCCCGGGAATACGAGGCGAACAGCAACACCCAGTTGCCGACAATTGCCACCCCGCTGAGCACCGCCAACAGAAATGTTGTGCGGGTCAGTATGCCCGGGCGCAAAAAGCCGAACGCGGCGCAGATCAGCAACAAGGTGCCGGCGCCGAACACGCAGCGCCAGAACACCACGTCCAGTACCGGTTGCCCGGATACCAGCACAAACCAGCCGATCGTCCCGGATATCAGCATGGCGGCGGTCATTTCGAATGAGCCGCGACGGATTGTTTTGTCCATCATCTTTCTCCTTAATGTGTGGCAAAAGTATGCCAAGCGAGGCCGGGGCTTCTCCAGTGCAAAAAGCAGGCTAAACTCGGATTCTGCCTTTTTTATCAAGGGTGGTTTGCGGCATTCGCCTAATGCGGGAGTTTTGTATGACCGACGATATCGACCAGATCCTGATCGGGGCCTTGATGGAGGATTCGCGGCGCTCACTCAAGGCGCTGGCGCAAATCAGCGGGTTGTCATCGCCCAGCGTGGCCGAGCGCCTGCGGCGACTGGAGGAGCGCGGTGTGCTCAAGGGTTACACCGTGGAGGTTGACCCGAAATGCTTCGGTTATCAGTTGCAGGCGATTGTCCGGGTGCGGCCACTGCCGGGGCAGTTGCAGGAGGTCGAACGGCAGATCCTGGCGATTCCCGAGTTCACCGAGTGCGATAAGGTAACCGGCGAAGATTGCTTCATCGCCCGTCTGCATGTGCGTTCGATGGAACAGCTCGACACCCTGCTTGATAGGCTGAATACGCTGGCGGAAACCAATACCGCGATCGTCAAGAAGACCCCGGTGAAACGTCGATTGCCGCCAATGGCGTGAGCGGCGTAGATTGAGTGTTTTCCGGCGAAGGATTGGCGGTATGAAAATTCAGGCAATGATGCTGACGGTGTTGATGCTGGCCGGGTGCGGGACGGTGCAGACCGTGGCGTTCAGCGATAAGTCTTCCACCGACCAGTTGAAGGCTAAAAAATCCTACTGCGGCGCTGTACCGCGCATCTACAGCGGCGTGACGTACGACTTCTGCATGTTGCACGCCGAAAAGCCGGACGACGTCGATGCGTTCAACTACAAGAACGCAACACCGGGTCTGCTGGTCGATGCGGCCGTGTCGGGTGTGCTCGATACATTGCTGTTGCCCTACACGATCTACAAGCAACAGGCTGATGGCAGCCTCGTGATCAACTGATCGCCTGTACGAATTTTCACAGACAACAAAAAACCCGCTTTCGCGGGTTTCTTGTTTGTAGCGGTGTAGCGATCAGTCGTCGCGGCTCATGATGCCGAAGATCTGCAGCAGGCTGACGAACAGGTTGTAAATCGATACATACAGGCTGATGGTCGCCATAATGTAGTTGCGCTCGCCGCCGTGGATGATCGCGCTGGTCTGGAACAGGATGCAGACCGACGAGAACAGCACGAAACCTGCGCTGATCGCCAGTTGCAGGCCACTGATCTGGAAGAACAGGCTCGCCAGCGTCGCACCCAGCAGGACGAAGAAACCGGCGGTGATGAAGCCACCGAGGAAGCTCATGTCCTTACGGGTGATCAGCACGTAGGCCGACAGGCCACCGAACACCAGTGCGGTCATCGCGAACGCGGAGCTGACCACTTCAGCGCCGCCCTGCATGCCCAGGTAACGGTTGAGGATCGGGCCGAGCAGGAAACCCATGAAACCGGTCAGGGCAAACGCCGACACCAGGCCCCAGGCGGAATCACGGAGCTTGTTGGTGAGAAAGAACAGCCCGTAGAAACCGATCAGCACCACGAAAATGTTCGGGTAGCCGACCCGCATCTGCTGGGCCACGAACGCCATCACACCGCTGAATGCGAGGGTGAGCGCCAGTAGACCGTAAGTGTTGCGCAGGACGCGGCTAACCTCTAGCTGCTCAGCCTGCACGCTGTTGTGAACTGCGTAATCCTGTTCGCGCATGGCGACACTCCTGTTGGTTTGAAACGTTCAGTCGCAAAGATCATAACAGACGCTCTGTAACAAGCCATGCACAGAGTTTGACAGTGTGTTTCATTCAGGTATTATGGCGCCCGCAACGCAACGGAGGTGTGGCCGAGTGGTTTAAGGCAACGGTCTTGAAAACCGTCGACTGTAACAGGTCCATGAGTTCGAATCCCATCGCCTCCGCCATCTTAAGTACGACAAAGCCCTGATTATTCAGGGCTTTGTCGTTTCTGGCGTTCGGAAAAATCTTCGACCGCCAGGTTGTGTTCCATAACCAGCAGCTTTTCACTCCCTTCTCCGGCGTCCTGCCAAACATAAAACACTCTTCATGTAACACGGGCATTTATCAAGATGATCCTGGCCGTGTTGATGACACCTGACTGATAACTATCAGCCGAAAGCTGGCTCCTGCGAACGACTCCCCTGGCCGAAACCATTTCATCCCCGACGGCTGCTTTTAGACCGTAGCTGCTGCTCAATAATGGATAAGCGTGTCATCAAAAGGAACTAGCCCAGCACTGAAACGTCTGTTTGAATTACGGCATGATGCCGGCCAACAAAAAGGCCGATGGCGCAGCTGATAACAACACAAGAATGGAGTGCGCGATGAGCCAAACCGACCAACTTTTTTCCTATTGGTGGAATACATCAGGCCCTTGGGTAGAAGAACCCAACGTACGCAGGAGTGGCACGAGCGGAGTGCAGCGAGTGATGCATAACGGTGCCACTGTTTATGTTAAGCGCCAGACGGGTCATTTGTTTCGCAGCCTGAGATATCCTCTGGGGCGCCCCACTACCTTGCGCGAAGGCCGCGCGCTCACAAAGTTACTCCACCTTGGGGTCAACGCCCCTCAACCGGTTTACTACGGTGCGCAAAAAATCAAAGGGGTCTGGCACGGCATCTTGGTCACCAAGGACTTGAACGGTTTCCAGGATTTGGAATCGTGGTACAACCAAGGTGCAAAAAACCAATACACGCCCAAGCAACTGGACAATGTGCTTGAAATACTCGCGTCGTTGATGGCACGAATGCATCTCGGCCGCTGGCAGCATGGCTGCATGCGCTCAAAACATATTTTTATCAAAGTTCGCAATTCGTCGAGCGATCCCGAGTTCGAGCTTGCGCTGCTCGATCTCGAGAAGTCCCATGGGCGAATTAGCTCATTGCGGGCAGCTCGGCACGACATTTTGCAACTCAGGCGCCATTCCTATTGGAGCGAACCGGAGTGGCAACACTTTCTTCGTCATTATGAAAAGCACCTGGGTCGACCGGTAATCACCCAGGGCCGTTCTTAAGAGCCCAACGAAGACGGCAGGCCCTCACATCACATGAATGTCTGCATCGATCTGCCAGGTGAACCGGTGAATGCAGGGGGTGTGCCCGGCGTAACTACCCGGCCCCGCCCCACTCATTGAAGGCTCTACTCTACTGACCCAGCTACCATCCAGTTTTTCGAAAGCACAGGCCACGCCGGACCGGGATCGGAACGGCCGAGAACGATTCGGCGAACATTGACGACCCGCGCGGCGCCGGGTGGTGAGGCTGGAAGCCATCTTTTATACGACAAAGCCCTGATTATTCAGGGCTTTGTCGTTTCCGGGATCAGGCCTCGATTTCCAGCACTTATCGCTACACCGGTTTGACTGTTGCAGCCGGCGGCCTGGTGTCAGGACCGATCTTGAACCAGATCGAGTACATCGCGGGCAGGAACACCAGCGTCATGATGGTGCCGACGAGCGTGCCGCCAATCAAGGTATAGGCCAGCGTCCCCCAGAACACCGAGTGCGTCAGGGGAATAAACGCCAGGATTGCCGCCAGGGCCGTCAACAGTACCGGTCGCGCACGTTGCACCGTGGCTTCGACGACCGCGTGAAACGGATCAAGCCCTTCTTGCGCGTTGTGATGAATCTGACCGATCAGGATCAGCGTATTGCGCATCAGGATCCCCGACAGTGCAATCAACCCGACCAGCGCATTGATGCCAAACGGTTGATTGAAGATGAGCAGTGTCGGCACCACACCAATCAACCCTAGCGGCGAGGTAAGGAACACCATGATCATCGCCGAGATCGAACGAACCTGCACAATGATGATGACGAGGGTCATGGCAATCATGATCGGCAACAACGGCAGGATCGCCTTGCCGGCCTTGCCGGATTCTTCGATCGCACCCGCCTGCTCAATCCGGTAACCGGCAGGCAGCTTCTCGATGATCGGCTGCAATTGCTTCAGCAGCGCACTGGAAACATCCGGCGGTTGCAAATCCTCGGCAATGTCGCCGCGCACGGTGATGGTCGGGGTACGATCACGCCGGCGCAGGATCGGATCTTCCATGCGCACATCGACCTCGCCTATCTGCGACAACGGGATTCGCTGCCCCGAGGCACCGACCAAGGTGAAACCTTCGATTTGCTGCGGATCGAGCCGGATATCGCCCGCTGCCCGCCCCATGACCTGCACTGAACGAATATCTTCACGCACCGCCGTGATCGGTACTCCGCTGAGCAGGAACTGCAATTGCTGTGCAACCGCAGCCGATGTCAGCCCCACTGCCTGCAGACGGTCCTGATCCAGGTTGAAATGCAACGACGGCGTCAGCGGTCCCCAATCAGTGTTCACGGTTCTCATCATCGGGCTGTCCTGCATCACGCCCCGCACCTGCTCGGCAATCACGCGCAACTTCGCCGGATCAGGCCCCATCACCCGGTAAGCCACCGGAAATGGCGAATAAGGACCAAACACAATCTGCGATGCCCTGAGGCGCGCCTCCGGGACAAGCCCTTGAGCCACCGCGTCACGAAAACGCAACTTGAGGGTTTCCCGTGCTTCCTGACTGTCGGTCAGCACCACGATCTTGGCGAACGACGGATCGGGCAGTTCCGGCGCCATCGCCAGGAAGAAACGCGGCGCACCCTGACCGATATAGGCCGTGACGATTTTTGCCTCATCCTGCTGGCGCAGCCAGGCTTCGACCTTGGCGGCCGTGGCGCTGGTCTGCTCGATGGAGGTGCCGTAAGGCATTTGCACCTCGATCATGACTTCGGGACGGTCTGAGGTCGGGAAGAACTGTTTCTTCACCAGGCCCATGCCCGCCGCCGCCACGAAGAACAGGACAATAACCATGCCCGCAACCAGCCATTTGCGCGCGATGACCCGGGTCAGAATCCGACGGAAGCGGTTGTATCGCGGCGTGTTGTAGATCGCCGCGTGTCCACCCTCCACCGCCTTGATGTCCGGCAAGAGTTTCACGCCCAGATAAGGGGTGAACGCCACTGCGACGACCCACGAAGCGATGAGCGCGATGCCCACGATCCAGAACATGTTGCTGGTGTATTCGCCAGCCGTGGACTGAGCGAAACCGTTCGGTAAAAACCCGATCGCCGTCACCAGGGTTCCGGACAGCATCGGCGCCGCCGTGTGGCTCCAGGCATAGGCAGACGCCTTGATGCGATCGTAGCCCTCCTCCATTTTCACCACCATCATTTCAATGGCGATGATCGCGTCATCGACCAGCAGCCCGAGCGCCAGGATCAACGACCCCAGGGTAATACGGTCAAAGTTCTTGCCGGTGGCTGCCATCACCACAAACACGATCGCCAGGGTCAACGGCACGGCAGCGGCGACCACCACGCCGACACGCCAGCCCATGCTCAGAAAGCAGACGAGCATGACCACCAGCAGCGCGACAAAGAACTTGACCATGAACTCGCCAACGGCGGAGTCGATATTCACTGCCTGGTCGGTGACCTTGGATAGGCTCATGCCCAGGGGCATTTCCTCATTGATCCTGACGGTCTCGGCATCCAGCGCCTTGCCCAGATCAAGACCGTTCCAGCCCTCGCGCATCACTACGCCGAGCAACAGCGCCTCTTCGCCGTTATTGCGCACCAGAAAGGTGGCCGGGTCTTCATAGCCGCGTTCGACCGTCGCCACATCAGACAGCTTGAGTGTCCGCCCTTGCACGACCACAGGGGTGTCGCGGATTTTCTGCAGTTTGTCGAACGCACCATCGAGACGCAGAAAAACCTGTGGCCCGCTGGTGTCGATTGATCCGGCCGGGGTCAGTGCGTTCTGACTGTTCAGCGCGGCAAAGATGTCCTGCGGTGACAAGCCCAAGGTGGCCAACCGGTCATGCGAAAACGAAACAAATATCCGTTCGGCTTGCTCGCCGATGATATTGACCTTCTTTACCCCCGGCACATGCAACAGGCGCTGGCGCATGGACTCCGCATCGCGGACCAGCAAGCGCTGCGGCTCGCCTTTGGCTTTCAGGGCAAACAGCGCAAAGGTCACGTCCGAATATTCGTCGTTGACCATCGGCCCGATGACGCCGGCCGGCAACTTGATCGCTTCATCGTCGAGTTTTTTACGCGCCTGATAAAACTCTTCCTGCACTTGCGAAGGTGGCGTGCTATCGAGCAACGACACCATCGTGAAAGCGAGCCCTGGCCGGGTATAGGTTTCCGAGCGGTCGTACCATTTGAGTTCTTGCAGGCGTTTTTCCAGTGGCTCCGCGACCTGATCCTGCATCTCCTGTGCGGTCGCCCCCGGCCACGCCGTAATGACGGTCAGCTGCTTGACCGTAAATGGAGGATCTTCGGCACGCCCCAACTGAAAGAACGCCAGAATGCCGGCAACGGCGATCAGGAAAATCAGAAAGACCGTGATCGCGCGCTCGCGAACGGCAATGGCGGAAAGGTTGAATCGTCCTTCGCTCATGGACGACTCCCGGCAACGGTCGCCGCATCAGACACGGGGATTCTGACTGGCTCACCTTCGCGTAACAGATGAGCGCCCAGCGCCACAATCTGCTCGCCGACGCGAAGGTCGCCGGCCACTCGCGCCGAATCGTCGCTCAACCCCAGCACCCGAACCGGTCGCCAGGTCACGGTTGACGGTGTGCCGGCGATGACCCACACGCCAGGACCGCTGCCCGCGTCGTAAAGCGCGGCGATGGGCACTTGCAACGACGCTGCAGGTTTCGAGCCCTCGGCGATTCTGAGGGTGACTGTCGAACCTATCGGCGCATTGGCCAATGCGCCTTCCAGTACATAGCGCGCCTCGAACGTACGCGTCGTGCGGTCCGCCGAATCCGAAAGCAACCTCAGTTTCGCGGTAACAGCACCCGAGGCGTCACCATAGAGCGTGGCTTGCGCGGTGGATCCTGCTGCGGGACGCAAGGTCTCGGGCAAGTGCACGATGGCCTCACGCTGCCCTGCCCGCGCCAGTCGAACCACCGGTTGTCCGGGACTGACGACTTGTCCGGGTTCGGCAAGTGTTTCCACCACAACGCCATCGGCATCGGCGACCAGCACCGCATAACCGGAAGCGTTGCGGGCAACGTCCGCTTGCGCTTCAGCGGCGCTGAGTTGCGCCTTGGCTGTGTCTGCCGCGGCTTTGATCTGATCGTAGGCCGATGCGGAAATGGCGCCGGCGCTGACCAGGGTGCGATAGCGGGCTTCGTCATCGGCTGTCTGCCTGGCGCGGGCCCGGGCGGCGATGACCGACTCCTGCTGCGCGCGCGCCTGCAACCCCAAGTCGATGGGATCAAGCCGCATCAGCGGTTGACCGCGTTTAACAGTCTGCCCCGTGTCAACCAGACGCTCGAGCACCTTGCCCGATACGCGAAAACCCAGATCGCCCTGAATGCGCGCCGTCACCACCCCTGTGAAGGTGCGAGAACCGTCAGCCGCAGCCTGAACGGCGGTGAACCTGACCAGAGGCGCCTGTGTGCGCGGGTCTGCAACGGAGGAAGAATCACCGCACGCCGTCAGGGCGAGTGGCAACAGGCATACGGCAATGGGGAACATTCGGAGCCGGCGCATAGATTCTCTTACTAAAATAGGATGACGATCATATTCTCAGGCTTTGTGACCATTAGCGTCAATAGTCACACTTCACGAGATATTCCACGCTCCAGCCTTATTATTTATGCCTTGAACACCTTTTAATCTGAGAAACAAGATCAATCATCCTTAATTGACACAACGTGACCATTACGTAATATGGTCACTAAAATCTCGTTAAGGAACGCCGATGCCTCCCCTACGCCCGATTGCTTTTTTAGTGACCGCCAGCCTCATGACAGGTTGTGCGGTGGGTCCGGATTACCATCGTCCAGACGCCCCGCTTTCAGATCATTATCTGGGGCAGTCTGCTGTCGAATCGCGATCCGGTTCGACGCCGGACAGCCTTGCCGCTTGGTGGGAAAGCTTTAATGATCCGCTGCTGACCGGCCTCATCGACCAAGCCTTGCAGCAGAATCTGGATTTGGCACAGGCTTCGGCGCGCGTCACCCAGGCCAGGGCCGGCCTGGGCGCCGCCAATGCAGCACTGCTGCCCTCGGCGAACATCAGCGCACAGGCGGCACGCGCTTATCAGTCAGTCGAAACACCACTGGGCCAGGTGTTGAATTCAACACCGGGCTACGACCGTTCCGGCAATGCCTACGAGGCCAACCTCGAGGCGGGCTGGGAAGTCGATGTCTTTGGCGGACTGCGCCGCGGACGCGAGGCGGCACTGGCTGAGTACCAGGCCTCGGCGGCGGGTTTCACGGCGACAAGGTTGGCGATCGCTGCGCAAACGGCCGATATCTACATCACCCTGCGCGGATTACAGGCTCGGCTGGACATTGCCAACCGGCAAGTCGATACCCGGCGCACGTTGCTGGAAAAGGTCCGACTGCTTTACGGCAAGGGTCTGGCCGCGGAGTATCAGGTGCGCCAGGCCGAGGGTGAGTTGTCGCAAGTCGAGGCGACCGTTCCGCTACTGCAAAGCGGTCTGGAGGCGGCCATGAATGCGATGGACGTGCTGCTCGGCACGCCTCCCGGCACTCACCGCACGCAACTGGCACGTGAGGGCGAAATTCCCGATGTGCCGTCGCTGACTGCGCTGGGCACACCGGCAGATCTGCTGCGGCGCAGACCGGATCTGATCGTCGCCGAACGCCGTCTTGCGGCCTCCAACGCGCGCATCGGTGAAGCGATTGCCGAGTACTACCCGAAATTTTCCCTCAGCGCCTTGCTCGGCAGCGCGACTGCCGTCTCCGGCGGCAATCTTTTCACTGGCGGCGCGAGCCAGTCGAGCGGCGTCGTGGGCCTGCGCTGGCGGCTATTTGACTTCGGACGCATCAACGCCCGGATCGATCAAGCCAAAGGTCAGGAATCTGAAGCATTGGCCGCCTATCGCCAGTCGGTACTGCGCGCCACCGAAGATGTCGAGAACGCGCTGTCCTCACTGGTGAATCGGCGAACCCAGACCACCACCCTGACCGGCGGCGAAGCGGCGCTGACTCAAGCTCGCCAGTCCTCGTTCACCGCCTATGAAAAAGGCACCGCCAGCCTGATCGATGTCCTGCACGCCGACGAAACACTGCTGCAGGCCTCCGACGCCAGAGCGCAGGCGCGGACGGAATCGGCCCGTGCGGCGGTGGCGGTATTCAAATCGCTCGGTGGAGGATGGCAACCCGTTGAGCCGGGGTCTGTAGCGGCGCGCTGAGCAGCAACCTCAAAACGCTTCAAGAGCCGGGAGACACGTGCACTCCCGGCCCGCATTTGGCTTGGCAGCGCTCAACTAGAAGCGATAACTGACAGAAGTACCGAACCCGCTGGCACTGTTCTTGTACTTGGCACTGTAGGCACCCCTCGATGCCGAGGTGTCGTTGACCTCCACGCGTTCCTCCCAGAGATAGGAATACGCGAGATCGATCGTGACATTGTCCACGGGCGTCCAGCCGGCGCCGATGCTGACAACCTTACGGTCGCCCGTCGGAATGCGCGGCCCCCGATTGGTGTTGTTGGCGGGTGACTGATCGACCGAAAACCCGCCACGCAGCACCCATTGGTTATTCAATTGATAGGCTGCACCGATCGCGTGTGCCCAGGTGTCATGCCAGTTCTGCTCTTCGCTGATCGTCCCCAATTGCCCGCTCAGCAACGGCGGCAAGCCGCTGTTCTCAATCGTCAGTTCCTTGAAGCGGCTCCAGCGCGTCCAGGTACTGCCCACATAGAGAGTCCAGTCGTCGTTGAATTGATGCGTCAGCGAAAAGTCCACCGACTCCGGCGTGTCCACATCCAGCGATGCGTCATAGCTACGGCCGCTGACGCCCAGCACGCTGAAGATGCCATCGGTGACCTTGGTTTTGGCGTCCAGGTGATAACTGACTTTGGAGTGATACGTCAGGCCGAGGCGGGTCTGATCGGTCGCCTGCACCAGCACGCCAGCATTGAAGCCCAGTGCGGTGTCATCGCCGGTGCTTTTGAGTTTGCCATCATTGCGCCCGGGGCTGAGTGGGTTGGGCACCATGCCCGATATCTCTCCGCCGATACGATTGATGGTCGGCCCGAATCCGATCGACACCTTTTCGTTAAAGGCGTAGCTGATGGTCGGCTGGAAGGTCAGCGTGGTGACTTCACTTTTGTTGGCGTAATAGCGTCCGGCAAAACCACTGCCGTAGTCGGTGATCAGCCCGAAAGGCACATAAAACCCGACGCCGAATGCCCAATGCTCATCGATCGGTTTCACGTAATACCCCATGGCTACTGTGGTGGTGGGCACCATGTCGCCGTCTTCCTTCCCCCCAAACGTACTGCGTGTCTGGCTGATGTCCGACTTGGCGAACAGCGTCGCCGCCCCCACGCTCACCTGCTCTTGTTTAAGCCGCGCCATGCCCGCCGGGTTGCCGTAGATCGTACTGGCGTCTTCGGCAGATGAAGATCGACCGGCAAAACCGGAACCCATCCCGCTGATGCTTTGTTCGTTGAGGGCAAAGCCACCGGCCAACACGTTGGAAGACACCAGCGCAACGGCCAGGCCGACAGGATTCTTGAGCATTATTTTTTTCATTATCTGGGACTCTATGGGGATCACTGAAAAACAACATCGAGAACGACAGCGAAGCCATACTATCCAAGTGACCATTTCAGTCAATGGTCACATAAAGCAAAATTGAACGCTGCTCCGGCATACATGTGCGGGAACAGGAAATCTGATTGGGAAGGATGTCGCGCTGTGGCCCAGCTCACCTGAACAGGTGAGCTGGGTTGGGTCAGGGCATCAGGCTACGCAGAATGAGGTTGGAAGTCAGCGTGGGCGCGACCTCGATAAAATCCAGATTGTGCTGCAACAGCAACGGGTTGACGAAGGGCCGCAGGGCCAGATGAATCGCCTCGACGGTCTCGTCCAGCGGAGTCTTGCGCTCGAACTCTCCTAGCTCCCGCCCTTCACGCACGATGTCGAAGATAAAGCGCTTGATCTGGTCTTCATACATCTGGGCACTGGGCCAGCGCTCCCCGGCGGAAAATGCAGCGATGTCGTAGAGCTTGCGATCATTGAAGAACAGGTCCACCCCCGTTGCTATCACGGTTTTCACCAGTCGGCGGAACCGCTCGGTCGGCGAAATCGCCTCTGCGTTAACAGCCTGTTCTACCGCTGCAACGATTTGGCCCAGACAGTTTGAGCAGATCGCTTCACCGATCGCTTGTTTGGAATCAAAGAACTTATAGATGTACGCCTTGGAAAAACCGATGGCCCTGGCCAGATCGGAAACCGTGGTTTTGCCATAGCCGTATTGGCTGAAGTGTTCATTGGCTGCCGCGACAATCTGATCACGAATCTCGTGATCGACTGGGCCACGAGGGCCGGGCGAAGATAGGGATGGCTGGTTCATGGGCGTAGCTTACTCACCCTGTCGAGGACTTACAAATCGTGACCAACAGAATACATAGTCACGAAAAGCCGGCTGATCGGCTGATAACAGGCTGACGTTCAAGTCATCGAAAAGGCCGGATCGGCCCTTCTACGGTGTTTCCACTTGATCGACCGGCAGCACCGGTAATGAAGCAAACATTTCAGCGCGGCAAACCTCAAGAATTTCGTCCGCCAATGCCGAATCATCCGGGCAAGCGCGTGACAGGACAATCGCGCCGACCGCCCGCGACAGCAGGTCGATCATTTTCTTTCTCCCCTCGCCCTCTGCGGCATCCGTGCCCACAGGATATTTTTCCGCCAGGGTTTGCAGGATCTGTTCAATGCCTGCGGCAAACGTTGCCTTCACATCGTCCGACTGACGCGCCGCGTCGCCACACAGTGAGGCCATCGTGCAACCGCTGCCGCGTCCGTCGCGATGTTCTCTGTTCACGTAGACGTCGATGAAACCGGGAACATCGAGCGCCTGGGCGCCGGTCAACGATTTGCCAAGACTGCAGGCCGAGGCTTCGGCCATCAGGTCGGCCTTCGAGCCGAAGTGCTTGTAGAAGCCTCCATGGGTGAAACCGGCAGCCGCCATGAGATCGGCCACACCGACGCCATCAAACCCACGTTCACGGAACAGCGCTGAAGCCGTTTCAACGATGTGTTCTCGATTGGCCTGCGCCTGGGCCTTGGTCACTCTCACGTGCAATACCTCGTGTTTAGCGGGAATTCCTGCGCTCGATGATACATTGATGTTATCCATAATCAAAACGGTTGACAGTTTAGATTTCGATCATCATCCTAATTCCACACCCCACCGATCTCCCTCAACGGGCACGGAAGAATCATCAGATGACCCAGCAGACTCTGTTCACCCCTTACACGCTAGGCAGTCTCACGCTGTCGAACCGCGTCGTTCTCGCACCGCTGACACGCAACCGCGCAGGCCAGGGCTTTGTCCCCAGCGAATACGCGGCCGCCTATTACAGCCAACGCGCCAGCGCCGGTTTGCTGATCAGCGAAGCGACGCAGATTTCCCAACAGGGTCAGGGTTATCAGGACACGCCCGGGATCTACACTCAGGCACAGATTGACGGTTGGCGCACAGTCACCGATGCCGTCCACGCCAAAGGCGGAAAAATCTTCCTGCAGCTTTGGCATGTCGGCCGCGTGTCGCACGTTGACCTGCAAGAAAACGGCGCCGCACCGGTGGCCCCTTCTGCGCTGCGTGCCGCGACCAAAGTGTTCGTCAACAACCGTTTTGAAGACGTCTCCGAACCCCGCGCCCTGGAAACCAGCGAACTGGCGGGGATCGTCTCCGATTTCCGCCAGGCTGCGGCCAACGCGGTCGCTGCCGGGTTCGACGGCGTGGAGATTCACGGTGCAAACGGCTATTTGCTGGATCAGTTTCTCAAGGACAACGCCAATCTGCGCACCGACGCTTACGGCGGTTCGATTGAAAATCGTGCGCGTCTGTTGCTCGAAGTGACGGCGGCGGTCGTCAATGAGATCGGCGCGGATCGCACCGGTGTGCGCCTGTCTCCAGTGTCGCCGGCCAACGGCGTATCCAGCAGCGATCCGCAGGCGCAATTCAATTACGTCGTCGAGCAACTCGACGCCCTCGGCGTGGTTTACCTGCACGTGGTCGAAGGCGCGACCGGCGGCCCGCGTGACGTAGCCCCCTTCGATTTCGACGCCCTGCGCCAGCGCTTCAAAAACACCTATATCGCCAACAACGGCTATGACCTGGACCTGGCGACTGCGCGGCTGGCCGAAGACCAGGCCGATCTGATCGCCTTCGGTCGCCCGTTCATTGCCAACCCGGATCTGGTGGAGCGCCTCAAGCAGGGCGCGCCGCTGTCCGCGTTCAATCCCGCCACCCTGTATGGCGGCGGCGCGGTGGGCTACATCGACTACCCGACGCTGGCTGAATCGAGCGTCAGCGCAAGCTGAGCGCGTTCCGTTTCTCACCTTCTGAAAGAGAGATACCCCATGAGCACTCGCCCTACTGTTCTCATCACTGGCGCCTCTACCGGCATTGGCGCCGTCTACGCCGACCGCTTCGCCCAACGCGGCCACGATCTGGTTCTGGTCGCCCGCGACAAGGCCCGCCTGGACACACTGGCAGCGCGCCTGCGCAGCGAGCACGACGTCGCCGTCGATGTCATCCCGGCAGACCTGACCCAACTGGATGATCTGACCACCGTTGAAAGCCGCCTGCGCGACGACGCCCGTATCGGCATCCTCGTCAACAACGCCGGCGCTGCGCTGTCCGGCCACTTTGTCGACCAAAGCACCGACAGCGTTGCGCAACTGGTGGCCCTCAACACCACGGCGCTGGTGCGGCTCGCCAGCGCCATTGCCCCACGCCTGGCCAAGGCCGGCGACGGCGCGATCATCAACATCGGTTCGGTGGTAGGCCTGGCGCCGGAGTTCGGCATGAGCGTCTACGGTGCGACCAAGGCCTTCGTGCTGTTCCTGTCCCAGGGACTGAGCCTGGAACTGTCGCCGCAAGGTGTCTATGTGCAAGCCGTGTTGCCCGCCGCCACCCGCACGGAAATCTGGGATCGCTCCGGCGTCGACATCAACACCCTGAGCGAAATCATGGAAGTGGGTGATCTGGTGGATGCCGCACTGGTCGGCTTCGATCGTCGCGAACCTGTGACCATCCCGCCGCTGCACGAAGCGGAGCGCTGGGACGACCTGCAGGGCGCACGCCAGGGCCTGCTGGGGCAAATCCGCCAGTCTGCGGTCGCCCAACGCTACCAGACGCCACAGTGATTTTTTGCTAGCGAGCATTCGCGGCAGATTCGATGCAGGCACATGGCATTGCATCGAATCCTGCCCGCTGTCCGGAGTGACAATGAGTTCAATACAGACAAATTCCCGCTCCGGTTCGCCGACGTCATTCATCGACGCAGCGAACCAGTCGATCACGGTCAACGGCATTCCCTTTGCCTACCGCGACACCGGGCCCGCAACCGGCGTGCCGCTTGTACTGTTCAACCATTGGGGCGCGGTGCTGGACAACTTCGACCCCGCGATCATCGATGGCCTGGCGCAAACCAGACGCGTCATCACCACCGACTATCGCGGTATCGGCAACTCGGGTGGGACCGCGCCACTGACGGTGGGTGAAATGGCCGACGATGCCATCCAGCTGATCAGGGCGCTGGGGCTGAAAACCGTGGATGTGCTCGGATTTTCCCTCGGAGGTTTCGTCGCTCAGGACATTGCCCTCAAGGCGCCTGACTTGGTACGCCGGTTGATTCTGACCGGTACTGGACCGGCGGGCGGCACCGGCATCGACAAGGTCGGCACAGTGTTATGGCCATTGATCCTCAAAGGCTTGCTGACCCTGCGCGATCCCAAGTCCTACCTTTTCTTCACCTCGTCGGCCAATGGGCGACGGTCTGCCTCGCAGTATTTAAGACGCCTCAAGGCACGCAAGAACAATCGCGACAAGGGCCCGACACCCCGCGCTTTCCTGCGGCAATTGAAAGCCATCACGGCGTGGGGCAAACAACCGCGACAAGCGCTTGGACGCTTGCGCACGCCGACGCTGGTCGTCAACGGCGACAACGACATCATGGTGCCCAGCATTAACTCGTTTGAACTGGCCAGGCTTATCCCCAACGCACAGTTGGTGATTTATGAGGATGCCGGGCACGGTGGGATTTTCCAGCATCACGCCGACTTTGTGACCAAGGCGCAGGCGTTTCTCGATGCTTGACCACGTCACGCAGCAACACCGCAATGCACCGGCTAGCCTCCTTACTACCAGCAAGAGCCGCACCACGATGAAAGCATTTCTGATTGATGGCTATGGCAAGAACCCCGGACGCATTGGCGAAGCGCCCGCCCCCGCAGTCGGTGCCCACGACGTCTTGATCGAGGTCCATGCGAGCAGTATCAACGTGCTGGATTCGAAGATCAGCAAAGGCGAGTTCAAGCTGATTCTGCCCTACGCCTTTCCGTTGATATTGGGCAATGACCTGGCGGGGGTCGTGGTTGAAGTCGGTTCGAAGGTGACACGCTTCAAACCGGGAGACGAGGTGTACGCTCGCCCGCCCGAAGCGCGGATCGGGACGTTCGCCCAATTGATCGCCGTGAACGAAAACGCGGTCGCCCTGAAACCCGCCAATACCGACATGGCACAAGCCGCATCCCTGCCCTTGGTTGCACTGACCGCCTGGCAAGTACTGGTTGAAACCGCCCGGCTGCAAAAGGGCCAGAAAGTGCTGATTCACGCGGGTTCCGGCGGCGTCGGCACAAGTGCGATTCAGCTTGCCAAACACCTCGGTGCGTTTGTCGCCACAACTACCAGCACCGCCAATGTCGAATGGGTCAAGGCGCTGGGGGCCGATCTAGTCATCGACTATAAACAGCAGAACTTCGAAAATGTGCTGCATGACTACGACGTGGTGCTGAACAGCCTCGGCGCCGACGTGCTGAAGAAGTCACTCAAAGTCCTGAAGCCCGGCGGCCAACTCATTTCCATCTCGGGCCCACCCACTGTGCAGTTCGCGCGGGAGCAAGGATTGTCCTGGCCATTGCAGCAAGTCATGCGCCTGCTGAGCCTTGGCATTCGTCGCAAAGCGCGCAAGCAGGATGTCAGCTACGCGTTCGTGTTCATGCGGGCCAATGGCGCTCAACTGCAACACATCACCGCGCTCGTGGAGGACGGGATCATCAAACCAGTGGTTGATCGTTCCTTCCCCTTTGAATCAACGGCCGAGGCATTGAAGTACGTCGAGCGGGGACGCGCCAAGGGCAAGGTCGTTGTTTCGCTCAAATGACCACGCAGCCTACTCATGAGTCGACCATAGAAACTGCACAGCTTTTACTGCTTGAGCGCTCATCATCCGAAGTGATTTCGCCAGAGGTGCAGGAACAGCAAGCGCCGCAACCGGATGTTGCGCGGGTTGAACCGCCCGTTATCGTTTGGCGCAGTTTGATGCTTGAGCCATAAGGCGAAACCGGTTGCAGGTGATCTCGTCAGGCTGTCGCGTTCGGCTCGCCAAGATGAACTTCCGTGGCATTGCGTCCGGCCAGCCAGGCCAGCACAGACGCGGCGACCAGGACAGCGGCGCTAAGCTCGAAGGTGGCTTTGTAACCGCTCAGATCAAACGCCAGGCCGCCAACGATTGCGCCGCCGGCGATCGCCAGTTGGACGATGGCCACCAGCAAGCCGCCTCCCGCTTCCGCATCATCCGGGAGCGTCTGCGCCAGCCACGTCCACCAACCAACCGGCGCGGCTGTGGCGACCAGTCCCCAAAGTCCGAGCAACACGGCGGTCAGCACCGGCGATTTGCCGAAGCTGACCAACGCCAGCGCGATCACCGCCATGATCAGCGGAATGGCGGTCAGCGTGCGGTAGAGGCCACGGCCCATAAACCGTTCGATCAGAAAGGTGCCGATAAAACCTGCCAGCCCCAGGCCCAGTAGCATCAAAGACAATGTTGAAACACTGACACCGGTGACCCCTTCGAGAAATGGCCGCAGGTAAGTGAACAGCATGAACTGGCCCATGAAAAAGACGCTGACGGCGACCATGCCCAAAGCCACTGGCAATTGCCTCATCAACCGCAGAACGTTGCCGCTACCGGCCTGGCGCTCGGCCTTGAAAGACGGAAGGCTGATCAGTAGCCACACGGCGGCAAGCACCGCGACCGGAACCACACAGAAGAATGCGCCGCGCCAGCCGATCAACGAACCAAGAAAGCTGCCCGCCGGTGCGGCGATGACCGTGGCCAAAGCGTTGCCGCCATTGACGATGGCCAGCGCACGGGAAACCTGTTCAGGCTTCACCAGGCGCATGGCAGTCGCCGCCGACAGCGACCAGAAACCACCAATCGCAATCCCGATCAACGCACGTCCGAACATGAACGACGGGTAGCCCGGGGCGAGCGCGACGACCGTTCCGGAGACGATCATCAGCAAGGTCAGGCCCAGCAGAAGCTGCTTGCGTTCGATGCGAGCGGCGACCGAGGCGATCAACAAACTGGTGATCAAGGCAAAGCCACCGGACACGGAAATCCCCTGCCCGGCCTGGCCTTCGGTGATGTGCAGGTCTGCCGCAATCGGCGTCAGCAGGCTGACGGGCATGAACTCTGAAGCGACCAGAGCGAATGCGGCCAGCGACATCGCCAGCACGGCGCTCCAGCCGCCTGTTCTTTTAGAAGGATCTGAAGAAGGAAACGTCATGGAAACTACCTGTGGTGCGAAAAACGTGTGGGGTGTGATGCGCAGGGGCAAACAGTTTGTCGCCCGTCCGGGCATTGTCCCTGTAACAGATAGACACATTCTCCCGGTCAGTCCGGTGCTTCCCTAGCGCATTCCTCTTGAATGCTTGCCTGATCCTCTGGCGATGCAGGGTGATGGATAGGAAACGTCTCGCGCGCGGATTAGAGTTCGGTCAACAGGAGTGACCCGACATGATCCCGACCCCTCTGCCCCAGGAATCGCCCTTGGCCGTGCACATCGATCGGCGTGTGAACGCGCCGGGTGACTTCGCCACGTCGATACCCGGGCTGTCGCTGTTTCGTCGCGACCAGCCGGCGCCTCCCGTTGTGTGCATGATCGAACCCAGCCTGATTCTCGTGGGTCGCGGCGAAAAGCGCTTGTGGGTCGGTGGTGAGGGCTACAGCTATGACCCGTCGCGGTTTCTGGTCACGTCGCTGGACCTGCCCGCCAACTCCGAAGTGATGCTCGCCAGTCCCGAACAGCCCTGTGTCGGCCTCGTGCTGAAACTGGATGTCAGCATGCTTGCCGAGGTCATTACCAAGAGCGGCTTGCCCGCGAAACGCCAGCCATCAACGGGTACGGGCGCCGCGATTGGCAGCCTGTCGTCAGCGCTGGAAGACGCGCTCGATCGCCTGCTGGCCCTGCTCGATGAACCCGAGGCGATCCCGGTCCTGGCGCCGCTGATTCTGCGAGAAATCCACTATCGGCTGCTCCACACCGACCAAGGCCCGCGGCTACGGCAGATCACTGCCGTCGATGGCCAGGGTTATCGCATCGCCAAGGCCATCGACTGGCTCAAGGTCAACTACACCGATGCCCTGCGCATCGACGATCTGGCCGCGCGGGTGCAGATGAGCGCGCCGACCTTTCACCATCATTTCCGCCAGCTCACCGGCATGAGTCCGCTGCAGTATCAGAAATGGCTGCGGTTGAACGAGGCCCGCCGACTGATGCTGGTCGAGCGCCTCGACGTTTCGCGCGCGGCGTTTGCGGTCGGCTATGAAAGTCCTTCGCAGTTCAGCCGTGAATACGGCCGGCTGTTCGGCACCGCGCCGAGTCGTGACATGGCCCTTTTGCGCGGGCAGCCATACGAGGCAGAAGCACTCGGCACACTAGTGAATTGAACGAAAACCGGTGATGCGCCTCGCCGCGTGTCACCGCTCATAACAATGCACGTCAACCGATGATCAAGCGGGTGAATCATGGAACTACGAATCAACCAGAAGACCTATCAGGTCGATGCCGACGCCGATACGCCCTTGCTGTGGGTGATCCGCGATGATCTGGGCATGACCGGCACCAAGTACGGCTGCGGACTGGCGCAATGCGGCGCCTGCTCGGTGCTGGTGGACGGCAATGTGGTGCGTTCGTGCGTCACGCCGGTGGCGGGTGTGGTCGGCCGCGAAGTCACCACGATTGAGGCCATCGAGGCCGATGACGTAGGCAAACGGGTGGTCTCGACCTGGGTCGATCTGCAGGTCGCCCAGTGCGGCTACTGCCAGTCCGGGCAGGTGATGGCCGCCACCGCGTTGCTCAAGCAAAACCCCAAACCGAGTGATGCGCAGATCGAGGCGGCGATGGTCAACCTGTGCCGCTGCGGTACTTACAACGCCATTCATGCCGCCGTGCATGAGCTTGCCGGCAAGGGGGACGCGTGATGAACGTTCGTATCGACCCTTCGCAGCACGCTTCAGTACTGGATCTGCAGGAACCGATCAATGTGTCGCGCAGACGTTTTCTGACCGGTACCGCCGTCGGCGCATTGGTGCTCGGCTTCGGTCTGCCACTCGGTGTGACACGGGTACAAGCGGCAGCGGCAGCGACGGCCGAGCGCGGCACACAGGTCCCGGCATTCCTCGAAATCCGCCCGGACAACCGCGTGCGCCTGCTCTGTCCGTTCATGGAAGGCGGACAGGGTACGTTCACCGCCATGGCGCAGATCGTCGGTGAAGAACTGGATGCCGACCCGGCGACCTTCCTCGTCGAAGCCGCGCCGCCCGGCGAAGCCTATGTGGTGATGGAAAACGGCCTGCGCATCACCGGCGGCAGTATGTCGGTGCGCATGAGTTACCCGGTCATGCGTCGCCTCGGCGCCCTCGCCCGCGCCATGCTGTTGCAGGCCGGCGCGCAGCAACTGGGCGTGCCGGTGAGCGAGTTGACCACCGAGCCTGGCAAAGTCGTGCATGCCAAGTCGAACCGCTCGCTGACGTACGGTGAACTGGCCGAGCGCGCGATGGATCTGCCGGTTCCCGATCCGGCCTCGGTGAAGCTGCGTGATCCGAGTCAGTTCCGCTGGATCGGCAAACCGGTGAAGCGTCTCGACGCTTACGACAAATCCACCGGCAAGGCGCTGTACAGCATCGATCTGAAAGTCGACGACATGCTGCATGCCGCCGTTCAACATGCCCCGCGCCTGGGGATGACCGTGGGCAACTTGCGCAACGAAGACCAGGTCAAGGCGATGAAAGGCGTGCATTCCGTGCACCGTCTGCCGGGCGCTGTAGCGGTGGTCGCCGAGCGCTGGTGGCACGCCAAACGTGCCGTCGAGGCGATCCAGGTCGACTGGCAAGAGCCGACGGCCGACAGCCAAGTGCGGCCGATGCCCGCCGACTTTTCCAGCGATGCCTGGTTCAAGCGCCTCGCTGAAGATAAAAGCCCCGCCAAAGATGATGAACACGAAGGCGATGTGGCTTCGATTCTCAAGGAGACCAAGGCCCGGATCGACGCCACTTACCACAACCAATACCTGAACCACGGACAGCTGGAGCCGCCTTCAGCACTGGCCCGATTCAATCCGGATGGTTCGCTTGAGGTCTGGCTGCCGAATCAGGCGCCGGACATGTTCCGCGCCGACATCGCCAAACGCACCGGGCTCGATCCGTCACGCATCACCTTGCATTCGCCGCTGTTGGGCGGGTTCTTCGGTCGGCATTTCCTCTACGACTCGGCCAGTCCCTACCCTCAGGCCATCGCGCTGGCCAAAGCGGTTGGGCGCCCGGTCAAACTGATCTGGAGTCGCGAAGAAGAGTTCCTGCGTGACGTGCTCCGCCCGGTTGCCGCAGTGAATTTCCGTGCCGCACTGGACAACGATGGCTGGCCGCTGGCAATTGAAGCGATCAGTGCCACCGAAGGCCCGACCGAAGCCCTCGCCGGCAAGCAAGGTGAAAAGCTCGACCCGACGGCGCTTGAAGGCTTGTCGGGCAAGTCCTACGCGATCCCCAACAAACGCATCGCACAGATCTACGTCAAAGGCCCGGCGATGCTCGGCTACTGGCGTTCGGTGGGTAATTCGCTCAACGACTTTTTCTATGAGTCGTTCCTCGATGAACTGGCCGACAAGGGTGGCAAAGATCCGTTCGACCTGCGCCTGCATTTGCTGCGCGACAACAAGCGTTTGACCACCCTGCTGCAAGCGGTGGGTGAACTGTCGGGCGGCTGGAAGCGCGGCCCGTTTACTGCCGAGGACGGCAGCCGACGTGCGCGCGGGGTGGCCATGGCTTCGCCGTTCGGTACCGAGACGGCGGTGATCGCCGAGGTGTCCATCAAGAACGGCCAGGTCAAGGTGCATGACATCTGGCAGGCGATTGATCCGGGCAGCATCGTCAACCCGGCGATTGTCGAGGCTCAGGTCAATGGCGCCGTAGCACTGGGACTGTCGCAGACGTTGGTGGAAGAAGCCGTGTGGATCGATGGCAAACCCCGGGCGCGCAACTACGACTTGTATCCGATCCTGCCGCCTGCGCGGATGGCACGGGTCCATGTGCGGGTGGTCGAGAGCGGGGAAAAAATGGGTGGCATTGGTGAACCGCCGTTGCCTGCGGTCGCGCCCGCTGTCGCTAACGCGGTGGCAGCGCTGACCGGTCAGCGAGTGCGCAGCCTGCCCATGAGCCGACACACCTTCAGTTGATCAGCGCCGGAGCGTCCATGAATAACAGCCGATTCGCAAGAACCGCTGGCTGGCTGGCGGTGCCGTGCATGGTCGCGGCAGGCCTGCTGGCCTGGTATGTCACCCGCGAGCCTGTCTCGCGCCTGGAGAACCACCAGATCGCCGTGGCCGACATCGACCCGGCGCTGGTCGCCCGTGGCGAATACGTCGCCAGGCTCAGCGATTGCGTGGCCTGTCACAGCGTGCCGGGCGGTGCGCCATTCGCCGGTGGGCTGGAAATGGCCACGCCGCTGGGCTCAATCCATGCGACCAATATCACCCCGGACACAGAAACCGGCATCGGTCACTACAGCCTGGCGGACTTCGACCGTGCCGTTCGCCACGGCGTGGCGCCCGACAGTCGCCGTCTGTACCCGGCGATGCCCTACCCGTCCTACGCCAAGCTCAGTGATGACGATGTTCGAGCGCTGTATGCTTTCTTCATGAAAGGCGTGGCACCGGTGAAACAAGCGAACATCCCGAGCGGGATTCCGTTTCCGCTGAACCTGCGTTGGCCGATTGCGCTGTGGAACGGTGTATTTGTTGACACCGAACCTTATGTGACTAAACCGTCGCAGGATGAACGATGGAACCGCGGCGCTTATCTCGTGCAGGGCGCCGGGCACTGCGGCAGTTGCCACACGCCGCGCAGCCTGGCGTTCAACGAGAAGGCACTGGATGAGTCCGGCAAGCCATACCTCGCCGGCGCCCTGCTCGATGGCTGGTACGCGCCGAGCCTGCGCGATGACCACAACACCGGGCTGGGCCGCTGGAGTGAGCAGGAGATCGTGCAGTTCCTCAAGACCGGTCGCAACCAGCACGCAGTGGTCTACGGCTCGATGACCGAGGCGTTCAACAACTCCACGCAGTTCATGAGCGACGACGATCTGACGGCCATTGCCCACTACCTGAAGTCGCTTCCGGGAGATCGCGAACGGGATGGCGCGCCTTGGCAGTATCAAGCGGTTTCGGCAGCGCAACGTCTGGACTCGCCCGGTGCACAGACCTACGTGACGCGCTGTGCGTCGTGCCACGGTCTGGACGGCAAGGGTCAATCGCAATGGATGCCGCCGCTGGCCGGCGCGACTTCTGCAATGGCCAGGGAAAGTGCCTCGGCAATCAACATCACCCTCAATGGTTCGCAACGAGTGGTGGCGGCCGGCGTGCCGGATGCCTATCGCATGCCGGCCTTCCGTGAGCAGCTGTCGGATCAGCAGATCGCCGAAGTGCTGACGTTCATGCGCAGCAACTGGGGCAATCAGGGCAGCGCCGTTGATGCGCAGACCGTGGGCAAACTGCGTGAACACACCGATCCGGCCAGCAGCAGCCCGATCATCCTGCAGATGCGTTAAGAGGAAAACCGGATGGAAAGCATCGACTTGCTGGTCCTGCGCACAGCGCAAGACCAGCAAGTCGCCTGCTAACGTGTGTGTCATTAAAAATCGATCTGCCTGCCACCGATTTGAGTTTCCGTGTCATTCAGGCCGGCAACCATGGCCGAAGCACTGATCGCGTTTTGATTCGCCCAATCACGAAGCCTTGTAAACTCGTCCTTGCGCATTTTGCTCATGGGGACCAGGCGCGAAATAGTGGTTTCGAAATCAGCCATCGTCAGATCGCTTGCATCATCAAAACCATTCATGCGCCGTGAGAACGCTTCAATCAGGGAATCCCCGACCCAGGCTTCGATCTCAGCACCAGAAAGCACAACGTCCTGACCAAAGTTCGACTCGCCTCCTAAAGCAGACAACCGATCCAGATCGAATTTTTCCGGGTCACGCTTCAATTTCTTCAGGTGTATTTCAAGAATCTTCTTTCTTTCCAGTGTCGACGGAAAATCAACGAAAAATATTTCGTCGAACCGCCCCTTCCTCAACAACTCCGGCGGCAGGCTATTGATATTGTTGGCGGTAGCAAACACAAAAACAGGCGCCGTTTTTTCTTGCATCCAGGTCAGCAACGTGCCGAATACCCGTGTAGCCGTGCCACCGTCCGATGCTCCTCCGGAAGAACCGGAAAGACCTTTTTCAATTTCGTCGATCCACAGGATGCAGGGGGAAACCGCTTCTGCGGTACGCAGGGCGGAACGAATATTGGATTCTGAAGAGCCAACCACCCCCTGAAAGATCTTGCCCATGTCCAATCGCAGTAAAGGCATGTTCCATGACGACGCTACGCATTTCGCCGTCAGCGACTTGCCGCAACCGGGAACACCAGTCAAGAGCAAACCTTTCGGGGTTCCGACACCGAACTCCTTGGCAAGCTGCCCAAAACACTGGCTACGCAAATGGAGCCACTTCTTGAGCGTTGCCAGCCCTCCGACATCCTCAAGATTCAGCTTTGAGTCGATGTATTCCAGGATCCCTGTCTTGCGTATGATTTGTTTTTTCTCGGAAAGCAGATCGTTTACGGTGTTTTCATTCAAACTCAAACTGGATACCAATGAACGAGACAGACTATTGTCAATCTCCAATCCCGTGAGACCCAATGCGGCATCAATGAGTTTGTCTCTGACTTCGCTGGAAAGATCAATCTTGACGCTGTCATTACCTTGCCAGGAATTAACAAAGTTATTTACCTGACCCTTGACTTCGTCTCTTGACGGCAAAGGAAAATCAATCAGCGTGATTTCCTTTTGAAGATCATTGGCAATTTCAAAGCTGGGCGCTACGACAATGCAATTACTTCGATACCCAAGTGAGCGGATATTGATGGCCAAGTCTCGAAGTCGGCGGCGATAAACCGGATTGGAGCTTGAGCCAAGGTAGTTATGTGCATCACAAAAAACAAAGATATTCTTGCTGCCCTCCTCCTTCGCCTTTTCTTCGCAAAAATCCAGGGCCATTTTCAAATCAAAGGTTTTATCTCCGGCCACGACGCCATTTATCTGCACGCCCATCGTCGAGTTCCAGACGAATAAGCGATGGCTCAGCGTCTTGGCAATTTCAGAAATTTCATTGAGTGCACGCTCCTCCTCAAAAGTCTCGATGACCAAAATCGCATAACGCGCCTTGAGGTAATCTGTGATTTGCTTGGTGCGGTTCATGCCTGTTATCCCTGCGCTTGAACTGGGTTATAGATGAATCGGAAAACCGGTTTTGGTAACGCCAGAATTTGAAACAACAAACTCGACTACTCGTTTGGCACGGAAAAAATCCATATCGACTCTGTCGCTGGTTTGAATAATCTGTTTGTGCTGATAGGGATGTTGCGCGTTTTGCCGATACCGACCCGCCAGTGTCAAGTCTACGGCCTTGACAACACGGATCATGGCTTCATTCCCGAATATCTCTTTCGGCGTATAGCCGGTATAAAGTATCCAGTTTTTCTCGCCATCGACGGCATGTATCAATTGCTCCAGGGCTAGCGCCTGATCGAGTGGTTCCCCTCCGGATAGCGTAACCCCCGCGATGTCCAGTGCATTTATCTTCTGTGCCAATTCATGAACCGACATCAGCGCACTTGCTTCGCGAGCGTGGGTACTCTGATTGAAGCATCCCTTGCAATTCAGCGCACAACCCTGCACCCATAATACCAAGCGCAACCCGGGTCCATTAATGCTGCTCAACTCCATATGGTGCACATTGATTTGCATTCAGAAATTCGCACTGAAGATTTTAAGGGTTTGTTCTTCATGGACGACGGTATATTCCGGCTTCCACTCCGTCACAAGCTCTGCGGTAGGGCTGGAAAGCAGAGATTCAAGCTCTTCAGTAAGCTTTGTGCAGACATCTCCTTTTACGCCACGCACTTCTTCTGTAATTTCATCGCCCGTGACAGTGACGTGAATGCTGTATTCGTAGTGGGGTCCAAATTCAATCTCGAACCCTTGAAGCGTTTCTTTTACTTTTGATGGAACACCTGATGCGTCTATGCGCCGGACGGTTTCATCGACGGCTATGCTGATATACGCTTTCTGGAACGCCAACGCCAAATCAGCCATTATCGCTTCATCACCGGCCGAGACAGTCTCCCGTTCGATAAGGAGTTTGTAGGAACCCTCCTCGATTTTACAAACGAACAGATTGAAGTTGTCCGCCGTTTCGGCACAAACAGCTCTGAATTGTTGCGTACCCATATAGCCGATTCTGCCCAGCACGTTTTTACTGAATTCGCTGGTAAACATGGAAACCAGACCAGTCGTTGGAATAAGCCCCATCTTGCCGAAGGCTTTGGCAATAGCCTCTTCATTGGCATAGGAAAATTCAAACTTTGTACAATGGGACATTGTTAAAGCTCCAGCCTGCGACCGGGAGCAACTTCTTCGGCGTTCTGGATAGCTGCCAATACGGCAGGGGCAACCTCAATATTGCGCATAGGCGCCATCTCAGCCTCGGACGCAGTGTCTTTTGAAATCGAGGCTGGCGTGCCAGAGTGGACAACCACACGACGTCGTTGCGCTGGCTGTGGCGCTCCACTACCCGAAAGAAGGCTTGCATCTATCGTTTCCAACAGCTTTCTGACTACCAGTACCGGATTGGAGGTGAGCTTTTCATATAGACCAATGCACAACAACACATCTGTACCATCATTGAACTGCAACTTCACAAAGTAACTTTGACTCTCGTTACCACAGATGCCAATGCCCGAGATCTGACTCAGTTCACGTGACAGCTTTACCCAACCTTGCCCATCAAACGACGCCACCACCAACTTTGTCGCCGTTGCTGCAAAGGCGTTACTACCCGTTTTAATGTCGTCAGAATCAAAGTTCTGGTAACTGACCAGAATTTTCTCCCCTGCCGGGAATCCCAGAGCAGTTGCCAAATATTCATTTGTCGAGAAATCCACATCTTCGTGAAACTTCAGGCTTTTGGAAAAAATATAAAGGCCATAGATAGCTGCCAACCCATAACCGATTGACTTTATCGCGTCTTCCGGTGCAAGGGCCGCAAGACCTGCAAAAATAAGGACACAGATTCCGTAACCATAATTTACGGCCTTTTGCGTAATGAATTTTTTATTCCTGTAAAGCTTGAATGTTTTACCGGGTATATATGTTGTTGCAGGTATAAACAGCACACCGCCCGCCCCAAAAAAAATAAAACCAATAGCCCCCATTGCAGCTTGACGATATTGCCCACTTTGCAGCCCTTCAAGAAACATCCACGCACCGGCGATAATAAAAACAGGTAAGAATGCCAGAATCACAATTCCAATTATCTTACCTTTGGTGGCCATCGCCATTTTCCACAGAGGGATAGTCTTTATCATTCACAAACCTTCCAAGTTGGTGCACAAGCGCGTAGTGAGGGATGACTGTAGAACGAGTCATGACCCTATGCTACATGACGGCCTTTGCTTTATCACGCGCGCTAGAGGGTCTGAAGTAGCCGTGTGTTTCGGTATGAATTCGATCTCCCATGTACGACAAAGCCCCGATTAGTCGGGGCTTTGTCGTTTCTGGCGTTCTAAAAATCCTGCCTATTAGGATAAGCCCGCACCGACCAACAGGCTGGCAACGGGCAAACCCGAACAGCCATCGAGCACCTTAGGCGAACGACGTCTCGTGCTCGCTTTCGTGGACATAGATCCACGAGATGCCCGATGGCGATGCAGGGTCCAGCCGCATGAGCGCCGAATCGACTTTCTTCTTGGTGATCCCGTTCTTGACCAGGTCGAAAACCGTGAGGAAGCAGTCACCAGGAAGCGGCGTGATCGAGAGATTGATGATGTGCGACTCCGGGCTGCCGGCACGTTTGCCGTGCAGCCCCCAAAGACGTTCCCAGTAGTTCTCGCGGTCCATGATCTGACCGTCCGTGAGCACCACCCGAAAATCGTTCGCCAGGGCATCGTACAAAGGCTTTATCGCGTCTTTCGACTGGGAAGCCACGCCGCGCGACCACGGGAAAAAGAGGTTGTACCAGCGGTACACCTCGGCTTTGACGAGTGCGGTGTTATCGGCTGTTTCGGTGACTCGGCTGATTGCCATCTGCGTTCTCCTTAACGAGGTCAAAGGCGCGGGTTTTCCGTTGCGCATCGCCTGGGCGATGCTCCGCGCCTCATTCAAGATCCATCCTGAAATCAACGTCACGGGGCCAGCTCCAATGCGCGTCAATGACTTCAGAATTTCTCCTGTCATTTGGCTGGCCCGGCCACAAAAGTAGGCGCCAACCTGTTGGTCTGCATTGGAAGCTGACAAACGGTTTTCCCGCTGAATGCGCTGCAAGGGCCGCGCTTGAGCTGTTCCGTGCAAGCTCAGCCCCCCCCTCCTTCTTCCACTGCGCGATTTCACATTTTTTTCACGAAGCGCTTTGTCGCTGTAAAAAACCCTGACACAATTATTAGCAATGATTCTCAACAGCTCTTTATTTGCTATTTAAAAATCAGGAAGCCTTCATGTCGCGCACCACCTCGCAAGATCGTTTCAATCCGTCACGCAATCTCCTGTCGATGGCCATCTGTATGGCTGTCATGGCCCCGGCGCTGGCCGATGAAACCCGCGAGGTGCAGGACACCGCCCCGCCCGCCACCCTCGAACTCGGTGCGACCGCGATCACCTCCACCCAACTGGGCAGCACCACCGAAGGCTCCGAGTCGTACACCACCGGCACCATGGCCACCGCCACCAAGCTGCCGTTGACCCTGCGCGAAACACCGCAAGCCGTCACCGTCATCACCCGCCAGCGCATGGACGATCAGGCGATGACCAGCATCAATGATGTGGTCAACGCCACGCCGGGGCTGTTCCTCGACTTCTCCAACGGGCCCGGCCGGCAGTCCTACAAAGCCCGGGGTTTCGACATCGACAACCTGATGTACGACGGCATACCGAGCGGCTACAACGGCGCGAACGTCGGATCCCAGCCGAATCTGGCGATGTTTGATCGGGTTGAAGTCGTACGCGGTGCGACCGGTCTGGTGACCGGTGCCGGCAACCCTTCGGCGGCGATCAACCTGGTCCGCAAACGGCCATTGGCCGAGCAGCGCGTGACCCTGACCGGCGCCGCCGGAACCTGGGACAACTATCGCGGCGAGATCGATGCTTCCAGCCCACTCAACGACAGCGGCACCCTGCGCGGTCGGGTCGTCACGTCCTACCGCGACGCCAACAGTTTCATCGATGACGTGGACGAGCAACACAACCTGTTCTACGCCGTCACCGAGGCGGATCTGAGCGAAGACACCACCCTGACCCTCGGTTTCTCGCACCAGAAGGACCGGACCAACTACTTCTGGGGTTCGTCGATGATCGGCCTCGACGGCCATCACCTCGACCTGCCGCGCTCGTACAACCCCGGCACCTCCTGGGAGGACAAGGATCAGGAGATCAACACCGTTTTCGCCGAAATCCGTCAGCAACTGGCCAACGACTGGACGCTGCAGGTCAACGCCAACTATTCCGAACAGAACGCGCTGTTCTCCGGCTCCTACCAGTCGCGCTGGGTCAACGACACCCTGGCCCGCACGGTTTACCAGTCCAAGGCCGATGAAAACCAGGCCGGTCTGGACGCCTTCTTCAGCGGCCCGTTCGAAGCCTTCGGGCGCAGCCATGAACTGGTGGTCGGTGCCAGCAAACGCATCTATGACCTGACCACCCACAACTACTCGCCGTACGACACCAACTGGCCGATCAACGCCGGCAAGCCGGACTTCGTCCACACCAACAACACGCGCGAAGTCACCACTCAGGACGGCGTGTACCTGACCACTCGCCTGAGCCTGGCCGATCCGCTGAAGCTGATCCTCGGCGGACGTCTGGACTGGTACGACTACGACAACCGCGATGGCGACGGCGATTACAAAGTCACCCGCAACGTCACCCGCTATGCCGGCCTGATCTACGAGCTGGACGACCATCATTCGGTGTACGCCAGCTACAGCGACATCTTCACCCCGCAGAGCAACAAGGACACCTCCGGCAGTCCGGTCAAGCCGATCGTGGGCAAGAACTACGAGGTCGGCATCAAGGGCGAATACCTGGGCGGCGCGCTGAACGCCAGCCTCGCCGTGTTCCGGGTCGATCAGGAAAACCGCGCGGTGCAGGTGTTCGTGCCGAACTGCCCGCAGTCTTCCTGCTATGAAGCCTCCGGCGAGATTCGCAGCCAGGGTATCGACTTCGAACTGCAAGGCGCCCTCACCGACAACTGGCAGGTCGGCGGCGGCTACACCTACGCCCGCACCCACACCATCAAGGACGCGGCGAACCCGCAGAAGGTCAACAAGCAGTTCGACACTGACACGCCGGAACACCTGTTCAAACTCACCACCCGCTACAACTTCCAGGGCCCGCTGCAAAAGCTGCGCGTGGGCGGCAACATCTCCTGGCAGAGCCGCCTGTACAACGACATCGAACTGCTCGATGGCGGCAACTACCGCCTCAAGCAAGGCGCGTATGCGGTGACTGACCTGATGGCCGGCTACCGGGTCAATGACAACCTCGACTTGCAGCTCAACGCCAACAACATCTTCGACCGCAAGTACTACTCCACCATCGCCAATTCCGTCAGTTACGGCGGCGACAGCTACGGCACCCCGCGCAACATGATGTTGACGGCCAAATACACCTTCTAAGCTGTCGGGGCGCAGGGACGCGCCAGAATGTCTTCCAGAAAATCGATGAACACATTGATACGACTGGAGCCCCGGTGATTGGGCAGATACAACGCATTGATGCAGCAGCTCGCATTACCGGGGTTGACTTCATAACCCTCCAGCAGTCGCGTCAACCGCCCCGCCTCGACGTCGGCACGCACCAGCCAATCGGCCAGCAGAGCCACCCCGCGCCCCGCCACCGCGGCTTCACGCAGGATGTCGGCGTTGTTGCTTTGCAGGCGGCCATGCACATTGAGCTGGATGGTTTCGTCGTCGCCCTGGAACGTCCAGTGCTGGTGCGCAGCACCGTAATCGAAGCGCAGGCATTGATGCTCGAGCAAGTCTCGCGGGTGCAAAGGCGCAGCGTGATGATTCAGGTAATCCGGACTCGCCACCACCCAGCGCTGGAAGCCGCCCACGCGCTTGCTGACGATATCGTCACTGACCACTGACGAGCCCAGTCGCACCGAGACATCGATCTGCTCACTCAGCAGATCGCTGACCTGATCGCTCAACGACACACTGACTTCCAGCCCCGGATGGCGGTCGAGCAATATCCCCAATTGCGGTGCAATGATCTGGCGGCCGAATTCCACCGGCACGCTGATGCGCAGGCGTCCCTGCGCCTCGCTGCCACGGTCGGCGACAACCGCGTCGGCCTCGTCGATGGCATCGAGAATGGCCACCGCTTTCTCGAAATAGGTTTGGCCGGCGACCGTCACGCTGGTGTTGCGTGTCGTGCGGTTGAGCAGGCTGGCGCCCAGCTCGTGTTCCAGCCCCGCCACCTGGCGTGTCACCGAGGACGTCGAGATGCCGAGTTTGCGCGCCGCCGATGAATAACCACCGCAACGAACGGTTTCAACGAACATCTTCAGTGCCAGCAACTTGTCCATAAGTGGAGCCCGATCAAAAGGAAACGGTGATGATTGTGCCTCACCGTTCGCCAATCGTCTTGTAAGGCCGTGCTTCATCGGACTCACCGGTGCCTGAGGTTCAGGCATCGGCCTTGCGGCTCAGAAACATCGCCAGGGCCAGGGCCGGCAGCAACGCCACGGTCACGGCAGACAGGTTCCAGCCAAAATGCTCGTAGAGCGGACTGGCGACCAACGACCCCAGCGCGCCGCCGACGAAGATGCTGGTCATGTACACGGCATTCAGGCGGGCCCGGCTGTGCGGATCGATGGCGTACACCTCGCGCTGGCCCAGCACCATGTTCAGTTGCACGGCGAAGTCCAGCAGCACCGCGCAAACCACCAGCCAGACATAACTGCTACCCGGCAGCGCAGCGATCAGCAAGGAGGCTGGCGCCAACAACAGTGCAACGAGCGTCCCGCGCCGACCGTGCCCGGCATCGGCCAGTCGCCCGGCAATCGGCGCTGCGACCGCGCCGACGGCGCCGACCAGGGCAAATATCGCCACCTGTGCCTGACTGAAACCGTGGTGCCGCATCAGCTCGATCGGTGCGAGGGTCCAGAACAGGCTGAAGCTGGCGAACAGCAAGCCTTGATACAACGAACGCTGACGCAGAACCGCGTGCCGACGGGCCAGCGCAAACACCGAACCGATCAGCGCAGCGTACGTCGCCTGATGGCTTGGGACGCGGCGCGGCAAGGCAATCGCCATGATCAGGGCGATGACCGCCATCAGTGCCGCTGCGCTGAAAAACACCCCGCGCCAGCCGAACACTTCCACCAGCAGACTCGACAGTGGCCGCGACAGCAGAATGCCCAGCAACAGGCCACTCATGATGTTGCCCACCACCCGGCCACGAGTCGCCTCGGGCGCCAGATGCGCGGCCAACGGCACCAGGATCTGCACCGCCACCGAAGTCAGGCCGATCAGCAACGACAGCACCAGGAACATCGACGGCGAATGCGTCAGCCCTGCGCACAACAGCGTCACGCTCGCCGCGAGGGTAAACCCGACCACCAGCCGGCGGTTTTCCATCAGGTCGGCCAGCGGCACCAGCAACAGCAGGCCCAATGCATAACCGAACTGCGTGAGTGAAACGATCAGACTGGCGTTGGCACTGGACAGGCCGATCTGCGGCGCGATCAGTTCGACGATCGGCTGAGCGTAATAAAGGTTGGCCACGACCGCGCCGCAGCAGAATGCCAGGAACGCGACCATCAGGCCGGAAAGAGAAGCGGATTGTTCGGCCCTGGCCGCCGCTGCCGGATTGCTCGTAAGCATGATGACACCTCGATAAGTTTGGAAAAGTGACGCCAAGGCTAAGGGCTGCGCGGGCGTTCGAGTATCCATCCCTCGGGCAATTGAGTGATGCGCCAAATGCAACGACCCCGGGCGTTGCACTTGGCGCAACGTGCTATTGCGCGGTCTGGCAATACTCGGACGCATGCGCCTTCTCTAACCTTGGGCACTTGGCGCAGGGCTTTGCATCGGCGCCCTTACCCGGTCGTTCAAGGAGTTGTCGAAGATGCCGAATCCGTCCCCCAAGCCCACCGCGTGCTGCTCAGGCAACTGCTCATGAACGGCCATTTCATGAGATCCAGAGCGCTGTGGACCAGCGCGGCAGCCCTCGCCTCGATCGGTGCAATCGCGGCCCTGGCGCTGATGTGGCGTCCGGCAATTGCGCCGGTCGAGCGCCCGCGAACCTTCGACTCCGCGCAACTGCAACGTGGCGCGCGCGTCGTCGAGGCGGGCGACTGTGCGGTCTGTCATACGCGGCCCGGCGGCCAATACCTGGCCGGCGGACTGCCGCTGGTGACGCCATTCGGCACCCTCTACAGCACCAACATCACCCCGGACCCACAGACCGGCATCGGCCAATGGTCGTTGCCGGCCTTCGAGCGGGCGATGCGTGAAGGGATCTCCCGCGACGGTCATTTTCTCTACCCGGCGTTCCCTTATGTTCATTACCGGCGCATGAGCCAAGACGACATCGCCGACGCCTATGCGTACCTGATGAGCGGCCCGGCCGTGGACTCGCCGCCACAACAGAACCGCATGAACTTCCCGATGAACATCCGGCCGCTGGTGTCGTTCTGGAACCTGCTGTTCCTGCACGGGAAGCCGCTGACGCCGGTGGCCGAGCAATCGCAGGCGTGGAATCGCGGGCGCTACCTCGTCGAAGGTCCCGGCCACTGCGCGGGCTGTCACTCGCCGCTGAACCTGATCGGTGCCGAGACGTCCGGCGAAAACCTGGCCGGCGGCAGCGTGGATGGCTGGGACGCGCCGTCTCTGCTGGGCATGGCGCACCGGGCAAACCCGTGGAGCAGCGAGCAACTGGTGAAGTACCTGCGGGCCGAAGTGGTCGACGGACACGGCACGGCGGCGGGCCCGATGCGCCCGGTCAGTCTCGGTCTGGCGCGCTTGCCCGCAGAAGATGCACAGGCGATTGCCGAATACCTGCTGAGTCTGCCGGCGAAAACCGCGATCAACGAAATTCCGAGCGCCAGCGCTGAACCTGCGGATTCATCCTCGGGCGCCCTGCTCTTCACCAGCGCCTGCGCCGGCTGCCATGCCCCAGGCGCGCCGATGCGTGAAATCGACGGCCGCCCGGCACTGGATCGGACCTCGGCGCTGCTGGCCGCCAGTCCGCGCAACTTTGTGAAAACCGTACTCGACGGCATCCCGGCAGAACCCGGCCAACCGGGACCGGTGATGCCCTCGTTCGCCGCCAGCCTCGACAACGCTCAACTCAACGCCCTGGCCCTATACCTGCGCCATCAGGCCAGCCCCGATCAACCGTGGACCGACCTTCCTGCTACCCTCCAAGCGCTACGTCAGGAGACGAAATGACTCAGATCACCCTCAACGTCAACGGATCCTCCCGGGCTCTCGAGCTGGAACCCGACATGCCGCTGCTCTATGCGCTGCGCAATCACCTGGGCCTGAACGGCGCCAAGTACGGCTGTGGCCTGGGCCAATGCGGCGCCTGCACCGTCATCGTCGATGACCAACCGGTGTTTTCCTGCCTGACACCCTGCGCCGGCCTCGAGGGCAAACAGGTTCGGACGGTCGAAAGCCTGGGCACGGCCGACCACCCCGGCTCCCTGCAGCAAGCGTTCATCGACAAACAAGCTGCCCAATGCGGTTACTGCATCGCCGGCATGTTGATGCGTGCGCAGTCACTGCTCGAAAGCAATCCGCACCCCGACGAGCAGACCATTCGCGAGCACATGGCAGGCAACCTGTGCCGCTGCGGTACGCACCTGCGCATCATCGAGGCGATCAGCCTTGTCGCCCGGCAAAACGGGAGTGCGCAATGACGACAATCAACGAGGTCGATCACAGTCGCCGCGCCTTCCTGCGCGGGGGCGCCCTGCTGGTGGCGTTCGCTCTGGTGCCGATCACGCGCCGCGCCCTGGCCGACACCGAAGTCGACACCCTGGGCACGGTCGTATTGGCGCCGGACCTGCCCGGCAGCCTGCGCACCAACCCTTGGCTCGATGCCTGGATTCGCGTCGGCGCTGACGGCATCACCGTCTACACCGGCAAGGTCGAACTGGGCACCGGGGTCAAAACCGCGTTGCTGCAAATAGCCGCCGAACGCCTGGAGGTGGCCCCGACCGCGATCAACCTGCTCACCGCCGACACCGCACTGACGCCGAACGAGGGCTACACCGCCGGCAGCCACACGATTTTCGACAGCGGCACCGCGCTGTTCAACGCGGCGGCACAAGTGCGCGAGATGCTGCTGGAATCGGCCGGGCGCAGCTGGAACGTTGCGCCGGCGTTGCTGACGACCCGGGACGGCATCATTCTCGGCCCGACCGGGCAACGCATGTCCTACGCCGACGCCGTGCAGCAGGTCGATCTGCACCGCTACGCAACATCCGAGTCACCCTCGATGCCGCCGGCGTCATTCAAGCTCATCGGCCATTCGCTGCCACGCCTGGATATTCCAGGCAAAGTCAGCGGCGGCGCTGCATTCGTGCAGGACATTCGCCTGCCGGGCATGCTCCACGCCCGGGTCATCCGCCCGCCGCGTCCCGGCTGCACACTGGAAACCATCGATATTGAATCGATCAAGGCGCTGTCCGGGGTGGTGCAGGTGATCCGCGACGGCAATTATCTGGCCGTGGTAGCACGGGACGAATGGCAAGCGATCAAAGCCATGCGTCACGGATACGCCTCAGCGCGCTGGAGCGGCGGGCAGGCGATTCCCGAATCGCGGGACATCCACACCGTGCTCAAACGCCTGCCCTCGCGTCGTTATCCGATCAGCCATGAAGGCACGCCCCAGGGCGCGACCATCAACCAATACCGCGCCCGCGTGACCAAGCAGTATCTGATGCATGGCTCGATCGGACCGTCCTGCGCCGTGGCCTGGTTCAAGGACGGCACCCTCACCGTCTGGACCCACACTCAGGGCGTGTATCCGCTGCGTGCCGGAATCGCCGAAATGCTGCGGCTGCCACCCGAGCGCGTGCGCTGTATCCACACCGAAGGTTCCGGGTGCTATGGCCACAACGGCGCCGACGATGCCGCGGCCGACGCAGCGTTGATTGCCATGCGCGTACCGGGCACGCCGGTGCGGGTGCAATGGATGCGCGAGCAGGAAAACCTCTGGGAGCCCTACAGCTCGGCGATGGTCAGCGAAGTGCAAGCCAACCTTGACGCGCAGGGTCGGCTGCAGGACTGGAACTATGAGCTGTGGACCACGCCGCACAACGAACGCATCGTCAACGCCGGGCGCTTGCTGCCCGCACGCCTGCTGGCCCGGCCGTTCACCTCCGCACCCTCGGTGCCGATCGCCCAGCCCGAAGGCGATGGCGATCGCAACGCGGTGCCGCTGTACACCGTCGCCTCCTCGCGGATCGACATGAACTTCGTCACCGAAATGCCGTTCCGCACCTCAGCCATGCGCTCGCTCGGCGCGCACATCAACGTCTTCGCCATCGAAGCCTGTATCGACGAGCTGGCCGCCAAGGCCGGAGTCGATCCGGTTGCCCTGCGTCTGGCGCACCTGACCGATCCTCGGGCGCGGGCGGTGGTGGAACGGGTGCGCGATGCGGTCGACTGGCCACAAAAAAGCAACGAACCCGGCGCTGGCATAGGCTTTGCCTTCGCGCGCTACAAAAACATCATGGGCTACTGCGCCATCGCCGTGCGTCTTCGAGTCCATCCACAAACCGGCGAAGTGCAGATCGATCACGTCGTCACCGCAGTGGATGTGGGGCAGATCGTCAGTCCCGATGGCCTGCGCAATCAGGTCGAGGGCGGGATTGTGCAGTCCACCAGTTGGACGCTGTATGAAAAGGTCGCCTATGACGCCGGCGGCATCCGCAGCTACGACTGGAGCGGCTACCCGATCCTGCGCTTCTCGCAACTCCCCAGACAGGTCGACGTTCATCTGCTCGACCAGCCGGGGCAACCGTTTCTGGGGGCCGCCGAAATCGTCCAGGGCCCCATGGCGGCCGCCATCGGCAATGCCGTGGCGAACGCCACCGGACGGCGCTGGCTGAACCTCCCCCTGACTCGCTCGCAACAGCCTTCCTGAACCGCGCCACGTTGCATTTCACGCAATGCAGCGTGGCGTCGCGTGTGGATTATCAAGCACCGGATAGCCGCTTAACGTAGGGCCATCCGATGCCGGCCCCAATGCCCGACACCGTCCACCGACCTTTTTCGAAGACTGGAGAACCCCCATGACACAACATCTGTTCCGCCCCATCGCCCTCGGCCCCTACACACTTCCCCACCGGATGGCGATGGCGCCGTTGACCCGCTCCCGTGCCGGGCAACCGGGCGACATCCCGACGTCCATGAACGCCGAGTACTACCGCCAGCGAGCGAGTGCCGCGCTGATCATCACCGAGGCAACGCAGATTTCCCGCCAAGGCCAGGGTTATGCGTGGACGCCTGGCATCTACAACGACGAACAGGTGCAAGCCTGGCGCGAAGTCAGCCGTCAGGTACACGAGGCCGGCGGGTTGATCTTCATGCAGCTGTGGCATGTGGGCCGCGTATCGCACCCAAGCTTTCAACCGGACAACGCGCTGCCGGTGGCGCCGAGTGCATTGCCCGTACCGGGCAAGACTTTCATCGTCGACGCCGAGGGCAATGGTGTATGGGGCGACGTGCCGGTGCCGCGCGCCCTGCAGGTTGCGGAAATCGCCGACATCATCAACGACTACCGCCGCGCCGCACGCAATGCGCTGAGCGCCGGGATGGATGGCGTGGAAATACACGCGGGCAACGGCTATTTGCTGGACCAGTTCATCAACAGCAACAGCAACCAGCGCACTGACGGTTATGGCGGCACCCTGGAAAACCGTGCACGCCTGTTACTGGAAGTCGTGGCGGCCGTGGTCGACGAAGTCGGTGCCGACCGTGTCGGCGTGCGCCTGACGCCCATGGGCCGTTTCATGGGCATGGGCGATGAGTCGCCGGAAGCCACATTCGGCTACATCGTCCGCTCGTTGAACCGCTGGAAACTGGCCTACCTGCACCTGGTCGAGCCGGCCGTGGTCGGCACCGTCAAGGACGAGAATTTCGACCCGCGCTGGGACGCGATCATCGCGCAGCTGCGAGATGCGTGGGGTGGCGTGCTGATGATCGCCGGCGGCTACGACCCCGAGTCGGCGGAACAGGCCCTGGCCGACGGTCGCGCCGACATCATCGCGTTTGGCCGACCGTTTCTGGCCAACCCCGATCTGCCTCGGCGAATCCGCGAGGGCCTGGCGCTCAACACACCGGACCCGAGCACATTCTTTGGCGGCGATCAGCGTGGTTATACCGACTACCCGGTGTACGCCCACTGATACGTTGAACACCGGACGCACAAAGGCCTGCCAGATCGGCAGGCCTTTTCGTTTCAGCGACCGTTACTGTTTGAGAATCAGCAGCGGCTCGCCCTTCTTGACGATGTAAGTCGCCAGTTCCGAGCCCTCCTCGTTGCCGACGTTCTTGGCGATATGTGCCACGCCCGCCGGAATGAACAGCGAATCACCCGCCTTGAGCGTCACCGGTGCCTGACCTTCCAGTCGGTATTCGAACGTGCCACTGATCACGTAAGCCACCTCCACACCCGGATGCGCATGGTTGGGCGACGTGACGCCCGGTTCGAAATCGACGCGAGCCTGGATCACCTCGCGATCCGCAGCGCCCAGGTCCTGTCGGACCAGATCGGTACGGCTCAGGCCTTGTTGCCAGTTCTTCGCCGGGGCGGCGGATGGGGTGTCAGCCGCGTGGGCGAGGCCGGTCAGCGAAACGAGTACGGCGGCAGCGGTCATCAGAAGTGTGCGGCGCATGGTGTTGCCCTCTTGGAGGTCGTGGTGTGTTGGCACCTACTGTGGGCGAGGCCTGTATGCGGGATGTGTCCTGATGACGGGGTTTGTTACCCGTTTGTGTACGGCGGCGCGATGGATACACGCTTATACAAAGGGTTTGGCCAGCACCTGCGATAGCCAGCCTCTGAATGCCACGATCTTTTTCGATTCGGCCTGATCGTGCGGCGTGACCAGGTAAAAGCCGGAAGCGGATTTCAAGCGCAGATCAAACGGCGCCACCAGCCTGCCCGCGCGCAGATCGTCATCGACATAGGTCGAGCGACCGATGCACACGCCCTGCCCGTCAATCGCTGCCTGCACCGCCATCATCGCCAGGTCGAAGGTCAATCGCGGGCCTTTGGCCGTCAGTGGTGGCTGGCCTGCCGCATGCAGCCAGTCGTTCCAGTCATTGGCGGTCACGCCGCTGACTTGCAGCAACGGGTGATGGGCCAGGTCCACCGGCGTATTCAACGGCTTGTCGCCGGTCAGCAAACGCGGGCTGCACACCGGAAAGATCTCATCGGACATCAACCAGTCGGCGCGCAACCCCGGCCAGTTCCCGTCGCCGTAGCGGATCGCCGCATCGATGCCACCCTTGCGAAAGTCCACCCACTCGGTGGAAGCACTGATCCGCACATCAATCTGCGGATGCGCCTCGCGAAACGACGGCAGGCGCGGCAACAGCCATTTGGACGCCACCGATACCAGGGTGCTGATCGTCAGGACGCTGTTGTTGCTGGATTCCAGCAGCTTTTCAGTCGAGTAGCGCAATTCAAGAAACGCCGAACGAATGCCAGGCAAGTACGCATGGCCCTCCTCGGTCAACGCCAAACCGTCCTTCAAACGCATGAACAGACGCACGCCGAGTTCATCCTCAAGGCGACGGATCTGATGGCTGATTGCAGTTTGCGTGACGTTCAGTTCTTCGGCGGCGCGGGTGAAGCTCATATGCCGGGCGGCACATTCGAAGGCTCGCAATCCATTGAGCGATGGCAGTCGGGGGAGCATATGACCTCTTCAGTCCATGAGATTTTGTCATACGCTAGCACCGGATTTGTCCTTTGCGAAGCGGCGCGGCCATAGCGGATTCTGAGGCTCCATCTGTAAGGAGATCCCATGAAACTGTACTTCGCCCCCATGACCTGCTCACTGGCGCCGCACATCGTACTGCGCGAACTGGAGCTGCCGTTCGAGCTGATCCGGGTCAACAACCAGACCAAAGAAACCGCCGACGGCCGGGACTTTCGCCAGATCAACCCTAAGGGTTACGTGGCCGCGCTGATGCTGGACAACGGTCAAGTGCTGACCGAAGGCCCGGCCATTCTGCAATACCTCGCCGACCTCGTGCCCGGCCATGCAATGGCCCCGGCCAATGGCACTTGGGAGCGCTCGCGTTTGCAGGAATACCTGAACTTCATCAGCTCGGAAATTCATGGAGGCAGCGCGCCGTTGTTCAGCAGCGAAATCCCGGAAACCACCCAAACGATCTTCAAACACAAGCTGTTCAAGCGTCTGGATTACCTGAACCGCCTCCTCGCCACCCAGCCCTTTCTGATGCAGGCCTTCGGCGTAGCGGATGCCTATCTGTTCACGGTGCTGAAGTGGTTGCCGACATTCCGTATCGCTATCGAAGACTGGCCAGCCCTGGCGAACTACCTGACAGGCATCGCCGAGCGGCCCAGTGTGCGGGCTGCCATCGCGGCAGAGGACGCCACGCAACCGGTGCTCTGACGCGACCGATTGCGCTGAACGCCCTCAAATGCGCCGGCGCGCAGTCAGGCGCCCGACTCCGGATCACTTGCCGGCAGGCCCCGCGCCTCTCTGTCTTCATCATCCTTGGCGGTGCTCTGCGGGTTGGCGTCGGCGCTTCCCGAGCCGTTGCCGTCCTGCGGATGCTCGGATCCCACCGAATCGTTGGCCGCCACATCGCTCATGTCTTCTTCCAGTGGCGCTTCATCGTCCGGCGGCAGAGGGACTGGCGACTCATCCTTGCGGGGATCATGGCCGGTTTCGTTGTCGGTTGTGCGCGTCACGACCTGTTGTGACAGGTTGCCGGGTGCATCTTCATCAATGTCCATGGGTGCCTCCATTCTGATGCGCAATGTTCGTACCTGAAGGTGTGAAACGAGCGGGTGGTGTTTAGTGCCCGGCATTGGACGAATGGCACCCCGGTTGCCGAATGCCCCAGCGCTTCTTTAATGAAGGGGCTCATGCCCTCCTCCCGTCGAGCGCCCCATGGCCAGCAACGATCAACTGATCATCTGCGAGCATTGCGACTGCGTGTACGAAAAAGTCGCGCTGGCGTTCTACGTGCCGGCCAATCTGCTGCCGGTGATGAACACCACTCTGCTCGGCAGTGGCGCCGACAGCACCATCGTGAGCGGTTCGACCCACGCCTGATCTGGGATAACGCGCCGGACGAAGAAACGGGAAAACCCCGGCACTCGCCTGAACAAGTGCCGGGGCATCAAGCGACTTAAATCAGATCTGCGCAGTACCGCCGTCAACGAACAACTCGATGCCGTTGACGAAGCTGCTGTCATCCGAGGCCAGGAACAGCGCAGCCTTGGCAATCTCGCTCGGCTCGCCCAGACGACCGATCGGCACGATAGACGCCAGTTGATCGAACAGCCCCTGAGTGTGTTCCGCCGGCACCAGCCCTGCCAGGCCCGGCGTACGCACCGGGCCGGGGCTGATGGCGTTGACGCGGATGCGCCGTGGTTTCAGGTCCAGCAGCCACGACCGCGCAAAGTTGCGCACCGCCGCTTTGCTCGCGCTGTAGACGCTGAAGTTCTCCGTGCCCTGCACCGACGTGGTCGACGAGGTCAGCAGAATCGAGGCGCCATCGCGCAGCAGCGGCAAGGCCTTCTGCACGGTAAACAGCGTGCCCTTCACGTTGGCGTCGAAAATCCGGTCGAAGTGCTCTTCGGTGATCGAGCCCAGCGGCAGCATGTCCCCGCCGCCGGCATTGGCGAACAGGATGTCGAGGTGCCCGGCCTTCGCGGAAATCTCGCTGTAAATGCGGTCCAGATCCTCCAGCTTCGCCACATCGCCCTGGATGCCGATGGCACGCGGGCCGATGGCGGCGACCGCTTTGTCCAGTTCAGCCTGACGACGGCCGGTGATGAATACGGTGGCGCCCTGGGCGACGAATTCCTGCGCCGAGGCCAGGCCGATGCCGGTGGTGCCGCCAGTGATCAGCGCGATTTTGCCTTCAAGTCTGTTGCTCATGATTAATCTCCAGTAACCGTTTCGAGGTAGGTGAGCGGTTGGAAGCGACTTTAGGCTGATCGATTGAATTGAAAAATCCGCAAAATCGGTTTTGTTTGTGCACAGACATGCACAATACTCAGCCCTGTCTTTTTCACTGAGCCCGAACCGATGAATCAGTTAATGGCGATCCGCACCTTCGCCCGCGTCGTGGAAAGCGGTTCGTTCACCAAAGCCGCCGACTCGCTGAACCTGCCGAAAACCACGGTCAGCAAACTGATCGGCCAACTGGAAAACCACCTCGGTGTGCGCCTGCTGCAACGCACCACCCGCCGCCTCACCGTCACCGCCGACGGCGCTTCCTATTACCAGTTGACCCAGCAACTGCTGCATCAACTGGACGACATCGATCAGGGTTTCAGCCAGGCGCAAGGCCTGCCGCGCGGCAAGATCCGCGTGGACATCGGCGGCTCGACCGCGACGATGCTGGTGATTCCCGAACTGCCGAAGTTCTTCGAACGCTATCCGGACATCCAGATTGACTTGGGCGTCAGCGACCGCCCGGTGGACCTGATCAGTGAACGGGTGGACTGCGTGATTCGCGGCGGCCAGTTGACCGAACAAACCCTGGCGGTACGGCGCCTCGGTGAAGTGTCGTGGACCACCTGCGCCACGCCCGATTATCTGCAACGCCACGGCACCCCGAGCCACCCGCTCGACCTGGCCAGCCATCAGCTGATCGCCTACCGCTCGGCCTCCACCGGGCGCATCCTGCCGTCGAACTTCCAACGTAACGGCGAACGCCACCAGATCGAAGGCAAAGGCCTGATCAGCGTCAACGAGAGCAACGCGCACCTGGCGGCCGGGCTCGCCGGGCTGGGGATCATCCACACCTTCAACTACACGGTCAGGACGGCCATCGAGCGCGGCGAACTGGTGCCGATCCTTGAGGATTGGCGTCCGCCGGCGTATCCGTTTCATGTGCTGTATCCGCCAAACCGGCATTTGAGCAATCGGGTGCGGGTGTTGATCGATTGGCTGGTGGAGCGGTTTGCGCAGGTTGATTAAGCCTCGGATCCGCCCGGGAACGGGTTTGTTCATGCTGACGTCTTCGTCGGATCGCCGCCCGGACCAAGCCCGCTCCCACAGGGTTTGCGCCGTCGTTGTGGGAGCGGGCCTGCCCGCGATAGCGGCAGTTCAGACACCTTCATTCCTACCGGCAAGACGCGCCGTTTCGTCTAACCTGACGTTGCACCCGACGATGATTGCCCATCGACGGGTGCATCGACCTTGATGCCCACGAAACGGAGAATTCCATGCTCAAGCGAACCCTGGCACTGACCGCTGGTTTGGCCCTGTCCCTGTCCGCCGTGCTGGCGCAAGCCGCAGAGGTGTTGAAGGTCAGCGCAATTCCCGATGAAGCCCCGACCGAACTGCTGCGCAAGTTCGAGCCGCTGGGCCAGTACCTGCAACAGCAATTGGGCATGGACGTGCAGTTCGTTCCCGTGGCGGATTACCCGGCGGTGGTCGAAGCGCTGGCCACTGATCGTCTCGACCTGGCGTGGCTCGGCGGTTTCACCTTCGTCCAGGCGCGGCTGAAAACCGGCAACGCCATTCCGCTGGTGCAGCGTGAGCAAGACGCGCAGTTCACCAGCAAATTCATCACCGCCGACCCGAACGTCAAAAGCCTCGCCGACCTCAAGGGCAAGACCTTCGCTTTCGGCTCCGTGTCGTCCACCTCCGGCAGCCTGATGCCGCGCTATTTCATGCTCAAGGACGGCATCAAACCGGAAAGCTATTTCAGCCGCGTCGGCTATTCCGGCGCCCACGACGCCACTGTCGCCTGGGTGCAGGCCGGCAAAGTCGACGCCGGTGTGCTCAACGCCAGCGTCTGGCAGAAACTGGTGGACGCCGGCAAGGTCGACACCAATAAGGTCAAGGTCTTCGCCACCACCCCGGCCTACTTCGATTACAACTGGACCGTGCGCGGCACCCTCGACCCGGCGCTGGCGGCGAAGATCAAAAAAGCCTTCCTCGACCTCGACCCGGCCAACCCCGAGCACAAGAAAATCCTCGACCTGCAAGCCGCCAGCCGCTTCATCGAAACCAGCCCGGACAATTACAAAGGCATCGAGGAAGCCGCCCGCGCCGCCGACTTGCTGAAATGACCCTGCGCCTCAAACAGGCTTTTCTGCACCACACCAATGGCGTGGAAGCCTTGCGCGGCGTGGATTTTCACATCGAGGCCGGCGAGCAGGTGGCGATCATCGGCCCGTCCGGCGCCGGCAAATCGAGCCTGCTGAACCTGCTGGCGACCGCCATTCGGCCCAGCAGTGGCGACATCGAAGTGCTGGGCGAACGCGCTTGGCATTTGTCCGCCCGCCAACGGCAACGCCTGCGTGCGCGCATCGGCCTCGTGCATCAGGCGCCGCCGCTGCCGCCCCGGCAACGGGTGGTGACGGCGGTGCTGGCCGGCAAACTCGGGCAATGGAGCCTGGGCAAAAGCCTGATCAACCTGCTGCACCCACTCGACGTGCCCGGCGCCCGCGCTGCCCTGGCGAAACTGGATCTGGCCGACAAACTCTTCAGCCAATGCCAGCAACTGTCCGGCGGGCAATTGCAGCGGGTCGGCATTGCCCGCGTGCTGTATCAGGCGCCGGAGGTGTTGCTGGCGGATGAACCGGTCTCGGCCATGGACCCGGTGCTGGCCGGGCACACGCTGTCGATCCTGTCGCGCCATGCCCGCGAGCACAACGTCACGCTGGTGGCGAGCCTGCACGCGGTGGAACTGGCGCTGGCGCACTTCCCCCGGATCATCGGTTTGCGCGAGGGGCAAATCCTGTTCGACTGCCCGTCCGCGCAAGTCAGCCGCGACATGCTCGACACCCTCTACGCCAACGAACAACTGCAATCCCCGGCGCCCGCCGTCACCCCGCTGATTGTGCAGATTCCGCGATGCTGAGCGCCGACACCCGCGACCCCGCCGCGCTACCCCGGTTGCTGCTGACCGTACTGGCGATTGCCTTGCTGTGGCCGGGGATCCAGCTCAGTGAACTGGATCTGGGCGTGCTGTTTCACGCCGACAGCCAGAGTGAAATGGGCCGCTTCGTGTCGATGTTCTGGCCACCGGCCCATGACCGCGAGTTTCTGCAATTACTGCTCAAGGCCACCCTGCAAACCCTGGCCATCGCCACCGCCGGCATGGCCCTGGCGCTATTGTTGGCCGTGCCGGCCAGCCTGCTCGCCAGCCGCGCCCTGTCGCTGACCGCCGCCTCCCGCAGCGGCCGCCCGAGCCTGCTGGGCCGCCTGCTGCGCTGGCCGGTGCGCGGGCTGCTGATCTTCTTGCGCAGCGTGCCGGAAATCGTCTGGGCGCTGCTGTTCGTGCGCGCCGTCGGCCTCGGCCCGGCGGCGGGCGTGCTGGCCATCGCCATCACCTACAGCGGCATGCTCGGCAAGGTCTACGCCGAAATCTACGAATCCACCGACCAACGCCCGGCCCACGCCCTGCTCCAGGCCGGCAGCGGCCGCCTCGCCAGCTTCGCCTACGGCGTGCTGCCCAACGTCGCGGCGGAACTGCTCTCCTACACCGTCTACCGCTGGGAATGCGCCATCCGCGCCTCGGTGGTCATGGGCTTCGTCGGCGCCGGCGGCCTCGGCCAACAGATCGACCTGTCGATCCGCATGTTCGCCGGCGGCGAAGTCGCCAGCATGCTCCTGACCTTCCTCCTCCTCGTCCTCGGCGCCGACCAACTCAGCCGCCTGCTGCGCTGGAGGCTGACATGAAACGCCTGATCAACTCGGTGCTGATCCTCGCCATAGTCGCGGCCGTTATCGCGTCGTTTGCCTACCTGGGCCTTGATCTTGAAGAACTCGGCAGCGCTACCAGCCTGAAACAGATGGGCCTGTATGTGGCGCGCTTTCTTAGCCCGGACCTTAGCGCGGACTACCTGAACGCAATCCTGCGCGGATCGATGGAAACACTTGCCATGTCAGCCCTCGGCACACTCCTCGCTGCCGTGCTGGGTCTGTTGTTGGCCCTCCCCGCCGCTGGCCGATTTGGCTGGTTTTTTCAAAGTGCTGCGCGCCTGGTGCTCAATGCACTGCGCGCGATTCCTGAACTGGTGTGGGCTGCGTTGATGGTGTTGGCGGCTGGGCTTGGGCCGAATGCCGGGACACTTGCGCTCGCCCTGCACACCACGGGCGTGTTGGGGCGGCTGTTTGCTGAAGCGCTGGAGAACACACCGCCGGAACCGGCGGATGCGATTCGGTTACAGGGGGGGAATCCGGTGACGGCGTTCTGCTACGGCACGCTGCCGAACCTGGCGCCGCAGTTGCTGGCGTACTGTTTGTATCGGTGGGAGAACAATATTCGGATGGCCAGCGTGCTGGGGTTTGTCGGGGCTGGGGGGTTGGGGCAGATGTTGTATGTGAGCTTGAGTTTGTTTCAGGAGGCGCAGGCGGGGACGGTGATTTTGGCTATGCTGATTTTGGTGTGGGGGGTGGATTGGTTGAGTGGTTGGGGGCGGGGGCGGTGGGTAAAGGCTTAGGTTGTAGTCTTTTAAGTTGCTTAAAACAAATATTCATCGAGGTCCGCGTCCGGCCAATAGTGCACCCGCTTCAGCCGAAGATGTATACGCAGTCGTCAATGTGTTCCAATTCTTGCTGCGTGTATCGGGCGTTGCCATATCGTCGAATATCCTCCAGTACTCCCCTGACAGGAACTGGCTGCGATGAGTCATCAATCAACTCAATTAAGAGCTGATAATCAGGAGCTTTCCCTTTGAGATACTTCTCTACTAGCTCTTTGAGTGCTATTCGAGCTTGCTGATCGGTTAGCATTGTTTCTCCGGAAAAACAGCCCCATTTGGTCGCAATCGATAAGAGTCGCCAGATGCGCCTCAAAGAAATCTACGATTGACAGGGACGACTTACCATTACCTTTGTTTGCACTTTTCAAGCTCGCTTTGACTTTTTAATGTCGTATCCAACCCAACTCGATACTTGCAATAATTAATAACCAGATTTCGCTCCGCCTCGCTTAGCTCACTCAATTTTTTATCATCGGATTCGTACGCGAAAATATTTTCAAACTCCATCTGAAATGTGGGGCTCTTTTTAATAAAGAATACTTTTTCCGGATAAGCGTCCTCCATCTTTTCGTAAAAACCTATATAAAGCATGGCGACAATCGTGGTTGACAATATGATTAGCAGCAATTTCATGATGAAGGCGGTCGCAAAAGTTTGGTTTTAATCCGAAGATTTCTAACAAGCTCCATGCCGATATTACCAGGGCAAATTTTTCCTTCGCCGGCTTGCATGGGGAATTCACGGTGCCCACCTAACGTCGTCACCCTGAAAACGCTGGTCAGGGCCTGAATCAAGGTCAGAAGGGTATCAATTTGTATAGCAGGAATTTTCTGATCCATGTTGCCGTTGATGCTCTCGAGGGCTTGCCGAGCAAAAGCGACCATATCGCCCCCCTCTTCGGCGGTTGTCAGGTTTTCCAGTAAAACAATACCAATCACACCCGTGTTGTAGTTATGTACGCTTGATCCCTTGAACCGTATGTCACGTCCTTCAAAGACCTTACCCGTACAATCGATGCCGTAGTGATAGCCGATATCATCAAACTTAGCCTGATGTTCACTCTGAATCGCACGCATTTGTCCTGCACCAGCACCGCAGCCTACACTTCGTCCTGCGTGGTGAAGGGCGATCATCGAGTAGTCCCAGTCATCGACCATTTCACCTTTTGCTTTATGCGCTCCCCATGATGATCGCTCTACAAATTCGCACTTGTTTTTGCTGAGTAGTCTGATGATCGCTTCTCTAGTGGCAGCTCTATCGTTGACGGTGATAATCGTGGGAGCAACTGGCACAGCGGGTTTGACTTCAGTCGCTTTTGCTTCAGTAGTAAATTGTTCAGCCATTCTGGGTCAGTCCGTTAGTTCGTTAAGCGTCCGAGCTGGAGAAGTGAAATCAATACTGATGGAAATATTGGCATCTTTGACTGGCGTTTTGATCTTCGCCATCCCGGCGCTGTCGGTAACGCCTGTAATCTTTTGACCATTTACAGTGGCAGTGAAACTTCTTCCGACTAGAGGTTGACCGGTCTCGCTATCAACGATGCTGAAAGTATGCCCATAGGCTTTCTGCAGTAAAAGCGGGAGTGGAGGCGTGAACGGTGCAGGAGTATGGGAGTCGCCGATGATCACCGTACCCGAACCACCAATAACTACGTCGCCGTGTGTGCCGACGGTTCCCACCAGAGCGGCATTCTTGCCATTGATGAACACCGTCGCAGACACTGCCGAGTCCAAAGCGCTGCCGCAGGTGCAAGTGTCGCCTTTCCTTGCAGCTGCGAGGCCGTCAAAAAACACATCGGGAGATCCGGACGCAATGGCTTTGGGCCCGTGCCCAGGCATAGGGCAACTGGTGGGGTCAGTTATGCGTGCAGCTGGCTTTGCCATGTATGACTTCCTGTCTACGATTTTTCCAAGGGCGACTGTATCAGAGTTGCGTCGAACAGTGGCTCAGGGCATCGCTCTGGTTGGCATATCGGCAACCGTTTTTTGAATCCACAGCCGATAGCCGCCTCTCATGAGCAGCAGCTATCGGCCAGAAGCGGACAACAGACCAGTGAATCTGTCCCCTTTTCCGCGGGTCAGCTCGGCCAACTGTAAAAATGTTGAATATTTTTGATGTTTGATGGTATTGCGGAAATTAAACAAATAGTGCGAGAAAATAGCATGAGCGAAGAAAAGAATTACATTAGGACAATGCTGGTTAATAGTAAAAACCATAGGTACGTAGCTGAACTGGATAGTATGGGTGTCAGCGAATATATGCAATTGATGATAAAGTCACAACAGGGGGTGCCTTCTTTTGTTCTGGATTTCTCTCCATTAGTGGATGCGCTCCACAAAAAGATTGACGAAAAAAATAATTACCATGAGGAAAGTGAGATTAAGCTCGGAAGATCTTCAATCTATAATATCTGGAGGCAGATAAAAGGATCTAGCGAAAGTAGCTTTGCGGGAGCACTTGGAGCTAATCTAGTAGCAAAATCAGAAGATCTTCTTAACTTGATTCATTCGAGGCTGCCTAGACTAACGATAGATTATCGCTCAAATTACCAAAATACTCCGCTTGAAGCTTCTAGTAAGAGGGCGGCTGCATTCTCTAAATTTATATCTGACATAGACGCAGCTTTGGAGATACTGCTCTGCAGGGTCTATATATCTGCAAAATTTGGCTTCGAAACATTGATTGATGATATTGTGATGACGGGACACTGCCGAGCCATCAGAAATGTTGTACTTGCAGAGTTAAAATAGGCTTATTGCTGAGGGTGATAGCAATCACGACGGGTACGGCCAATTTCAGACTACTTTGCGTTGGACCTGGTGTGATCGTGAGAAGGCAGAGCGAATTCGAGAGCTTTCTAAAATGTTGGTCAGGCTGAACATGTTGCTTGGCATGCTAGAAGAGCTGCATGGGACAGAAATCCGGTTCGATAACGAAAATAACTATCGGGAAGATTTTAAAGATGCGCTGGCCAAGCTTCTGATTTAAAAGTTGACGTAGTCGCTTGAGTCCCCGTCTCCATATGCAGTACAGAGCGTCCGCTTTGGCCGATAGCGGACACTCGCAACGAAAGAGGAGACGGATTTTTTTCAGACGAAGAGCTCATTCTCTTGGCCAGTGAAGGCACTGTGATAGCATGCGTCCGCCCCCCGGAGAGGGGGAATTTATCCACATCCCGCAAGGAATACGCCCCCGTGAAAGACTTCGTCATCAGCGTCAACAACACCGTCCTCTATCTCTCCCTGGCATTCATCTGGCTGGTCGCTATCGTCGCGATTTTCACCAGCGGGTTCTTGCCGGCGCTGGGTATTTTCGTGGCCGGCACCCTGTGCTGGTGCATCATTTCCGGCTTCTGGTTCGTCCAGTCGGCGACCTACGAAGAACTGCGCAAGCTGAACGCCAGCAAAAACTGAAACATCAGGGTGGAGCCGTAGTGCCCCGCCCTACCCTGAGCGCTTGGTTCCGTGCCAAGTGCTCTCGCCCTCCGCGAATGGCTCGCATAACTCCCGCATTTTCCGAAATCCTGAAATTCCCGCCTTCCCTTTCTGCCAATAAAGCCCAGTACTATCTCTCAAGAAATATCCCCGTCTCTTGTCCTCATCCACTGAGTGGCGAACTAAAAGGAGTTTGGTTTTGGGACATCTTCTGACTGAGCCGCAACTGACTGACGTCAGAGCTGCACTCTCCTGGCCTTTCAACGATTCTCCGACCGATTACGACTACATCGCGCGTGAGGTCGAAGGTGTCGATCCGGACGTGCTGTACAAAATCCTGTATTCCGAAGTGGCGCCCGTGTGTTTCACCAATCTTGCAGCTGTCTTGCCCACTATCTGGACAGGCTTCGATCCTGACTCGCTCAGAGCCTCAATAGAAGAAAGGCTCGCTGCGAGAAAACGTAACTGGTTTCGCAGGCAGTTTGATAAGGCGTTGGTTCGCTGGCTGCAATACAACTACGGCTACATCTGGAAGGAGATTTCCTCCAGGCTTTGAGCGCTTAAACAGCTCCGTTTAAAGCAACCCGCCGTAACTTCCCCAAGGCTACAACGCCTTGCGTCATTGCCTACGACTACGCCAGAATCCGCCGGCTTGTGTGTCTACGGCACGGGTTTTATCGTTCCTGGGTCACTGAAAAACAGTGATCGGGTTTGGTAGCCCGAGACAAACACAAGATGCAGAGCACACCATCGCGGCGGTCAATCGCCTCGGCTTTATGGTGGCCATGCACAGGGCGTCTTCGGGCGCGCCGGTCTCCTTGTGTCCCGGTCTACCAACCTGCGTATGGCCACCACCCAACGTTTGGTAGCGTGTGGGTAATGGCTCCTGATGACGACACAAGGAGTTTCACCATGATCAAACCAACACCCAACCCACCCGAAACCGACCCCACCTCTCCCTACGAATCCCCAAACTCCAAAAAACTCCACGATGCCGCCGAGCGCGCGCTGGATCACTACCTCTGCCCCGCCGCCGGGATCATGTCGTCCTTGAACGAGCCCGAGCGGATGTACCTGGCCAATCCGAAATTCAACACCGAATGCTTGCTGGCCAACGCCAGCGAAAACCTCGGTGCAGCTAGTGAGATGCTCAGCAATTTCGCGGCAACGCTCGATCCGTCGCATCGCAAGACGGCAATCGGTATTGCGCAGGTGGTGATGATTGCCGAGCTGGCGGTGAATCAGGCGCTGGATCACGTCGAAGTGGCGTAATCGGTCGGCTCCTGTAGGAGCAGTCAGTGGCTGCTTCTACAGCGAAATTTGTGTGGGATGCCTGGGTGCCCGTTCAGCTTTCACAATGCTGGATATGGTGAAATTTGGAGATTCAAGAATCAGACGTACCTCATGGCCCTTGAATCGCTGAGCCCTCTCCAGTTGATGATCTGCTGATAAGAGCCACCCAGAAATCCCATGCTTATTTACCCTCGCTATACTGCCGCGCAGCAGACGAAGGTTTAGCTGTTCAGTACCGATCTTTGTTTCTGGCGGTGCGAGGGTGTCTTGGGAGAAATGAGGTCGTGGAAAAATAGATGAAAAAGTTATTCCTTGGGCTTTTATTCGGAGTGCTTTCTGTCTTGGCCGGTTGCGCAAAGGCCGAACCGCACTGTGAGGACTTCCTGGCAAAAATCAGCGACAAACCTGAATTTGTTGAGCTTCTGGCGTGCACCCAGGACAACGACATACAAGGAAAACCTTTCGTTGCTCGCTACCGAGTAAAAGGCCTTGATGCGCTTGAAGCTGAGCGATACATGAATCAAAGCTTCGGTCTGCCACAGCTTCAGCATATGTGTTGCGGATGGGATTCAGCACCGTTCTTCTATCGCGATAAAAAAACAAATGTGGGGTACATGCTGGGTATGGGATCCGAAGAGACGCCAATAGACAAAAGGGATTTGTGGTCAGAAATTAAGTATTTCTACATCAACGTTTCCCTCTTTACTGAAGACACCTAAGCACAACGTCGCCCAACTCGGATTAACCAAAAAAGGTCGCTAGTCGGAGGTGTTTTCGCAGTGGGACATCTTCTGACTGAGCCGCAGCTGACCGACGTCAGAGCTGCACTCTCCTGGCCTTTCAACGATTTGCCGGTCGAATACGATTACGTAGCGGCGAAGGTCAGAGGCATCGATCCTGACGTGCTCTACGAAATCCTTTATTCAGAGGTCGCTCCGGTGTGCTTCACCAACCTTGTGGCCGCTGTGCCTCCGGTATGGACTGGCTTTGATCGAGATTCGCTCAGGGTAATGATCGAGGAAAGGCTGGCAGCGAGGGAGAACAGCTGGTTTCGCAGGCAGTTTGATAAGGCATTGGTTCGCTGGCTGCAATACAACTACGGCTACATCTGGAAGGAGATTTCTTCCAGGCTTTGAGCGCTTAAACAGGTCCGTTTAAAGCAACCTGCCGTAACTTCCCCAAGGCTACAGCGCCTTGCGTCATTGCCTACGACTACGCCAGAATCCGCCGGCTTGTGCGTCTACGACGCGGGTCTTATCGTTTCCCGGTCACTGAAAAACAGTGATGGGGTTTGGTAGCCCCGGATTATCGTAGGTTGCATAAGCATCATGATGTGCAGTGTCTGAAAGACTCCGCGTCATGGTGGTCATGCACAGGGCGTCTTCGGGCGCGCCGGTTCCTACGTCCCGGTCTACCAACCTGAGCATGGCCGCCACCCATCGTTTGGTAGCGAGAGTGTCGGCTCCCATTTGACGATGTAGGAGTTTCACCATGATCAAACCAACACCCAACCCACCCGAAACCGACCCCACCTCTCCCTACGAATCCCCCAACTCAAAAAAACTCCACGACGCCGCCGAGCGTGCGCTGGATCACTACCTCTGCCCCGCCGCCGGGATCATGTCGTCCTTGAACGAGCCCGAGCGGATGTACCTGGCCAATCCGAAATTCAACACCGAATGCCTGCTGGCCAATGCCAGCGAAAACCTGGGCGCGGCCAGTGAGATGCTGAGTAATTTCGCGGCCACGCTCGATCCGTCGCATCGCAAGACAGCGATCGGTATTACGCAGATCGTGATGATCGCCGAGCTGGCGGTGAATCAGGCGCTGGATCACGTCGAAGTCGCGTAAGCAGTCGTCGAAAGCTTGTCTCCAGCGGGCGTTGTTGAGTCCGTTTTTGCCGCTGGAAATATCTGGCTCAGAAGATGTGGAATGTAAACAGCCCGGCCCGGCACCCTCGTCAATGACGACGGATGCCGGGCCGGGCTGTTTGCGTTTCAGTTACTGGTTATTGACGGTGATGTACGGGTCCCAGGTGTGTTGTGGGCCGAGTTGGTTCAGGTCGCGGTCGAGCAGGACGAAGGTGATCTGGTACCAGAGTTTGCCCGGATTCTCGGCCGTGGCTTGCCACATGGAATAGATCACATCGGTTTTGGAGATACCGCCGTTGGCAGCCTTGTTCAGGTAAGGCACTACGCCGGGAATGTTGTAGGTGAGCGGTGTCGACATGGTGCCTTTGTAATCGCCGCCCTGGTGGGGGTCGCCGCTCTGGACGTTTTTGATCAGGGCGATGCGGTCGAAGTTGCGCGACAGGGTGGTGGCGCGCCAGCGGATGTTGTCGCCGGGTTTGACGTCGATCCACAACTCGTCGCCGCCTTCGCCGGTGTTGCCACTGGCATTGGGGTCGACGGCGTCGCGCGTCACCAGCATGGAGACCGCGCCGCCTACGTCGTTGGGATGGGCAAGCAGGTAATCGGCATCGACATTGACTAGCACGTCAATGGTTTGGGTAGCACTGGACATTTTGAGGCTCCTTGTTTTTGGAATCGCATAAGCGACCGCGCCCGCGAAGGCTGTCCGGCTCATCCGGTCCATGGATGCGGTCTGCGGAGAACGATAGGAGATGGCCTAATAGTGTCAAACCGCGATTCCTTGACGCGGAAAAACGGGAGCACTGCGCGGCACGACCAAGGTCTTGATTTGCTTCTGTGCGAGTCAATCTCTGATGGATTTTGAGTTGTTCTCTGGCGGTAACTGTTGGCGAAGGCGCACAGCTGGTGTTGGCATTAACGACGAATCGGCTACACCCGGCCTTTTGTGGAGCGGCAAGCGATCCTGCTGCGGGTCATTTTTGATGTACTGGTGGCAACTGGATGCCGACACAGGGGTGTACCTGGTGCGGCCTTCGGCGCGGTTCAACACGGCGACGACCACAGCGTTCAAGGACTGGATCGAGTGCGCTTTTGCCGAAGGGGCGCCTTGGATGACGCTGCACCGCTGATTGACAAGCCGCAATGGGATATCGTGCCGGCCTCGGAATAGACGTGCTTTCAAGGAGGAAAAATGCGGTTTTACAGGACAGGGGCTTTTTGTGCGGGCGTGTCCATACCGGGACGCCTGAGATTCCAAACATTCCTCATCGCCATGTCAGGCCTCTTTGCCCTCACCCAAATGGCGCCATCCCTCGCCGATACCGCCAATGGAAAAGCCCTCTACTCCCAGCGATGCGCCGTGTGCCACGGAGCCGATATAAAGGGGACCGGGCCGTTGGCCAGGAAAAGCAACCCGCCAACACCTGACCTGACAACTGCTGCCTTCAAGAAGCGACTGAGTGATTACCCCGGCGTTATCGTGTCCTCGGTGATACTTCGCCCCAACGGCGACTTGATTCCAAAGACCTTGCGAGAGAATGGCGTGAAGATTGCGCCGCACGCCTGGAGCGTTAACGACTTTCGCGACTTGCATCAATATATGAGCGGTGTGATTTCGCATACGAACAAATGACATTGAGGCAGGCCCCATTCCTGACACGGCATTCCTGACAGGAATGCCTCCATAAAAAACGTGAATTTTATTTACGACCCTCAATCTTTTAGCGTGGCCATACCGCATATGGAGATGACGCTATGAATGACTCAAGCCTGCGCCTTTACGTCGATGCTCAATTCACCAGTCCCTACGCAATGTCGTGCTTTGTGGCCCTTCGAGAAAAGGGAATCGAGTTCGAAATGAGCACCCTGGACCTGGACAAACTGGAAAACCAGGCCAGCGATTACGCCCGTCTTTCCCTGACTCAAAGAGTTCCCACCCTCGTGCATGGCGACTGTGCGTTGTCGGAGTCATCGGCGATCACGGAATACCTGGAAGATGTGTTCCCCCAGACAGCAATTTACCCGCAACACCCACAAAAACGCGCCGTGGCGAGACAAGTTCAAGCGTGGCTACGCAGTGATCTGCTCCCGATCCGACAGGAGCGCTCTACCCTTGTGGTCTTCTATGGTCAGAAATACGGACCGTTGTCAGCGTCGGCTGAGGCTGCCAAGCAAAAGTTGATTGATGTCGCTCAATGGCTGCTGACCGACAATCCGGAATACCTTTTGGGTGAATGGTCGATCGCCGATGTTGACCTGGCGTTGATGCTGAACCGGTTGATACTCAACGGGGATACTGTGCCGGCTCAACTGGAGGATTACGCTCAACGCCAATGGCAGCGCCCGACAGTACAAGAGTGGATCAAGCTGGAACGACCTCGAATGTAACGATCCCCATTTTTTGAGTCTTCAGTGTTCACTAGCTGCCGGGAGCCCCCGGCAGCAAATCTGAAAATAAAGCTGCCCCCATTAAATGAAGCCGGACAACAGCCCCCTTCTGCTTCAGCCCGTCTTTTTGTCGGAGCCTTTTATGTTCTCGATCAGGTCAACGACATAGTCTTGATTGAAGCCCGCCACAAATGACCAGAACAGCAACTTGGCATAGGCCGCATACCCCTCCGCGTGTTGGCAAAAGATATCGTTGAAGATTTGCCTCAAACACTGCGGATCGTCGTCTGGAACGATCACCGGAAACAGGTCGCCCTTGATAACGCCGGAAAGGAACAAAAGATACAGAAGCCCTGCCAAGATCCCGCCTATGAATGAAGGCAGGATCAAAGCGAACCATGATCTGGAGAGGTTTTCGATTTCCGGATCAGTGAGTATCGACAGTCGCCTGTGAAACCCAACGTAGCCCCCGATATTCCCGGCGATACAAACGATAAAGGGCACTTTGTAGTCGGGCAGACTGTAGGTGACGATAATCGCCAGCACCAACAGGGCGATGAAAATCCAGAATATCCGCTTCCAGATGATGTTCAGGTCTTCCTGACGATTCATGATCAGCTCCCTGATCTTGACCCTGTGATGATTTTTTAGACGATAGACGAATCCTGACTCATGACCAGCGGCTTTACCCGCTGCGAGACAGGATGAGCAAAGCAATGAATGCCACGAACAGTGCAATCAGCACCAGCCCACCGACGGCGACCGCCCAGCCCCAGGCAAAACCACGTTCCCCCTTGAATCGACCGACACTCAGCAAGCCAAGTACGTAGACCCCGATTCGATGAGCCAACCGGTTGAGCAAGATATCGAGGATGTAATCCATTCTTTGGCCCTGCCTCTCTGCACTCTAAAAATGGGGACAGATCTATTTATCCGGTGGTGAAAAAATAGATCCGTCCCCATTCCTCTCCAGCAGTTCGGAGCTCCTCGGGCGACCGAGCCCAATCATTGACCGAATCAATAAAACCATTAATTCAATGAAGTTCTCATATCGAATCCAAAGCGTAGGATCTGCTCCATTCCAACCCACTGCACACGGAGTACAGAACCATGAAACGCCAAACCTTCCTCGGTATCGCCTTCTCGCTCTTCGCCCTGAATGCTTTTGCGGCGACCGAGACTGACCCACTGTTCAGCGATGCTGTTGCCTCTGCGACTCAAACTGATCCACTGTTCAGTGACGCCGTTGCCGCGACTGAAACCGATCCGCTATTCAGTGATGCCGTCGCCGCGACTGAAACTGATCCGCTCTTCAGCGATGCTGTAGCCGCAACCGAAACCGATCCGCTGTTCAGCGATGCGGTGGCCGAAGGTGGTTCTGACCGTCTGATCGAACGTCGTAACGTCTGAATGCAGGGTTTTACCGCAGTTCTCGACAAAAGCCCGGCCTTATCCGCCGGGCTTTTTCACGTTGGTCTGGAATTGAAACGGGTCACCCACGACGACAGCAACCCCCTGTTCCACGCGTTTTTTTGGGTGTCATCCGGATGTCCTCAATGAGAATTTTCTGCAGAACGAATAGAATCGCCAGCCCTGCACCTCGACACTTTTGGTCATGGACCGCAGCCGCCTGAACCAAATCCAGACAACCCACACCACCCGATCAATCAAGGACTGATGCCCTCATGTTTATGCGGAAAATAACGTTTGTGGTGCTTTTGGCCGTTGCACTGGCAGCCTGTGGTGGTAGCAAGGACAAGGCGCGTGAACTGGTCGAATCCACTCGCGACGATGGTTTCGAGTCGCGCATGGACGACTTGATGAAAGTGTTCTCTTCACACTACTGGGCACTGCCCGACGATACGATTCGCGAGACCGTGATAGAAAAACTCGATATGGACGGTATCCGAAGTCTGATCGTCGATGTCTACGCCGATCGGTTCAACGACGAAGAACTCGAAGTGATGATCCGTGCCAACAACAAGAGTCTGGAGGAAACCGAAAGCATTCTGTCCAGCACCAAGGAAGGCCGCGCCCTGTTCGACAGAGTGGTGGAAGCTCAAGCCGTTATTGATCAAGTCACGGAGGACGCGATGAAAACCCGAACGACCGCCGTCATCGAGGCGCTGGACAAGCTGAATGAGCCCTATGTGAACTAGGGCACAGTTCCTCCTGTGTCAAAGGGACAGATCTATTTTTCAATCGAAGGCGCCATTCAGCACTTCATAAATCAGCCCCGTAGCGAGCGCGACCAGGATCAGATCAGTGCCGACCTGCTGCCATTCATAGCCGTCGTAGTGCGGCAGTCTGCCCACCAGTCGACCATCGAGCTTCTTCGCAATCCCGGGCGGCAGCGGTTTGCCTCGGGCCAGGTTCTTCTGGATGCCGGGCGGCAACGCCGGGCCCGGGGTCCAGTAGCCACGATAGTCTTCCACGATCCCGATCACCCCGCCGCGATCGATACTCGGGCCATGCCCCTGATAACCGCCCCCGCCTTTTTTCCCCTGATTGCCATGATCCTGGCTGTTATGCGGATTGCCTTTGCCCTGCCCCTTTCCGTTGCCAGGGTCGGCCAGCGCGGTCACCGAACTGCACAGCAGCGCAATACAGGTCGTGGTCGCAATCAACGTGCGTAAACCGGACATGCGTAAAAATGGGGACAGATCTATTTATCCGGTGGTGAAAAAATAGATCCGTCCCCATTCCTCTACGCCCGCCCCGGGGCCATGCGCGCGGCGTTCGCCCAGTTCCGCGCGATTCGCCAGGACGCTGTAGACAATGAAGCGTCGATGAAGACCAAACTGAAAATGCCGGTGCTGGCGGTCGGCGGTGAGAAATCCTTCGGCGACAACGAAGCCATCGTGATGCGCAATGCCGCCGATAACGTCACCGAAGTGGTGATTGCCGGCGCGGGGCATTGGCTGATGGAGGAAGCGCCCGTCGAAACCACTCAAGCGATTCGCAGGTTTATTGCGCAGTGACTGGCAAGCGGGTAGTTGTCATCGGTGCCGTTCAGCGCATCTAAGGCCACCGAGCTCAATCATTGGCTGCATCAATAACAACCATTAATTCAATGAAGTTCTCATATCGAATCCAAAGCGTAGGATCTGCTCCATACCAACCCACTGCACACGGAGTACAGAACCATGAAACGCCAAACCTTCCTCGGTATTGCCTTCTCGCTCTTCGCCCTGAATGCTTTTGCGGCGACTGAAATCGATCCATTGTTCAGCGATGCCGTAGCTGCGACCGAAACTGATCCGCTGTTCAGTGACGCCGTAGCCGCAACCGAAACCGATCCGCTTTTCAGCGATGCAGTGGCCGCGACTGAAACCGACCCGCTGTTCAGTGATGCAGTTGCCGAAGGTGGTTCTGACCGTCTGATCGAAAGTCGTAACGCCTGAATGCTGGGTTTTACCGCAGTACCCGACAAAAGCCCGGCCTTATCCGCCGGGCTTTTTCATGTCTGATGGGTATCGCCCTGTCCTTTGTGGCTATGCAGCTGTCACTCCACGCATTTTTTGGGGGTGATGCGAATCACCTCCGCCAGGTTGTCAGCAGGCTGAAAACCGGTACTCAACACCACATCCCGGCGTGCACTCAACTCGATAGGGTATGGCCCTCCCTGCGAGAGCGCCGACCGCATCCTGGCGGTAAACGCTTCATCGTTTTGCGTATAGAAAATCCACTCCCGCTGGTGTCCACCCGTCACCGTGCAGACCCACTTCGCCAGTCCCTTCTCCTCTACCGCCGGCACTATCAACTTCTCCATTTCAGCCATGCGGATGGCGTCCCGACGCTCCGGTATCACGCCTGTCGATGTGTACTTCCAGACGATCCTGATTTTGAAAGGCAACGCTCGTTTCTCAGTCAGCGATATCGAGTCCAGCCCCTTGTAGATCATGGGTGCGGGGGACTCTGGAAAATCGGATGGCTGATACTTGCTTTCAGAGGCCTCGACAATTTGCTGCTGTGGGGGATAAACGAATTTGTCGTCGAGAAGCGCTTCGAGCGCCGCCCTGCTTCTGCGTTCTCGATTCGCTACACAATTATCGTAATCAACACTTTGGGCCGGACCAGCCGCCAGGCACGCGTCACGCTCGATCGGAGGCGGCGATTTGGAGCTGGAGCAGCCAGCGACGACTACGCTGACTATCGCCAGCAAGCGGAAGCGGTTTGTGGCGTGCATTACGCCAAAACCGGACCTCATCAGAGAGCGCCCGGTTTTATCAATGACCATGAATAGCTTTTCCTTTAAACCTTGACCTGCGGCTGCAAACCAGCCCCGCTGGCTTCAATTTTTATTGCGTCCATGATGTCCTCCTGAAAATGGATCAGCAGGTGTAAAGCTTCTTCAGGACGTAACAGTTGTCGTCATCGCGAGCATTTTCTGAAGCTCGGAGAACCGGCTTAAAGAGGACGGATCTTTCGTCGGGGGGAGAAGAACCTGTCACCTCTGTGCCCGGCAATACGACGGTCACTCATAAAACTTTCCAGCGAACAGAATCGCTGCACAGCGCTGCCATACATTCGATTGGGCATTATCGGCCAAAGGAGATCGGTTGCTGGCATGCGCCCATGCAGCTGCCGCATTGAGAAACGCATCAACCGTTCCGTTTTCCCATTCCTGGCTATCTGATCGATCTATCGATGAGGGAGCGTTATGTTCCAACAAACGTTCACTGGCAAAATCAGCCCCCAGCGCCTCGACAAAACGAATGAACGACTCCTCGTCTCTGACAAGCGCTAACAATTCATCAAAATCGACAGGCGTGGGCATAGGTTTTCCGGGTAAGGCGTTTTGAGTGAATGCATGCTGCGACAGGGAAACGCGAACGGTCAACTCAACGTCGGACGTAACGGCACAGTTCCTCCGGCAGAAAGGTCTGCACTTTTGCTACGCTGGCGCACCGCTTGCCCCAGGCCCCATGGCACATGGAAATTGCCCCGCACCTCATTCTTCATGAAACCGAGCACTGGATCATCAACCACCATCTGGCCAGTGCACTTCCCGGCTATCTGATGCTGGGGACCAAAATCCAAACCAATTCACTGGCCGAGCTGTCGACCGAGGCACTGGCGGAGCTTGGAGGGTTGCTCGCAAGAACTCAGCAAATCATTGAGCGCCATCTGAAGCCCAAGCGCCTTTATATCGGCCGCTTCGGTCATGAACCCGGTCTTCCCCTCCACTTCCATTTCATACCGGTCTATGACTGGGTCGAAGACTTGTTCTGGAAAGACTCCCGCTATCGCCTGCTCGAGTCTTTCGCCTACGCCGAGAATCCCTTGCCATCAACCGATGGCGCAGAACTGACGCTGTTCGTTTGGCGAGAATTTGCCGAGAACCCCACACCGCCGGCGATTCAGGGGTGCTCTGTTGAAGAGGTGATTGAGGAACTGCGCAGCGCCTTCAAATGATCAGTTCATCGAGTCGCCCGGTGCGCGGATGACTCAATCGAAGGCGCCATTCAGCACTTCATAAATCAGCCCGGTGGCCAGCGCGACCAGAATCAGATCGGTACCGACCTGCTGCCATTCATAGCCGTCGTAGTGCGGCAGTCTGCCCACCAGTCGACCATCGAGCTTCTTCGCAATCCCGGGCGGCAGCGGTTTGCCTCGGGCCAGGTTCTTCTGGATGCCGGGCGGCAACGCCGGGCCCGGGGTCCAGTAGCCACGATAGTCTTCCACGATCCCGATCACCCCGCCGCGATCGATACTCGGGCCATGCCCCTGATAACCGCCCCCGCCTTTTTTCCCCTGATTGCCATGATCCTGGCTGTTATGCGGATTGCCTTTGCCCTGCCCCTTTCCGTTGCCAGGGTCGGCCAGCGCGGTCACCGGACTGCTCAGCAGCGCAATACAGGTCGTGGTCGCAATCAACGTGCGTAAACCGGACATGGGTCGTTCCTTGAATGAATGGGTGTGTGTGGATTCTAGTCAGTTTTTGTTCACCGATGAGAGACGGCGCTCTAATCGCGGTTTATGTTTGTGCCGAGGCCAGTAATCTTCCTTCGATAATGGCGACACGGAAATCGACCGATCATGACGGACCGTGAACATCCCCACCAAAACGGCTACGTGCTGCTGCGCCAGGCAATTGCGCCGGCATGGCTGAACACTCTGCGCGCTGTCTTCGACGCAGGCGTGAAACCCTCCGGCGAATGGCCCGTGCCCCGCGGCATCGACTGGCGTCATTCGCAACTGGACACTGACCCGACCGTTCAAGCCGTGTGCCGACTGCCACCCTTGCTGGCGGCGGTGGGCGAGTTGATCGGCGAACGCTTCTTCCTCTCTCAGGTCGAGGGCCGCGAACCGCTTGCCGGTGGCGGCCACCAGCAGTTGCACCGCGACCTGTCGGCGCAACGCCCCGGCGACACCGTCAACGCGCTGGTGTACCTCGATGATTACGGCCCGGAAAACGGTGCAACCCGCATCGTCCCCGGCAGCCATCGCCCTGCACCGGGCGAGCCCCCATTCGATTTCACTGACGAATCCCGATCTGTGCAACTGACAGGCAACGCGGGCGACATCCTGGTCTTCGATGCCGATCTGATCCACGCCGGTAGCCTGAACGCCAGCAGCGCACGCCGCCGAACCCTGCTGATTACCTATTTTTCTGAGTTGCTCTACGCGACGCATCTGGAAACGGTGAGCCTCAGAAACATACGAATGGACACGACTGAGCGGTTCGATCCGGCCGATTTTGCATTCGGGATCGTGAAATCATTCATTTGACTTGATTGCCTCAGGCAACTATATAGTTGCCTAAAGCAAGTATATGAGCATCACGCCATGTCCACGATCACCGACCGCGCCGACATCGTCCGGCAATTCAACCGTTTCTACACCCATCAGATCGGCGTGTTGCAGGAACACTTACTGCAAAGCGACTACTCGCTGACCGAGTTGCGCATCCTCTACGAACTCGCCTCGGGCGGTGACCTGACCAGCACCGACCTGCGCCAGATGCTCGGCCTCGACGCGGGCTACATGAGCCGGCTCATCAGCGGTTTCGACAAAAAGGGCCTGATCGAGAAAGTCCCCTGCGCCACCGACGCCCGCGCCAGTCAGTTGCACATCACCGACCTCGGCCGCGAAATCCTCGCCCCGCTGGAACAAGCCTCGCGGCAAGAAGTCATCACCCTGCTCGAACGCCTGGCCGAACCGCAGCAACTGCAACTGATCGCCTCGATGAAGCAGATCCAGACGCTGCTCGAGGGCAGTCAGCCGACGACCTATCTGCTGCGCGATCCGCAACCCGGTGACATGGGCCTGGTGGTGCATCAACAGACCGCGATTTACAGCCGTGAGTACGGCTGGAATTCAGAGTTCGAAGCGCTGGCGGCCGAGGTTGTAGCCAAATACCTGCGCGAATTCGACCCCACGGGCGAGCGCTGCTGGATCGCGGAAAAGGACGGCAAGGTGGTGGGTTCTGTGTTCGTCATCCGCCACGACGAAACCACCGCGAAACTGCGCATGCTCTACGTGGATGCCAGTGCGCGGGGCTTGGGAATCGGCAATCGATTGGTCGAGGAATGCCTGCGTTTTGCCCGGGATGTCGGCTACAAAAAGATGATCCTGTGGACCACCAGCAATCTGGTGGATGCCCGCCGGTTGTACCAGCGGGCGGGGTTCGAGCTGGTCGAGGAAGAGCCGATTCACAGCTTCGGCAAGGATTTGGTCAGTCAGACCTGGGCGATTGAGCTGTGAGGTCTACGCCCACTTTGTGGTCAGGCAGGACGGGCCACAAACCACAGGAGATTGCTCCAGGGACTCCTCAGTGCGGGCTGGCGGTCGGACGCACCACAATCTCACTCACATCCACATCGTCAGGCTGCTCGATGGCATAGGCGAGCGCTCGCGCAATGGCGTCTGCATTGAGCGCCACACGGCGGAAGGCTTTCATTTCCTCGCGGGCCACCTCATCGGAAATCGTATCCGCCAACTCGGACTCAACAACTCCGGGGCACACCACGGTGACCCGGATCTTGTCCGTTTCCTGGCGCAGACCGTCCGAGATAGCCCGGACGGCGAATTTGGTCGCGCAGTACACCGCGGCGGTGGGAGAAACCGCGAGGCCACCTATCGACGAGACATTGATGACCTGACCGAAACCCTGCGCCTGCATGTCCGGCAGGACGGCGGCAATTCCGTGCAGTACACCGCGAACGTTGACATCGAGCATCTGGTTCCATTCGTTGACCTTCAACGAGGCCAGCGGCGACAACGGCATCACGCCCGCATTGTTGATGATCACATCGACCTTGCCATGCTGCGTCTTGGCGAATGCCACGAAGGCGTGCATCGATTGCAGATCCGTAACGTCCAGTGCGCAGGCACTGGCAGAACCACCTTCGGCCTGAATCTCGCTGACCAGTCTGTCCAGACGCTCGAGTGCCCGCCCTCCAGAGATGCCAGCCGGGTTCGGCATCCTGCGTGAGAGCCTGACCGGCGGCTTGGGGATGGAGCCAGTCCAGGTCATTTGTGCGTCTGGGACGCGGTTTTTATCGTTTCCGGGTCACTGAAAAACAGTGATCGGGGTTGGTAGCCCGCTTCGTTCTAGACTCATGGCTTCACCGTGTGCAGCCCGCAGAGCAACGGCATGGCCGAGAGTTTTGTGAAGACGATCAAACGTGATTACGTGGCGCACATGCCTAAGCCGGATCGCGAAACGGCACTGCGTAACCTGGCGATTGCCTTCGAACACTACAACGAGCAGCATCCGCACAGCGCCTTGAACTATCGCTCACCGAGAGAGTTCAGGCGCTTGGCGGCAGCATCAATTTAATAGGGAGTTGGTGTCCGGTTTTGTAGGGGCAAGTCCACTGCCCCCCCAGATGGTGTTAAGAAGTTAATAGTTGAGCAACGTTAAAGTCACCACAAACTCGCTCCCGTTGCCATCTCCAGCACTGCGGCCGGTAACTGTGCCACCGTGAGCTTCCACCAGCTCTCGCACCACTGTCAGACCAATGCCCAGGCCCGCCCCGTTAAAACCCACCGCATGGACGTCTTGCACAAAAGGCTCAAAGATGAACGGCAACGCTTTGGCGGTAATCCCAATGCCGGTATCGCGGATGTTTATCTTCATCACTCCGTCCTCGGCGGTCACCGAAAGGCTGACGGTACCGCCCGCAGGGGTGTACTTGGCAGCATTGCCCAGCAAGTTGCCAAGAATTTGAGTCAAGCGCATAGGGTCACCCTTCACCATCAATGCGCGTTCAGGCAGTACCGCGCTAAATTGCAACTGGTGAGCGATCATGACGGGTGTGCAGATGTCTATAGCGTCATGGATGATCTGAGTCATATCGACATTGCTGCAATCGAGGTGAAACTTGCCAGTGCTGGCACGGGCGATGTCGAGCAAATCCTCCACCAAACGGGACATATGCTTCACCTGACCTTCGATCAGCTCCTGCATGCGCGGCAGTTCCTCACTGGGCACGCGTACCAGACGACCGGCTATCATGCTGATGGGCGTCAATGGGTTGCGCAGCTCGTGGGCTACAATTGTCAGGACTTTGCGTTGCTGTTCCAGCGCGAGTTCGGCAGCCGCCTGCAGGTGTTGTGCGCTGAGCGCTGCGATCACCAATTGCTCGTTGGCTTCGCGCATTTCCAGGTACAGCCGCTGCTCTTGCTGTTTGCGCTCTGGCTTTTCTGCATCGGACTGGGCCAGAAGGATCGCCAGGACCAATTGCTGATTGGCCTCGATCAGTTGTTCGAGCTGCAGGTTATCGGCGATCTGTGTGTTGGCGTCGTTTAGTTCCCTATGAAGCGCCGCAAGCACCGCGCGGGCCTCGACAGTTTTCTGGCCAAGCAGGAATAGTTCTCTAGCGGCGGTGACTAGCGCCTGCTTGGTCTTGCCATTGGCCTCATTCATGATGGTTTGTTCACCCGTCGTCTTTGCCCACACGCCTGGTAGGTCGTCCGCCGAGCAGGCCTTCCTGATCCGACAGCATTTCGCCAATCTGTAATCCGTTATCGTCAATCTGGTACAAACGCAGTTCATCGGAGTGAGCACTCGCACGCACTTTGACGACAGCCATGATGCGCAATAAACGGCTCTCCACTTCAATATAGCGCTGGACGATGATGGCGTCGGTGAGAAATGCCGTGCCGTAAGGACTGAAACGCAGGTCGGTATAGCGATCTTCCAACTCCGAGGTCATAAGCACGCTGACGCCGACGCTCGTCAATGCCGTGACCATTCGCGACAGGGATTCACGGAAATCTTCGCGGAAGGTTGGGGCCAGTGCCAGTTCGAACCCCGACAATGAGTCGATGACCACGCGGGTCGCGTTCAATCGGGTAATTTCGCCCAACAACAAGTGTACGATTTCATCGATGGACAAATCAGGGGCACGGCTGTCGACCAGCCCGACCTGGCCGCTCTGAATTAGCGTTGCCAGGGTCGCGTTCTGCGAATGATTGGGCCGTTGTTCGAACACCGCGATCACGCCGGTTTCGCTATTGCGCGCGCCTTCGGCAAGGAAGGTGGCTGCCAGAATGCTTTTGCCCGATCCCGACGGCCCGGCCACCAGCAATGAGTAACCTCGAGGCAGACCGCCCCCCAGCATTTCGTCGAGCTGCGGCACGCCCATTTTCAGACGCTGGAGCGGAAACTCCAGTGGCGCTTCAACAGAGTTGAATGCGGCCGGCGCGAAGACCTTGATGCCCGAGGAGGCGATACGGAAGGTGTGCAACCCCGGCAAGGTAGGCTGGCCACGCATCTTCATGATTTCCATCTTGCGCACCATAGAGTTGCGCTGAACACTCTGACGCAGCCAGATCAGGCCATCGGCCACGGTGAAAATCGGGTTGGTCTCAGTTTCGGTGAAGTACTCGCCAATCAGGAAAGTCGTCGCGTGCCAGGTGGTCATCAGCATGCCCAGTTGCTGAATGAACTGTGGCAGGTTGTTGTTGGGGTTGTTTTGGGTCTGGCTGGCCAGCACCACCGAACGGAACGAGTCGACAAACACCAGCGCCGGTGAATGATCCTCTACTTCATCGACTATCCGGCGCAACACTTCGTCCAGATCTCCGGCCAGCGTGTCGTCAGCCAGGTTGATGTAGCGGATCGAGCGGTTAAACGCTTCAGTGTCGAAAAAGTCGAATTGCTGCTGGTAGCGCAGCATTTTGAGCGGTGGCTCGCCCAGTACTGTGAAGAACAATGCGGGGCGCTCAGGTGTTGCCAGGGCAAACATCATTTGATGGGCCAGGGTGGTCTTACCGCAACCGGGCGGGCCTGCAATGAGGTTGAACGAAAACTCCGGCAAACCACCGCCCAGCACCTCGTCCAATCCTGGCACGCCGGTGGCCAGGCGGTTGATAGTCACTTTGGTGCTCATGGCGATTTTTCCTGCGAGGGGGTGTCGCTCAAAGGAGGCTCCCACACGTCGCGAAGCAGCCTCGCGGTGAGCGAGGGCCCGATCAGAGTGGTGAGTAATTCATAGAAGGTGGTCAACATCACTTCACCGAAGAACAACGCATCGTCTTCGCTTTGTTCAAGTAGCGCCTGCTTGAGAGCAGTCAGATCGAACGCAACCTGTGCCTGATCATAGATACCGGCCAGGCGCGGATTCCGGGAGGTGCACAGGAGGAGACTGCGCCGATAGAGCGCAGCCCCGCCTTGGTGACCAATGATGGGCGTGAGGGCGGCGTCCATACCCTGCAAGGTTGAAACAATCGCTTGCGCGATCGCTGCGATGTCAGCGTTGGCGCCAATCCGGTGCGCCAGAGAAGCTACAATCTGGCGGCTCTCTTCGCTTAGCGCGGACATGGCTAAATGGTTTCCGATGGACAGGCTTTGATGGTACACCCTATTTTTGCCTTCGGAGCGCTTATCCAGACACGGCATACCAATTGCCGTCCATTACGCGATGAGGTTTAAGTTTAAGCGGCCGCCGGGGGTCAAAAGCTGCCTCCTGTGAACGACCATTTTCGGCCAATGACCTGTCACGATTAGTCGAGTTGTCGTGATCAGCCTATTGAGAGCGCACTGCTCAGAGGTGTTCCCCACCCCCGTTGAAGGTGCCCACTTAGGGCACCATTTTTCAGCTCTATCCCTCATGTGGCCATACTTAAAGCAAGTCTTCAGGTCGCATCGTCAAAATGATTTTGCCCACGTTCTCCGAAGACTCCATCCGGCGATGCGCATCGGCAGCCCGCGATAGCGCAAACGTGCTATCGACGACCGGCTCAAGGCTTGCGGCACCCTCGAATCGATCAAGCCAGTGCTCGCGGAAACGCTTGATCATGTCGTGCTTCTCCGGCTGCGTGCGCGACTTCATGACCGTACCGATGATTTGCAAGTGGCGGTAAAGAATGTCTTCCAGCGCCACCGTGACGTTCCCGCCACCGGCGAGAATCCCCACCTGAACCAAGCGACCGCCCCGTGCAAGGGACGCAATATTGCGGGCAAAGTAGGGCTCGCCGATAAAGTCGATGATGACATCGACGCCGCGCCCCTGGGTTTTGTCGGCGATCACTTCAGCGAAGTCCTGCGTCTTGTAATCGATCGCCACGTCAGCGCCCAAATGCTCTACACGCGCCAACTTGCTGCCTTCGGTTGTCGCATACACCGTGGCGCCGGTGGCGTAAGCCAGCTGCACCGCAGCAGATCCGACGCCGCCGGCGGCCGCGTGAATCAAAACCGAATCGCCAGCCTTGAGCCGAGCCAGATGCATCATTGCTTCATGGGCCGTGACGAAGACCTCGGGAATGGCTGCCGCGTGTACATAGTCAAGCTGCGCGGGGATGTGCATGGCCATGCGGTAATCGATGCGTGCCAGCTCGGCGTAGGCACCGCCGCCGACCACGCCCATGACTCGATCTCCGACCTCGAACCCTGTCACCGCGTTACCTTTGCCGATCACTTCGCCGGCGATTTCCAGGCCGATGATCAGCGAGTCACCGAAATTCGGATGGCCGTACCCGCCGGTCCGGTGAGTCAGATCCGCACGGTTCACCCCGGCGGCATAGACACGCACCAGCAGGTCGTCAGGACGCACTTCAGGATTGGCGAACTCGACGAGTTCCAGAACGTCTGGCGCACCAAATTCTCTGATGTTGATGGCTTTCATTCAGTTGTTCTCCGTTTCGCTGAACGTGGCATTGGCGACAGCCGATGCGGTGATGGCGCCAGGGAAGCCCACATAGAAAGCCAGGTGCGTGATCGCTGCCGCCAGTTCGTCTTGGGTCACACCGTTGCCAGCCGCCCGGCGCAAGTGGGCAGGCAACTCTTCCGAGTGCCCAGCGGCAATCAATGCCGCCACGGTGATCAGGCTACGGTCGCGCGGGGACAGCGCGGGGTCACTCCAGATCTGCGGATAAAGCGTCGAGTCGACGAATTGCGACAACTTCGGCGTGAACGCGCGCGCAGCTTCCCGGGGACTGCTGAAGTTGAGCTTGGGCATGGACGAGTTCCTTAAACCTGGCTGATGAATTTGTGGGTGAGATAGTGTTCGATGCCTTCAATGCCGCCTTCGGAGCCGTGACCGCTTTCTTTCATGCCGCCGAACGGGAGCTCGGTTGCGACGATGCGGTATTGGTTGATGCCGATCATCCCGGCCTCCAATCCGTCGGCGACATCAATGGCCGTGCGCGCGCTGGAGGTGAAGGCGTAAGCCGAGAGTCCGTAGGGCAGGCGGTTGGCTTCTTGCAGGCCATCGGCCAGTTCATCGAACGGCATCAGTACGGCGATGGGGCCAAAGGGTTCTTCGTGCATGACGCGGGCATTCATCGGCACATCTGCCAGAACCGTGGGTTGGAAGAAGTAGCCTTCGCCTGACAAGGCTTCGCCACCGACCAATACCCGTGCACCTTTTTCGACAGCATCGGCGACCAGTTCTTCCATCTTTGCCAATTGCCTTGGGTTGGCCAGGGGGCCGACCTGAGTGTCCGGATGCAGGCCGTCACCTATTTTCAGCGCTTGGGTGGCACCGACAAAGTGATCGACAAAAGCTTGATAGGCACCACGCTGGATCAGAAACCGAGTGGATGAAATGCACACCTGCCCGGTACCGCGAAAGCGGTTGGCGACGCCTTCGATAGCAGCTTTTTCAATGTCGGCATCTTCGAAGACCAGCACCGGTCCGTGCCCACCCAGTTCAAGGGTGATGGGCTTCACACCTTCGGCAGCTCGTGCAGACAGCAGGCGCCCGATCGGCACTGACCCGGTGAAGGTGACTTTGCGAATGATCGGCGAGGCGATCAGATGGCTGGACACTTGATCCGGTACGCCGAAGACCACTTGCAGTACACCTTTGGGTAATCCAGCATCGTCGAGTGCACGCGCCAGGGCCAGCGCTGTGGAAGGGCTTTCTTCACCGGGTTTGAGAATGACGCTGCAACCCGCGGCCAGCGCTGCCGAGAGCTTGCGTGCCGGGGTGATGGCCGGGAAATTCCACGGTGTGAATGCGGCCACTGGGCCGATGGCCTGGCGTTTGACCAGTTGCAATACGCCTGGACGGTTGGCCGGGACCACACGGCCATCGATACGCCGGGCGCTTTCGGCAAACCATTCGAAATACTCCGCCGCGCGGGTCACTTCATCCAGGCTTTCACCCAGCGGTTTGCCTTCCTCCAGGGTCATCTGCGCGGCAATCTGCGGTGCACGGTCGAGGATCAGGTCGGCGGCACGCTTGAGGACCTTGGCGCGCTTGTCAGGCACGGTCTGGCGCCATTGCTCGAAGCTCAGGCGAGTTACTTCCAAGGCGTGATCAAGGTCGCCTGCGGTGGCGAGTGGGACGCGTCCGATTTCCCGGCCGGTAGCAGGGTTAACGACGGCGGCAGTATCGCGCCCTTCAGCACTGATCCATTCGCCACCGATGAAAAGATAAAGCGGGTCGTAGGAGGTTTTCATAATGTGCCCTTCAGTTGGTTGTCGGAGATTCGGATAAAACCCGGTGCCTGTTCAGGCGTCCTGTGCAACCAAGTCTATGGAAGGAGGGCCCATTGATTTAGACGGGCCAGAGGGAATCATTGTTGTCGCCAGAGGTAATATCGAGCCGCGGGCCGAACGTGTAGCATCCGGAAAAAATGCGCGTTATCACGGGTGAGCGTCAGATCTACAGGAAGGTCGCGATGGATAAGCTGTCGAACATGTCGGTGTACATAAAGGTTGTCGAGATGGGTAGTTTCACGGCCGTGGCCAATCATCTGGACTCAACGGTCGGTAACGTATCGCGTGCTGTCTCTGCGCTGGAAAACGTACTCGACGCGCGCCTGTTGCAACGCTCGACCCGACGCCTGTCGGTCACCGATGCCGGGCGAAGGTTCTATGAGCGCTGCACGAAAATTCTCGCTGATCTGGAGAGTGCCGAAGCCGAAGCCAGCAATGCCGCCCTGGAACCTCGAGGAACACTGCGGGTGCATTGCGTTCCTGGGTTGGCCCGGCATCTGGTCACCGGGGCTGTGCTGGAGTACCGCAAGCAGTTCCCGGAAGTGACGGTGGATTTATTGCTGTCACAACGCATGCCTAACCTGTTGGAAGATCAACTGGATGTCTCGATCCTGATCGCCCGCGCGCTCCCCGATTCGGCCTATGTCAGCCAAAAGATCGGTGTCAGCCATTGTGTGCTGGTGGCGTCGCCAGACTATCTGGCGCGGCATGCGGCCCCGGAGACGCCCGAAGACCTGCGTGATCATCAGTGTCTGCTGTTGGGCACCGTCGACTATGTGCGGGATGAGTGGCAGCTAAAGAGCAAGGCGGAGGACGCGACATTTGTCCCGACAGGGCCAAGTTTCAGCGTTAACGATATGGATGCGATGGCACATGCCATTCGAGAGGGAGCAGGGATTGGCTTGCTGGCCGGGTTCACAGCCGTCGACGATTTGCGTTCCGGCAAGCTAGTGCGGGTTTTGCCTGAGTACCATACCTATGAGCGCAACGTGTATGCCGTCTATACCTCTCGGCAGTTTGTCGATGCAAAAATCACCCGCTTTATCGACACGTTGAAAGATCGGGTTGGCAGTCAACTGGCCGCCACGGCCAAAGAACTGATCGATTGAAATGCCACGGAGCAAAAAGGTATTTGCGCCTCGATGAAACAACGCTTCGAGGCGCAATGATTGTCGAACAGCTGAGTTATCCCTGGCTGCAACGGCCCATGACGTTATAGGCCAGTACGTGCTGTTTGCCTTGCGAATCCTGGTAGGTCATGTGCGTCGGCACCACTGCGCAAACATCCGGCACCGGGTCTTCGGAGATGACCTTGGCGACATCGAGGTGTGTGCTGTAGCTATATTGCTCGGCAGGCTGAATCCTTGCAGTTCCTTCCTGCGCTGCTACCACAGAGCTGAAGCCCAGAAGTGCGACGATGATCATTGTCGTTTTCATAATGAGATTTCCTAAAGTAAGTCTGATGTTGCTGGCAGGACCTACTTTAGGTTCGAGGGTTTTCTGCAAACAGGAGCGAATCAGGGAAAGACTTTTCTAAATTCCGAACACAATGTGGGGATGCCTGACGTAAAGGCAATTCGTCTGTGACCGTCCGCTTTTGGCCGATTCTGTTGAAAAAGTCGGTTCTTCCAGACTGCCCGCATACTGATCGCTGAAAACGCCTTTTTTGCGCGCAGCTACGCGAAATCTGAGCCCGGAGTACTCTGCTCAATGCAAAGATTTCAATCTCAAGTGCGGACTTTTCTACCGTGGAAACCATGGCCGACTTTTTCAACAGAATCGGCCGAAACCAGCCACTCCCACCCGAACCACCAACGGAGAGCCCCCCATGAAAACCGCCCTGATCTCCGACACCCACAACCTCCTCCGCCCCCAAGCCATCGCCGCGCTCCAGGGCTGTGACCAGATCATCCACGCCGGCGACATCGGCAACCCGGACATCCTGGCCCAACTGGCGAAAATCGCCCCCGTCCATGCCGTGCGCGGCAACAACGACCTCAACAGTCCGTGGGCCGACAACCTCCCCGACCTCCTGACCTTCACCCTCAACGGCTGGCCAACCCTCCTCGTCCACGACATCGCCGACATCCCCGCTGATCTCGATCCTGGCATCAAGCTCATCATCACCGGCCACTCCCACAAACCCCGCATCGAATGGCGCGGTGAGCGTCTCTACGTGAACCCCGGCAGCGCCGGCCCTCGGCGATTCAAGTTGCCGGTCACGCTGGCGATCCTCGAGATACAACCCGACCGCATCGAGCCGCGCCTCATCTCCCTGCTGGATCCCCCCGTCTGAAACCGCTACCGTTCCCCATCCAGTACCGGGAACCCACGCGCCATGTCCATCGCCGACAACCTCCTCGCCTTCACCCTCGCCGCCACGCTGTTGACCCTGACGCCCGGTCTCGACACCGCGCTGGTCCTGCGCACCGCCACCGTCGAAGGCAAGCAACAGGCCTTGCGTGCAGCGTTGGGGATCAATGCCGGTTGTCTGTTGTGGGGCGCGGCGGTGGCGTTTGGGTTGGGGGCGTTGATTGCGCTGTCGGAGCTGGCCTACAACCTGTTGAAGTATTGCGGCGCGGGATATCTGGCGTGGCTGGGGTTGAATATGCTGCTGCGCCCTCGCCGCTCGCTGGCACCGGCCGAGGCCGACGGCAAGCCGGGGGCGAACTGGTTTTTCAAGGGCATGCTGGGGAATGTGCTGAATCCGAAGATCGGGATTTTCTACGTGTCGTTTCTGCCGCAGTTCATTCCGCAAGGTCAGCCGCTGGTGCCGTGGACGTTCGGGCTGGTGAGCATTCATGTGGTGCTCGGGCTTATCTGGTCGCTGGTGTTGATTGGCGCGACGCAGCCGTTGTCCGGGTTCCTTCGGCGCCAGAAGGTGATTCGCTGGATGGATCGCACCACCGGGATGATTTTCGTGTTGTTTGCTGCGCGGTTGGCGTTCAGCAAGCGCTAAAGGCCTGAAGGATCACTATCAATCCATGAAGATCTGTTTCCCGATGTTCTGGTCAAAAGACTCCGGTATCGATTACAGCGCCCCGATTCTTGACCTGAAAGATCTCGTGCCAAGTGTCGGTCAGCGCGCACTGGCCCAATTTCACAACCACGAGCCAATCACCGTTGGTGAAACCCTCCAGGTCATTTGGTGCCCGCCCATTTCCGATCTGAATGGCTGGGATGAGCAGCCATCTGAGATTACTCAGAGCTATCTCCTGACTGCCAGAGTCGTCGGCATTGCTCCCTCAGGTAGTGATCGATACGAACTCGAAATCCTGAACAGCGAGCAGTTTGTGAGTGTATTGCGAGCGCTTGCGGAGGATTTGCAGGGGCAGCAAAGCTTCGTACACCTGGATCGTCTGGCCTGGGATGAAATTAATTGGGCTGGCAGCGCTACCGTTGAGGAGTTCACCTATCTGAACGCCCTCACACCGCATGAAGCGTTCATGGAGTTGATCGTCAAAGTCATCGGGAACGAGATCATCGGCCTGTTTTCGTTGCACATCGATCCGGGCGGTGTTTTCTGCAAACTGGGCGGCACGCGTCTGGCCGATTCGGAACTGGCAGCAGTCAAACGGACGCTCGCCACTGCTCGCCCACTGCATGACAAGCAGGCCCATTACCTTGCTTGATCCTCTCTGACACCACTCGCGCAAAAGACATCAAACAGAAGGCTTGCCCGTTACATATGGATATCCGTATATTCGGACAACCATATGTACTGAAGACCTCGTCATGCTCACCCCCGCTTCCGTTTTCAAATGCCTCGCCGACGAAACCCGCGCCCGGGCCACGCTGCTGATCACCCGTGAGGGTGAGTTGTGTGTCTGCGAGCTGGTCTGTGCGCTGGACGACAGTCAGCCGAAAATCTCCCGCCATCTCGCGCAATTGCGCACCTGCGGTCTTTTGCTGGATCGCCGTCAGGGCCAATGGGTTTATTACCGGCTCAACCCTGACCTGCCGGCATGGATCCGCACGCTGCTTGAAACCACGCTCGCCGCCAACACCGCCTGGCTGGAAGAGAACAGCGCGCGGCTGGCGGTCATGGGCGATCGCCCGCTCAATACATCTACCTGTTGCTGAGGATTCACCATGCGCGTTCTTTTCATGTGCACCGCCAACAGCTGCCGCAGCATTCTGTCGGAGGCGATGTTCAATCACCTGGCGCCACCCGGTTTCGAAGCAGTCAGTGCCGGCAGTTTCCCCAAGGGCCAGGTGCTGCCGCGCAGCCTGACCACGTTGCAGGCAGCCGGCATTTCCATCGCCGGGTTGAGCAGCAAGGGCAACGAGGCCTTCGAGGACAACCCGCCGGACATCGTCATCACCGTGTGCGACAAGGCCGCCGGTGAAGCCTGCCCGGTGTACTTCGGCCCGGCCCTGAAAGCCCATTGGGGGCTGGAAGATCCGTCGGATGTGGTCGGCGATGAACGCACCATTGATGCCGCCTTCAGCGCCACCCTCGCCCAAATCGAAACCCGCTGCCGGGCCTTCCTTGCCCTGCCCTTCGCCCAACTTGACCGTGATGCCCTCAAGCGCGAGCTCGACCGCATCAGCACGCTGTAACCGGAGCCGACATGACCGACCTGCCCAACCTCGATCCTTCACTGGTTCAAACAACCACCCGTGACGAAGGCGCGCACAAGCCGCGCATCCTGTTGCTGTACGGCTCGACCCGCCCGCGCTCCTTCAGCCGCTTGCTGGTGGAAGAAGCCGCACGGTTGCTAGAGCACTTCGGTGCCGAAACGCGAATCTTCAATCCTTCGGGCCTGCCGCTGCCGGACGATGCGCCGGGCGATCACCCGAAAGTCCAGGAACTGCTCGAGCTGATGCAATGGTCGGAAGGCCAGGTCTGGTGCTCGCCGGAACGTCACGGCGCGATGTCGGCGGTGTTCAAGGCCCAGATCGACTGGGTGCCGCTGGCCCTCGGCGCGGTGCGTCCGACCCAGGGTAAAACGCTGGCGGTGATGCAGGTCTGCGGCGGTTCGCAGTCGTTCAACGTGGTCAATCAACTGCGCGTGCTGGGCCGCTGGATGCGCATGTTCACCATCCCCAATCAGTCGTCGGTGCCCAAGGCCTGGCTGGAATTCGACGAAGGCAACCGCATGAAACCCTCGGCGCTGTACGACCGGGTGGTGGATGTGATGGAGGAGTTGGTGAAGTTCACGCTATTGCTGCGTGATCGCCCGGACCTGGTGGATCGTTATTCCGAGCGCAAGGAATCGGCGGAGGAACTGATGCAGCGGGTCAATCAGCGGTCGATTTGATGACCAAACCCTACAAAAAAAACGGTGCGAACGTTCGCACCGTTTTTTTTCGTCACCGGGTTATGGCTGGATGGAAGCAGCGTCGCTTTCAGGTGACTTGTTTTCCACGGGCAACTGTCGACGGCGCATCAGGCGATACGCCGCCGGAATGACAAACAGGGACAACAGTGGCGCCGTGACCATGCCGCCTACCATGGGTGCGGCAATACGGCTCATGACTTCACTGCCGGTGCCACTGGCCAGCAAAATCGGCAACAGGCCGGCAATAATCACGGCTACGGTCATCGCCTTGGGACGCACGCGTTGCACGGCGCCTTCGCGAATCGCCGCGACCAGCCCGCGCTCGGAGTGGTCGCCGAGGCCTTCGCGCTCGGCCCAGGCGTTTTTCAGGTAGAGCAGCATGATGACGCCGAACTCGGCCGAAACCCCGGCCAGCGCAATAAACCCCACCCCGGTGGCGACCGACAGGTTGTAGCCCAGCAGATACAGGAACCACGCACCGCCGCTCAATGCGAAGGGCAACGTGGCCATGATCAGCAGCGCTTCATCGACGCGAGCGAACGTCAGATAGAGCAGCACGAAGATAATCAGCAGCGTGGCCGGCACGACCAGTTTCAGCCGCGCGTTGGCCCGTTCCAGAAACTCGAATTGCCCCGAATAGCTCAGGCTCATACCGGGCTGCAATTTCACCTGCTCGCTGACGGCGCGACGCAGATCGGCCACCACTGAAGCGATGTCCCGTCCGCGCACATCGATGTACACCCAGCCGGACGGCCGGGCATTTTCGCTCTTGAGCATCGGCGGGCCGTCCGTGACCTTGATCTTCGCCAGCATGCCGAGGGTGACTTGGCTGCCCGAAGGCGTGTAGATCGGCAGTTGCTCCAGGGCGCCGGGCGAATCACGCCACGCTCGCGGGTAACGGATATTGATCGGAAACCGCGCCAGCCCCTCGATGGTTTCCCCGACATTTTCCCCGCCAATGGCACCGGCCACGATGGACTGCACATCGCTGATGTTCAGCCCGTAGCGGCCGGCGACGTTGCGGTCGATATCCACATCGATGTAGCGACCACCGGTCAGGCGCTCCGCCAGTGCCGAACTGACACCGGGCACACTTTTGGCCACCCGCTCGACAGCCTGGGTCGCGGCGTCGATCTGGGCCAGATTGTTGCCGGCGACTTTCACGCCGATGGGGCTTTTGATCCCGGTGGCAAGCATGTCGATGCGGTTGCGGATCGGTGGAATCCAGATGTTGGTCAGGCCCGGCACGCGCACCACGCGATCCAGTTCTTCCACGAGTTTTTCCGGAGTCATGCCCGGACGCCATTGATCGTGGGGCTTGAATTGGATAGTGGTCTCGAACATCTCCAGCGGTGCCGGGTCGGTGGCGGTTTCTGCGCGGCCAGCCTTGCCGAACACGTGCTCGACCTCGGGCACGGTTTTGATCAGGCGGTCGGTCTGCTGCAACAGTTGCGCGGCTTTTTGCGCTGACAATCCCGGCAAGGCCGAAGGCATGTACAGCAGATCGCCCTCGTCCAGCGGCGGGAGGAATTCGCCACCGAGCCGCGCAATCGGCCAGGCCGCGCTGAAAAACACCAGCAATGCCGCCAGCAAGGTGAATTTCGGCCGGCGCAACACTCTATCGAGCGCCGGCTGATAGATCCGGATCAGCCAGCGGTTCAGCGGGTTGTGGCGCTCATCCGGAATCCGCCCGCGAATCCAGTAGCCCATCAGCACCGGTACCAGCGTGACCGACAGCCCCGCTGCCGCCGCCATGGCATAGGTCTTGGTGAAGGCCAGCGGGCCGAACAGCCGCCCTTCCTGGGCCTGCAAGGTAAACACCGGAATGAACGACAGCGTGATGATCAGCAAACAGAAAAACAGTGCCGGCCCCACTTCCGCCGCCGCGTCGGTCATCACCTGCCAATGACGCTCGCCCTTGAGCACCTGCCCCGGATGGGCCGCGTGCCACGCCTCGATTTTCTTGTGGGCGTTCTCGATCATCACCACCGCCGCATCGACCATCGCACCAATGGCGATGGCGATCCCGCCCAACGACATGATGTTGGCGTTCAGCCCCTGATATCGCATCACGATGAAGGCGATCAGCACGCCCACCGGCAACGAGATGATCGCCACCAGCGAAGAGCGCAAATGCCAGAGGAAGATCCCGCACACCAGCGCGACGACGATGAACTCTTCGAGCAGTTTGTGGCTGAGGTTTTCCACGGCGCGATCGATCAGTTTGCTGCGATCGTAGGTGGTGACGATCTCCACGCCGGGCGGCAGGCTGCTTTTCATGTCATCGAGTTTGGACTTGACCGCCGCAATGGTCTCGCGGGCGTTCTTGCCGCTGCGCAGGATCACCACGCCGCCGACGGTTTCGCCCTGGCCATCCAGCTCAGTGATGCCCCGACGCATTTCCGGCCCGATCTGAATCGTTGCGACATCGCCCAGGGTCACCGGCACGCCACCCACGCTGAGTTTTAACGGGATCGCCCGAAAGTCATCAAGCGTCTTCAGGTAGCCGGAAGCGCGCACGATGAATTCGGTTTCGGCCATTTCCAGCACAGCGCCACCGGTTTCCTGATTGGCCTTGCCGATGGCTTCGCGTACTTGCGCCAGGGTGATGCCGAGGCTGGCCAGCCGCACCGGATCGGGCTGCACCTGATACTGCTTGACCATGCCGCCGACAGTGGCGACCTCGGCGACGTTGGGCAGAGTCTTGAGTTCGAACTTGAGAAACCAGTCCTGCAACGCCCGAAGCTGCGCCAGATCATGCCCGCCACTGCGATCCACCAATGCGTACTGATAGATCCAGCCAACGCCGGTGGCATCCGGGCCCAACGCCGGTTTGGCACCGGCCGGCAGGCGACTCTGGATCTGGCTCAGGTACTCCAGCACCCGCGAGCGCGCCCAGTATTGATCGGTGCCGTCCTCGAACAGCACATACACGAAGCTGTCACCGAAGAACGAATAACCGCGTACGGTTTTTGCCCCCGGCACCGAGAGCATGGTGGTGGTCAGCGGATAGGTCACCTGGTTCTCGACAATCTGCGGTGCCTGTCCGGGGTACGGCGTGCGGATAATCACCTGCACATCGGACAGGTCCGGCAGCGCATCGATCGGCGTGCTCTGTACCGACCACACACCCCAGGCCGTGACAAACAGTGTCGCCAGCAGCACCAGAAAACGATTGGCGACGGACCAGCGAATCAGCGCGGCGATCATGGCTGGCTCCCCGAAACGTTCCCGCCCGCTTCAAGCGGCTCGGCGACGATGCCCTTGAGACTGGCCTCGGAATCGAGCAGGAACTGTCCCGACGTCACGACGCTCTGCCCTTCAGTCAGGCCATCGAGGATCACCGTTTTGCCGTCGCTTTCCCGGCCGAGCCGCACCTCCACCGGGCGATAGTGCCCCGCTTCTTCGGCGAGCATGACCAGGGCACGCTTGCCGGTGCGAATGACTGCTTCGCTCGGCACCCACAAATGATTCTGTCCGGTCGACCGGTTCAGCCGCACTTGCGCCGTCATCCCCGGCCGCAATCGGCCATTGGCATTGGACAGCTCGACCCGCACGCGCAGAGTGCGGCTGTCCGGGCTGGTGTCCGGCAGAATCGCGCTGACGGTGCCGTTAAACACTGTGCCGGGAAAAGCCGGCAGATGCGCTTCGACGGCCTGTCCCACGGCAACCGAACCAGTCTCCGATTCCGGCACCGCCACAGCGAGCCAGACACTGTTCAGCCCATTGACCCGTGCCAGGGTTTCACCGGTCGCCACGGTCATGCCCGCCCGCACGTTGAGCTCTTGCAGTACACCGCCCAAAGGGCTGGTGACCGTGAGTTCGGACTGCACCTTGCCGCTGCGCTCGACCTGAGCGATCAGGCTTGCTGGCATCCCGGTCAGTCGCAACCGCTGGCGCGCCGCCGCGATGAGATCGGCATCGCCGCTGCGCTTGAGCGCCAGAAACTCGCTCTGGGCCGCCGTCCATTCCGGCACGAGAATGTCTGCCAATGCCGCACCCGCCGTGAGCACATCCCCCGGCGCACGGGCGTAGACCCGCTCGACAAACCCGTTGGTACGCGCCTGGATCACCGCTACATCGCGCTCGTTGAACGCCAGCACACCGCTCACATCGAGGCTCGACGTGAAGGCGCCGCGACTGACCGGCGCCACACGCAGCCCCAGATTCTGACTCAGCCCCGGATCAATGCTGACGGTGGCACTGCCCTCCCCGCCGCTGGCGTATCGTGGCACCAGTTGCATGTCCATGAAGGGTGACTTACCCGGTTTGTCGAACTTCTGCTGCGGGAACATCGGGTCATACCAGTACAAGGCCTTGGGCTCAGTGCTCGGCGCAGGGGCTGAAGCCGTTACTCCATTCATTCGCTGATAGGCCAATCCGTAACCGCCACCCACGCCCACCGCCAACGCGAGGCCGGCCAGCCACACGCCGTTCCATTGTTTAAGGTTCACAGGCTGGTCTCCCCATAAGCGAAATGAAGACGCGCAGCGGTCAGCGCGCGCTGTTCTTCCATGTCGATCTGTTTAAGGCGGGCCTCGATGAGTTCACGGCGGGCGCTGACCACCGCGTTCAAATCGCCCTGCCCGGCGCGATAACTGGCCAGGCTCAGATCGACTTTCTCTCTGGCCAGCGGCACCAGGCTTTCCTCGGTGCGGCGCACGGCCCGATCGAGGCGCTGATAGTCGGCCAACTGGTTTTCCAGTTGTTCGGTGTATTCGCGGGACAGGGCCTCGCGCTCGGCTTGCAGTTGGCTGACTTCGGCCTGTCTGGCAGCGATTTTCGGGTTCTGCCGCGTCTCGGGAAACAACGGCAGATCCCAGGAAAACTGCACGCTGACCATGTCGCCAAACTCGCGGCCCCGATGCTGGTAATCCACCTCCCAGCTCCAGTCGGACTTTTTCTCGGACACCGCCTCTTGCACCCTGGCCTGGGCTTCGCGGGTCATGGGGGCGAAGGCGGCCAGTTCGGGGTGGCGTTGCAGGTGATGATTGAAGATCGAAGCATCGACCGGCCACACGGGCAAACCGCCTTCGGGCTTGTCGTTGGCGGCGGTGCCGATCCAGCGTTTGAGCGCGGCTCGCGCCTGGGTACGTTCGAGGGCCAGATTGTCCTGTTGCTCGGCGAGTCGGGCCGCTTCCTGCTTTGGCGTCACCGCATCGGCAGGTTGCGCACGGCCACCGGCGATCTGCGCCCGGACGGTCTCGCTCAGCAGGCGGTTTTCCTTGAACAAATCCTGGAACAACGCCTCTTTGCGCTCGACCGAATAGCCGCTGATCCAGGCCATCGCTGTCGCCTGACGTACTTTCAAACGTTCGACGCGGCGTTCGGCCGCCGCGCGTTCAATGGCGGCGTCGGCAACCTCGATGCGCGCCTTGCGCTTGTCTGCGTTGGGCATGTCCTGCCGATAACCGACCATCTGCATGGTCATGAAGTCCTGATCGACGCTCCAGCGATCCGGACCGCCCACCGGGTAGTTCTGCAAACCGAGCACCAGCTTGGGATCGGGCAACTCGCCCGCCGGAATGGCTGCGCTGCTGGCGGCCTGGATTTTCTGATCCTGTGCGGTCAGCGACGGCGCGTTGTTTTCCGCCAGCCGCAGCGCTTCATCGAGCGTCAGCGCGGCAGCGAATCCCGGCCATGCGAGCACGCTTGCCGCAAGGCCGGCCACCAGAGGCCAACCCGTGCAATTGCACTTGTATGTCATGTTTACGATTCCTGTGATCGTCCACTGCACGCGGTGAAAACACGCGCACAGCCAAATCACTCCGCCTGGGCGGAATGAGCTTCAAGGGGAGACAGGCATCAGCTGCGGGGCGGTCGCCAGACCCCGGACGGGGCCGTCACGGGCAGGGAATCATTGAAGAACGAATGCGTCACAGGCCTGAACACAGCGACGGACGGCTTGAGAGTCGCGACTTGCAGCAGGCCGCCGGTCTTGCACTCCTGGCCGGGCTTGCAGGGGGAACCGTGGTCGACAGGACTTTTCATGTCCTGGCAGCAATCCATGTTCATGCCGTCCATCATCGCCATGCCCATCGATTGCATCGGGCAGGGTTCCGTCGGCGCCTGCACACCCGCCATCCCGCTGAGGGGAAGCGCCAGGCTGAGCAGAAAAACGAGACAAAACCGCAGATAGCGTTTCATGGCCGGGAGTCTAGTCGTGAAAACGGGCGCCTACAATCGGCTGCCCGGCGATCTCACCGGACACGCATTAAGCCAGGATTAGCAGCAGAAAATGATGCAACAGGCGCCCGATCACCTAACCTCAATGTTTGTGTGATCAACCGGAACCGCCCAGCCCCATGCGTAAGGCATTGACGTCATTGATGTTCGTCGCTTTGATCCTGCTCGGCTCAGGGTTCGTGGCGGTATCGGCCGCCGACCTGCCCGGCACGCCCGATGTCGGCGCCCCGCTCCCCGGTGTCACGCAAAGCGATCTGCAAGCCCTGCAACTGCGCCTCGACGGCCTCAAGCAGCAGATCTCGTCCGCCAACAATTACAACCAGCTCGAAGGCCCGCAGGATCGAGTGCAGGCGTTCATTCTGGACATTGATCGGCTGTCGGCATCGCTGTTGCCGCAGCAGGCGCAATTGACCGTGCAACTGGGCGTGCTCGGGGCCGCACCGGTCGACGCGGTCGCCGCCGAACAAGCCGATATCGCGGCGCAACGGGCGACGTTGATCGAGCACAAAACCAAAGTCGATACAGCGCTGAAGAACCTCGCCACCCTCAAGCAGAGCGCCACGGATCTGATCACCCAGATCACCGGCATCCGCCGCACGTTGCTCGAAAGCGAACTGACCCTCAGCACCCACAGCATTCTGAATCCCGGTTTCTGGGCTCCCCTTGTCAATCCGTCGGCGGACGACCGCCAGCGCCTGCGCTTTTTCGTTGAACAGGTGCAACAGACCGGCGCCGAAGCCTGGCGACCGGGCCAGCGCTTTTACACTGCCCTGCTGGTGGTGCTGGCCTTTGTTGTCTGGACACTGGGCCGGCGGCTGGCCGACCGCTGGCTGGCGTGGGTGTGCATCCATCGCATGCCGGAGGGTCGACTGCGCCGCAGTTCGCTGGCGTTCGCCTCGGCATTGGCGACACTGGCGACCACCGCCATCGCCCTGCAATTGCTGTTCTATGCCTGCACCCGTCACGTACCGTTGCCACCGATGCTGGCGACGTTTTCCGATGAGTTCGAGAAGGTCGTTTACGCCTGCGTGCTGATCACAGGGCTCAGCCGCGCCTTGCTGTCCACCGAGCACCCGTCGTGGCGGTTGCCCGCGGTGGCCGACGAGGTGGCAAACGCGCTGCAGCCCTTTGCGCGGATCCTCGCCGCGGCGCTGCTGGTGCTGGTGACGGCGGTGCAAGTCAGCAATGCCGCCGGCATGAGCAGTCAGATCGTGCTCGCAGGCAGAGGCATCATTGCACTGGTGGTGCTGGGTATCATCACCACGCTGCTGATGCGCGTCGGCAGGGTGCGCAAAACACTGGCCGCAGCCGGTGACACCCAAGTGGCGGGCAACACCTTCGCCGGGGTGGTCTACACCGTGGCCACCCTGGCCATGGTGCTGTCGTTCGGCACCCTGCTGACAGGGTATGTGTCGCTGGCGCGGTTCATCACCTACGAGCTGGTGTGGGCGTTTATCGTGTTTTCCGGGTTTTACCTGCTGATGCAGTTGCTCAAGGACAGCTGCGAGTACTGCTTCTCGCCCCGCCATTCCAGCGGCAAGGCGCTGAAACAGTTGCTGGGCGTCGGCGACCGACGCCTCGAACAAGCTTCAACCCTGCTGGCCGGATTCGGTCGGGCCGCGCTGTTGCTGCTGGCGGTCATCACTCTGTTCGTCGGCGGGATCGGCACCACCCTTGGCCAACTGGCAACCAACATCGGCACGATCCTCGGCGGCGCGGGCCTGCGCAAACTGAACATCGTCCCCGGCCACTTGCTCAACGCCATGCTGGCGCTGCTGATCGGCATCTACCTGATCCGCGCCCTGCGCCGCTGGCTCGACAACGAGTTCCTGCCCAAGACCGACATGGATCCGGGCATGTGCGCCTCGCTCAGCACGCTGTTTTCCAACATTGGTTATGCGGTGGTGATCCTGCTGACCCTGTCATCGCTGGGGGTGCAATGGACCAACCTGGCGTGGATCGTCAGCGCCCTGTCGGTGGGCATCGGCTTCGGTTTGCAGGAGATTGTGAAGAACTTCGTCTCCGGGCTGATCCTGCTCACTGAACGCCCGGTCAAGGTCGGCGACCTGATCAGCATCAGCGGCGTCGAGGGCGACATTCGCCGGATCAACGTGCGCGCCACCGAGATCCAGCTCAGCGATCGCTCGATCGTGATCGTGCCCAACTCGCAACTGATCTCGCAGAACCTGCGCAACGTCACCCTCGGCGGCAGCGCCCAGGGCGTGGCGACGCTGGAGCTGATGTTCCCGCTGGACATCGACCCCGAACAAGTGCAGAACCTGCTGTTCGACACCTACAAGGAACACGAAACCATCCTCGAAAAACCGGCGCCGTTCGTGCGTTTCAGCAAGCTGACGCCGGACGGGATTACGTTGACGGTGACCGGGTATGTGGCGAGCCCGAGGATCGTCGGGACGACCAAGAGTGATCTGTTGTTCGAAATACTCAAGCGGCTGGGGGCGGCGGGGATTGAACTGGCAAAGCCGTCGAGTACCTGAGGAAAAACCTGATGGAGTCTGTATCGCTGCGCGCCTGCCTGATCAGGCCTCAGGGGTTTCAATCGACTCTGGAGCCGCTTCCACCGCCATTTTCAGTCGATCCGCCTTACTGATGTACTTCGGCTTGTTGCTCTTGGGGGCCAGTTTGGCATTGGCCTTTCTGGATTTTTCCTTGAAGAGCTGTTGCAGTTTTTTCTGACGGTTCATGGTGTTTTTTGGCCTGCTTGAAAGTTGTTGGATGATATCAGCGTTGGGCGTGCTTCACCCCAGCACGTCAGTGATCCAGCGCACTTGCTGCGTCAGATCCTGCACCTTGCGCTCGCAAACGCCATGCCGTGCCCGCCCAAAATGAGCCAGGGTCTGCTGCTTGTGCCGCAGCCGATGCTGCCACTTTGTGACAAACGCCGGACTGCGCGCCTGCAATTGCAGCGGGCCGAAATACAGTTCCTCGGCGGTATACGCCACTGGCCCGTCCCGCTCGGCCACGATGATCTCGTAGTCGAAGCGGTTCTCCCGCAGCACTTCTTCGCAGAGGATTCGGTAGTCGTTGTCCATCAGCCATTGGCGCAGCGCTTGTTCGCCGCCGTTGGGTTGCAGGATCAGGCGCTCGCGGCCGCTGAGGCGCACCTTGCCGGCTTCGAGGATGTCGCGGATGGTCTCGCCGCCCATGCCACACACGGTAATTGCCGTAACCCCGTCTGCCGGTTCGACGGCCATCAAGCCATTGGCCAGGCGCACGGTGATCTGCTGCTCAAGATCGTTTTCGCGCACGGTGCGTTGCGCCGAACGGAACGGCGTCTCGGCCATCTCGCCCGCCACCGCCGCCGCGATCGCGCCACGGCGCATCAGGGCCACCGGCAGGTAACCGTGATCCGAGCCGATATCGGCCAGCCGCGCACCGGCAGGCACGTGCGCCGCCACCCGCTCCAGTCGCATGGACAATGTCTGTTCGTTCAACCGCAACCCCTTTCACTCTGAACGCCCGGCACTGGTGGCCGGATCGGGGCGCGATTCTGGGGGGATACGCCGGGGAATTCAAATGTCTGCGACCAGATCACTTTGATCGATCCCTCTCCCTCCGGCCGGACCAGGACGCGATTGTGTCGGATAACGCGTTGAATTCAAGAGGGCTGTGACAGTGGCCATGATCGGCCCTGCTAGACCAACACCGTCAACCAAGCCGACACCAACAACAAAAACGCCAGCCCGGCATTCATGCGCCGCAATGCCCGTGGCGAGCCAAAGAACCGCGCGCTGCCCACACCCAGCAGTGCCCACGCCGTCATGCACGGCAGGCAGATCAACAGAAACAAGAAGGCCAACAGCAGCATCCGCGCACTCTCGTCGCCGTTGCCGCCAAACACACTCACCACCGCGACGGCCATCATCCACACCTTGGGGTTGATCAATTGCAGGCCGGCGGCGCCGAACACGTTGAAGCCGTCATCATTCGACGTCGAGGACTCCAACGACGGCGGCGTGCTGCGAAAGATCTGCCACGCCAGCCAGCTCAACCACAACACGCCGGCCCAGGCCATGGCCTGCTGCACACGGGGATAGCGCAGCAAGGTTTCCCCCACGCCGAGCCCGACCACCAACACCACCAGCGCCGCCGACACACACGCACCAAAAATGATCGGCAGTGTCGCCGTCAGGCCACGTCGCGAGCTGTGGCTCATCACCAGAATATTGGTCGGCCCCGGGGTGATCGAGGCAACGAAGGAAAACAGCAGAAAAGGCAGCAACGATTCCATGACAGGACTCCCGAATCAAAACAGGAGGCCATGGTCGCGGTTACGCGGGGTTCAGTCTGGAAGGTTTGAGCAGCGCTTGCGGTAATCCGCCGGCGTCAGGTGATAGGCACGGCGGAACCAGCGCCCGAGATGGCTCTGATCGGCAAAACCGAGGGCGCTGGCGACGGTGGCGGGTGTTTCACCACGCGCCAGCAATTGGCGGGCGCGGGCCAGCCGCAGCTGGATCAAATAGGCATGGGGCGCCAGCCCGAAAGCGGCCTTGAACGCTCGGGTCAGGCGAAAGCGATCAATCCCGCAGGCTTGGGCCACATCGTCCAGCCCGATGTCCTCGAAGGCGTGCGCATGCAGATAGTCCCGCGCCACCTGGGCCACCCAGGGCAGCCGCGGATCGAACGGCTGGCGCTTGCGCCAGTCGAGGTGGGATGTCAGCGCACCGAGCAAGGTGTCGATGGCGGTCTGGCGCACGATGCGCAAGTCGCCTTGATGCAGGGCGTTGAAGGCCTGATTGATGGCCGTGGACAGGCGCGGATCCTGGCTCAGGGTAACGGTGAACCCGAGCTGGCTGTTGTCCGGCGCATGCTCGAACAGCACGCGCAATTCGCGCTCCAGCCAGTGCGGGTCGAGGTAAAGCATGGAATAGGTGAAACCCTCCTGCGTCGGCGCGTGCCCGTCGTGGATCTCCCCCGGTTCCAGCATGAAAATCTTGCCCGGCGTACTCAGATGACGCACGCGCCGGCAATGAAACTGCTGCACGCCCTGCTCGGTGACGCCCACCAGAAAACTGTCGTGCCAGTGCGGATCATAGGCATGGCCCTGGAAATGGGCGCGAATCGACTCGATCCCGGTGTCGGCATCCTGAGACAGCTCGATCCAGTTGCGTTTGTCCACGCAAGGCTCCGAAGGCAGTGTGGGTCGTTTAGGACGCCTACGTTACCGCGACTTTGCCGATGGGTTTAGAACATTTGTGCACGGGAGCCAGGCAGGCCATCCAGCAAATTTAATGAACCCTGAGTGTCACGGCCCGCCTAAGCCAAAGACCATCAGGAGGTAGCTCATGCAAATTGAAACCACGTGGATCGTACTGGCCGTCGTTCTTTTGCTCATTGAATTGTGGGCGATCAACCGGGTGCGCAAGAGTGAGGGGAAAGCCAGCAACAAAGGCGTCTGGATCGTATTGATCGTGTTTGTGCCGCTGTTCGGGCTGATCGCCTGGGCATTGGCCGGGCCCAAGCAGGTTACTCAGGCCTGAAAACCCAAGGCAAGCAAGAGCCCCGAACATTCGGGGCTTTTTGTTGGCCGCAGGTTTGTATCGCAGTGTGTACGAACGCCGCCGGGATACATGCCCGCGCATCAGCGAGCGAAAACGGAAACAGCGCAGATACGTGACCCGCCTTTAATGGACTCCAGATTCGAAGGGTTCAGCCAGAACCCGGCCTTCGCCGATCACAAGGAGACTTGCCATGAAGCACGCACCACTCGCCAGCGTCACCACCGGAAAAAACCGTCGTCGCCTGCTGGGCCTGTCGATTCTAGCCACCGCGCTGCTGCAATTCGGCGCCTTCGCCCAGGCACAAACCGCAGCCCCCGAGCCGGTCAAGACCGAAGCCGCCAGTGTGCAAGCCGACCTGCCCTTCGGCCCGCTCAAGCATGTGCAGGCCGGCGTACTGGACGTGGCCTACGCTGAAACCGGCCCGGCCAATGGCCCGGTGGTGATTCTCCTGCACGGCTGGCCCTACGACATTCACAGCTACGACGCCGTCGCGCCGCTGCTGGCGGCCAAGGGTTATCGGGTGCTGATGCCGTATGCCCGTGGCTATGGCGACACGCACTTCCTGTCCGACAAGACCGTGCGCAACGGTCAACCGGCGGCGCTGGCCAGTGACGTGATCGATTTCATGGATGCGCTGAAGATCAAGCAAGCCGTGCTCGGCGGTTATGACTGGGGCGCGCGTTCGGCGGACATCGTTTCGGCGCTGTGGCCGGAGCGGGTCAAGGCACTGGTGTCGGTCAGCGGTTATCTGATCGGCAATCAGGCTGCCGGCAAGAACCCGCTGCCGCCCAAGGCCGAGCTGCAATGGTGGTATCAGTTCTATTTCGCCACCGACCGTGGTGAGGCCGGCTACAGCAAGAACACCCACGATTTCGCCAAGCTGATCTGGCAACTGGCGTCACCGAAGTGGGCGTTCAATGACGCCACGTTCGACCGCAGTGCCAAGGCGTTGCAGAACCCGGATCACGTCGCGATCACCGTGTTCAACTACCGCTGGCGCCTGGGCCTGGTGCAGGGTGAAAGCCAGTACGAGGCACTGGAGCAGAAACTCGCCACCGCACCGTCGATCAGCGTGCCGACCATCACCCTCGAAGGCGATGCCAACGGCGCCCCGCACCCGGCGCCCGAGGACTATGCCAAGCGCTTCACTGGCAAATACCAGTTCCGTCTGGTCAACGGCGGCATCGGTCACAACCTGCCGCAGGAAGACCCGAAAGCCTTCGCTCAGGCGATCATCGACGCCGATCACCTCTGAAGCCGCACGCCGAACGGCTCGTCATTTGACGAGCCGTTTTTCCTTGGACGGGCGATAACCGAAATAGGCGCTGTAGCACTTGCTGAAATGACTCGGCGAGACGAATCCGCAGGCCACCAGCACGTCCACCTGGGACAGATCGGTGTGTTGCAGCAGGCGCCGGGCCTCGGTGATACGCAGCTCCATGTAATAACGCTGCGGCGTGGTGCCCAGTTGCTCCTTGAACAGCCGCTCCAGCTGACGCCGGGATCGGCCGGCATACACCGCCAGTTGCTCCAGCTCCAGCGGTTCTTCCAGATTGGCGTCCATCAGCTTCACCACTTCACGCAGCGGCGCACTGACGCAGATGTTCTCGGTCGGCTTGATCCGCCGGTAGCGCGATTCCTCGAACGCCAGAATGTCTTCGATGCCTTCGACCAGCGCCTTGTCATGCAGCGCCTTGATCCAGTCCAGCGCCATGTGGAACGCGCCGGACGGACTGGATGCGGTCAACCGGTCGCGGTCGATCACATAGGGTTCGCTGCTGACCTGGGTCGCCTTGGAAATCTCCGCCAGTGCCGGCCGATGTTCCGGGTGAATCGCACAGCGGTAGCCTTCCAGCACCCCTGCCCGGCCCAGGAACCACGCGCCGTTCCACAACCCGGCCAGTATTACCCCGGCCTCGGCGGCCATTTTCAGCAGGTTGATGAACTCGTCGCTCGCCTTCAATTCCGTGCGGTAACCGCCGCAGATCACCAGCAGGTCCAGTTCCTGCAACACGCGGGTTTCCAGACGCGAGTCCGGGCGGATCACCAGCCCCAGATCGCTGATCACCTCGCCGTCGCTCAGGCCGAAAGTGCGCGTGGAAAACAGACCGGGGCGCAGCAGATTGGCGGTGACCAGGGTGTCCAGCGCCTGAGTGAAGGCCGGCAGGGAAAAATGCTCCAGCAGCACGAACCCGGTGCGGGTCATGCGTCCCGGCCCGCTGGCGGGCTCGTTCAGGTAGCGAAGGTTCTTGCCCTTCATGCCACCGCTGAATTGGCGTCGTTCGATCAAGGTGGGGTCCGTCATTTCGTTGTTATGGCGCCATGCTAACCGGCGCCGCAGCAAAATACTCGCGAACGGTGAGTACTGCAGGGGAGATCGTTCCCACGCTCTGCCGCCCTGCGTCCCAACGTCGCAGGCCCGGCACCTTGGCAAACGCCACACAAGGCTTAAAATCGCGCCTCCTCTTGCAGTCGCCCGACCGGCGCCTGCCCGCAGCCATGACAACCCTCAGGTTTGAACAGCCGGCGACTTTCACGAAGTCAGCCAGGCTCAATCGCCCTGCCCGTTCGGCGGTCGTTTGTCTTCAACACACTTCGGCTTGGCACTCGCATGCGCAGAGGCGCACGTTCCGCTGTTCGATCACTTGAGGTTTTTATGACACCGCGTTTGCTGGCCATGGCGCTGGCGCCCCTGCTCGGGCTATTCATTGTTGCGCTGGGCAACGGCTTTCTGTCTTCTTTGACCACCCTGCGCCTGGGCGCGGCCGGCGAATCGGCGACGATGATCGGCATCGTGTCGTCGGCCTATTTCATCGGCCTGACCCTGGGCGCGATCTTCAACGACCGGCTGATCCTGCGCATCGGCCACATCCGCGCCTACACCAGCTTCGCTTCGCTGATCGCCGCGACCATCCTGCTGCAAGGTCTGTTTTATGACACCTGGGGCTGGGTCGTGCTGCGCCTGATCAACGGCTGGGCCACGGTCGGCGTGTTTCTGGTGATCGAGAGCTGGCTGCTGCTGGCCGGTGACGCGAAGATTCGCGGCCGTCTGCTGGCGCTGTACATGATCGTCCTCTACGGCGCCGGCGTGCTGGGTCAGGCGTTTTTGGGAAAAATCACCGGTCTGGGCGACACTGCGCCGTTCATGGTCGCCGGCATGCTCGCGACCCTGTCGGTGCTGCCGATCGTGATCCTGCCGCGCGTGTCGCCATTGCTGGAACAGGTCGAACCGCTCAAGCCACGTGCGCTGCTCGGCGTATCCCCTACCGGACTGGTCGGCTGCTTCGGCTCCGGCGTGACCATCGCGGCGATCTACACTCTGCTGCCGCTTTACCTGCAACGCATTGGCCTGAACGTCGGCGAAGTCGGCAGCATGATGGCCTGGACGATCCTCGGCGCGATGCTCCTGCAATACCCGGTCGGGCGCTGGTCCGACCGCAAGGACCGCCTGCAAGTGCTGACCGTGCTGTGCGCCGCGTGCACCGTGCTGTCGCTGGTGATCGTGCTGGTGCCGCTGTCCTCGGCCATGCTCGCGGCGATGTTGTTCCTGCTGGGCGGCGGCGTGTTCGCGTTGTACCCGGTTGCGGTCAGCCACGCCGCCGACCGTGCGCCGGTCGAAACCCTGGTGCCGATGATTCAGGGCATGTTGCTGATCAACTCGCTGGGCTCGGCGATGAGCCCGCTGCTGATTTCCCCGGCGATGAACGCCCATGGCGAAACCGGTTTGTTCTGGGCCTTTGCGCTGGTCAATCTGAGCATGGTGACGTTCTTCTTCTGGCGTCGCGGCAAACGTCCGGTGCCGGCCAACCCGGCGCCGTTTGCGGCGGCAGCGACGTTCTCGCCAACCGGCGCCGAGCTGCGGGTGACCGAGGATTTGCGTCAGGCCGCGCAGGAGCATCCGCCGATGGTCGATGCCTTGAGTGGCGAAGCGGCGCCGGCAACGGGATCGCGCTACGAAGCCAGTTGAGTTTCTGGCAGGCATAAAAAAACCGGTGACTGTCGTCACCGGTTTTTTATTGCCTCTGAATCAGTGCGGCGCGCGCGGGATCGTCTTCAGCAGATCCTCAGGGCTGATATGCCCCACCACACTGCCCGGCTGCGGCAGATTCAGGATGTGGCCCTTCATCTTGCCGATCACGTGCATTTCGCACGGCTTGCAGTCGAACTTCAGGGTCAGCACTTCGTCGCCGTGAATCAGTTGCATCGGTGCGACTTTGGTCTTCACGCCGGTCACGCCTTTGGCCTGTTTCGGGCACAGGTTGAAGGAGAACCGCAGGCAGTGCTTGGTGATCATCACCGGCACTTCGCCCGCCTCTTCGTGGGCCTCGTACGCCGCGTCGATCAGCTTCACGCCGTGACGGTGGTAGAAGTCGCGAGCCTTCTGGTTGTAGACGTTGGCCAGAAACGACAGATGCGCTTCCGGGTACACCGGCGGTGGCGTGGTCTCGGCCTTGCGCGAACCGCGCGGGTGGGCGGCAACGCGGGCGGCGGTCAGCGCTTCGATCACTTCACGGCGCAACGACTTGAGCTGCGAGTTCGGGATGAAGAACGCTTGTGGCGCATCCAGTTTGATCGAAGTCGCGTGGTACTCGGTGGTGCCGAGTTGGCCGAGCAGGTCGTGCAAGGTGTCCAGCGCCTGTTCCGGTTTGTTGGCGACGCCGAACGGGCCTTCCAGCGCGACGCTGGCGCTGATGCCCTCTTCGCTGGTCACGGTCAGTTCCAGGCGTTCTTCACGCAGCTTCGCCAGCCAGCTCACACCGATACGACGCTCGGCAGACGTCTTGAGCAAGGCCTGCTGCCAGTTGTGGTCGAGGTTGCGGTTCAGCGGGTGGTTCGGGCGCAGTTTGTACAGGCCCTCCGGCATCTCGTTCGGCTCGACGCGGTAGCGGTAGCGCTTCTCGCCTTCTTCCTCGAACTCGCCCTTGGCCTCGGCAATGTTGGCACGGAACCCCACCACTTCGCGCTTGACCAGCACGTTGAGGCCGTCGCCATTGGACAGCGGCTCGTGGGTGATGACCTGCATGTCACGCTTGCCGACTTTCTCGACCGTACCCACCGCCAGACCGGTGAAAGTCGGCGAATCGAACGCACCGATATCGATCTTGCGCTCGCTGACGAAGTAGTCGGTGCTGCCACGGTGGAAGGTTTTTTCCGGGTCCGGCATGAAGAAATGCGCGGTGCGGCCGCTGGAAGCGCGGGCCAGGTCCGGGCGATCGTTGAGCACGTCGTCGAGGCGCTGACGGTAATAGGCGGTGATGTTCTTCACATAGCCCATGTCCTTGTAGCGACCTTCGATCTTGAACGAACGCACACCGGCCTCGACCAGCGCGCGGATGTTGGCGCTCTGGTTGTTGTCCTTCATCGACAGCAGGTGTTTTTCGTAGGCGATCACGCCACCCTTTTCGTCTTTGAGGGTGTACGGCAGACGGCAGGCCTGGGAGCAGTCGCCCCGGTTGGCACTGCGCCCGGTCTGCGCGTGGGAAATGTTGCACTGACCGGAAAACGCCACGCACAACGCGCCGTGAATGAAGAACTCGATGGCGGCATCGGTTTCATCGGCGATTGCGCGAATTTCCTTGAGGTTCAGTTCACGGGCCAGTACCAGTTGCGAGAAACCGGCCTGATCGAGGAACTTCGCCCGCTCAAGGGTACGGATGTCGGTCTGGGTGCTGGCGTGCAGCTCGATGGGTGGAATGTCCAGTTCCATCACGCCCAGGTCCTGGACGATCAGCGCATCGACGCCGGCATCGTACAACTGATGGATCAGCTTGCGCGCCGGCTCCAGTTCGTTGTCGTGCAGGATGGTGTTGAGGGTGGTGAAGATGCGCGCGTGGTAGCGACGGGCAAATTCCACCAGTTCGGCGATTTCGCTCACCTCGTTGCACGCATTATGGCGCGCGCCGAAGCTCGGGCCGCCGATGTACACCGCGTCGGCGCCATGCAGGATGGCCTCACGGGCGATGGCCACGTCACGGGCGGGGCTGAGCAGTTCCAGGTGATGTTTGGGCAAGGACATATATAGTTTTTAGTCAGGCTGTCACGGTCGAGGCGCGCATTGTAGCCGCGAAACGCCTGGCCGGCACGCCTGTGCTGCCGGGTGGCTGTTTTCAACCGATCGTTCCCACGCGCAGCGTGGGAACGATCATTACGTGGGTCAGGCCTTCGCAGCCATCGCAGTCACTTCGACCTTCATTCCTTCAACCGCCAGCGCCGCCACCCCAACCGCCGCACGCACCGGCCAAGGCTTGGCGAAAAAGCGCTTGTACACCTCGTTGAACGCTGCGCGATCAGCCATGTCGGTCAGGTAAATGGTCAGGTGCAGCACGCGGTCCATCGAGCTGCCGGCCTTCTCCAGCGCCACTTTCAGGGCCTGCAACGTGCATTCGCTTTGCGCAGTGACGTCGCCCAGTTCCAGGCTGCCGTCCGCACGGGTCGGAATCTGGGTCGACATCAGGATGCCGTTGAATTCGGTCACGTCCGAAGAGATCGAGTCTGCATCCGGGTCCGGGGTGTAGGTGATGTCTGGGTTGGCCATGAGAAAGTCCTTCGCTGGCAGTGAGGACGGCGCCATCGCGCGCCGTTTCGGGCGGCCAGTTTACAGACACCGTGGCGGGTTTGAAGCCATCGCGGTTTTCGGGGGTGGTTTCGAGGAAATGTTCCAGCTTGTTTTAAGTACCCGTAAACACGTTTCGGCGACGGTGTTTAAAGACACCTGAAGTTACGCGCCATTGCCCACAAATCCTTGCGCCAGAGCCTACGGCTACGCCAGAATCCGCCGGCTTGTGCGCCTTGGGGTCGGCCGGTAACTTGGATCGGGTCACTGATTTGCAGTGATCGGGTTTAGTAGCCCGTTGGTAATTGAAGAATGCACAGGCGTCTGTCAGTCAGGTATTTCCATACCTGGATTTGATGGTGGCTGTGCGTAGGGTGCCCTCGGGCACGCCGGCTTTCTTCTTTTCCCCGGTCTACTAACCTGCGCACAGCTGCCTCCACCCCTGTTTAGTAGCTCGGGTCTGGCGGCTTCAAAACAGGAAAAGAATGAATATGTTCAAAGTAACGCCGAATCCCCCGGTCACCGAACCGGCTAGCATCACCGACCCAACTTCGCCGTACGAATGTCCTGACTCCAAGAAATTCAACGAAGCCGCCGAACGCGCCCTCAACTACTACCTCGGCCCGCCCGGGCCCTACATCATGGCCGCGCCCTACACCCCCAACCGCCTCTACCAGACCAACCCGGCCAGCAACACCGAATCCCTGCTCGCCGACGCCTGCGAAACCCTGGGCTCGGCCAACGTCATGCTCAATAACCTCGTTGACGCCCTCGAAGGCCCCCATCGCAAAACCGCGCAAGGCATCGCGCAGATCGTGATGCTGGCAGAACTGGCGGTGAATCAGGTGCTGGACAACGTTGTGCCGACGGAATAAAACCCTTGGCGGCAGGTATCTCCTGCCGCCCCTGCATCAGTCGATCAATCCCCGCCACTGGATATCCCCCCAATCCCAATTATGCTCAATGAAACCCCGCCCTCCCACGCGGGCGGTGATTCTGTGCACGCTCCAAGAAACACCTGCTCCAGCACCAGCCAAAGGCCTCGGGTACGCGACGTTGATGAAGTGCTCCGGCCTACAAAAACAAGCACGACGGAGAACCCCCATGGCAGTACTCGACAGCATGTCCACAGGCAGTGCCCCGCACCACAGCGTTACCCGAGAGGAGCGCAAAGTCATCTTTGCGTCGTCGCTCGGCACGGTGTTCGAGTGGTACGACTTTTACCTCTACGGCTCCCTGGCGGCGATCATCGCCAAGCACTTCTTTGCCGGGGTGAACGAGACCACGGCGTTCATTTTCGCCCTGCTCGCCTTCGCCGCCGGTTTTGCGGTGCGGCCGTTCGGGGCGATTGTGTTTGGGCGGTTGGGTGACATGATCGGGCGCAAGCACACGTTTCTGATCACGATTGTGATCATGGGGGTGTCGACGGCGATTGTCGGGTTCTTGCCCGGTTACGCGACCATTGGCGTGGCGGCGCCGATCATTCTGATTACCCTGCGCTTGCTGCAAGGCCTGGCGCTGGGCGGCGAGTACGGCGGCGCGGCAACGTATGTGGCCGAGCATGCGCCGAAGGGCAAGCGCGGGTATTTCACGTCATGGATTCAGACCACCGCGACCCTGGGCCTGTTTATGTCGTTGCTGGTGATCCTCGCCTGCCGTACCGCGCTGGGCACCGAAGCATTCGAGGACTGGGGCTGGCGGATTCCGTTCCTGCTGTCGATCCTGCTGCTGGCGGTCTCGGTGTACATCCGGCTGCAACTGAACGAGTCGCCGGTGTTCAAGAAAATGAAGGAAGAAGGCAAGTCGTCGAAAGCCCCGCTGACCGAGTCCTTCGCCCGTTGGGACAACCTGAAAATCGTGATCATGGCCCTGCTTGGCGGTACCGCAGGGCAAGCGGTGGTCTGGTACACCGGGCAGTTCTACGCGCTGTTTTTCCTGCTGCAAACACTGAAGATCGATCCGCAGACCGCCAACCTGCTGATCGCCGGCTCACTGCTTATCGGTACGCCGTTCTTCGTGATTTTCGGCAGCCTGTCCGACCGCATCGGGCGCAAGGGCATCATCATGGCCGGGTGCATTCTGGCGGCGGTGACCTACTTCCCGATCTTCCAGGCGCTGACCCAGTACGGTAACCCCGACGTATTCGTCGCTCAGGAGAAGAACCCGGTCAAGGTGATCGCCAACCCCGACCAGTGCTCGTTCCAGTTCGATCCGGTGGGCAAGGCCAAATTCACCAGTTCCTGCGATCTGGCGAAAACCATCCTGGCCAAACGGGCGATCCCCTACGAAAACGTGGTGGCGGAACCCGGCACCGTGGCCCAGGTGCGTATCGGCGACAAGGTCATCGAAAGTTTCGAAGGTACCGCCATGCCGGCCGCCGACTTCAAGACCCGCAACGATGCCTTTACCGCCAGCCTCGGCACCGCGTTGAAAGAGGCCGGTTATCCGGAAAAGGCTGATCCGGCCAAGACCAATTACCCGATGGTGCTGCTCCTGCTGACCATCCTCGTCATCTACGTAACGATGGTCTACGGCCCGATTGCGGCATGGCTGGTGGAGCTGTTCCCGGCGCGCATCCGCTACACCTCGATGTCGCTGCCGTACCACATCGGCAACGGCTGGTTCGGCGGGTTCCTGCCGACCGTGGCGTTTGCGATGGTCGCGGCCACCGGGGATATCTACTACGGCTTGTGGTACCCGATCGTGATTGCGGTGATGACGGCGATTCTCGGGATCTTCTTCCTGCCGGAGACCAAGGATCGGGACATTCATCACACCTGAAATGACTTCGCTCGATGCTGTGCGTGGCGTTCACGCACAGCATCGAACGTTGTCACATCGGCGTCATTCTCCCTTGATAACGTCCTCGCGCCCCCTCGCCCCGACCATCAAGGTGCCCCTCCCGGTGTACTCAAGTCCGACACGCCAGACCCTCATCCTGCGATCCGACAACATGGCCAGTGACGACTTTGGCGCGCTGTTCTCGCGAATGTTCGGCAACCGTTATGGCGACACACCGCCGCCGCCCAAAGACATCATCATTGGCGGCGTTTACGGGCGGTACGACGGCGTGAGTTTCCGGCGCATGCATTACCGGGGTGATTTCACCGTCGCGTTTCCCGAGCCATTCGACGAAATCACCTTCGTCATTCCCACCGCCGGCAAGATCGTTTTCAACCATGAAGCCGTGGGGCTGAGCGATGTGGGGCTGGCCATCGACAAGGCCGATCTGCGTTCGATGCGCTTTATCGACAATCATGCCCAGCACGGCATGTCGATCAGCCGTGCGGCGCTCACCGAACGCCTGTCGACCCTGCTGGGCAAGCCGATCGTGCACAAGCTGCATTTCGAGCCGAGGGTTGATCTGAACAGCCCGGCGTTTCAGGGCATTCGCGCCTTGATCGATCTGGCCACCGGTAGCGAATTCGATCTGCTGCTCAATGCCGGTTCGCTGATGCCGTCTCGGCTGCGGGAGATGCTGGTGGACGCGGTGCTGGAGGCCTGGCCGCACAATTTCAGCCAGGCCTTGCGCCGCCCGGAGGCATTGATTGCGCCGAGGCATGTGCGGCAGGCAATCGATTACATTCAGGCGCATCCCGAGATTCAGGTCAGTGGCACAGACCTGGCGCGGTTGGCGAATGTCAGCCTGCGTGCGTTGCAGGAAGGCTTCCGGAGATTCGCCGGGACGTCGATTGTCGGCTATCAGCGACAGGTGCGGCTGGAGCGTGCTTACGACACGTTGCGCCAGGGCACTCCTGCGTCGGTGACCGAAGTGGCGCTGCGATTGGGCTTCAGCAATGTCGGCCGGTTCAGCCAGTATTTCCAGAGTGCCTACGGCGTGAGCCCGGCCGATGTGCGAAAAGGACTGCGATAGCGCAGTCCTTTTTTGTGTCGCTCAAATGCTTCAGAACTGATAGCTGGCCTTGAGTGCGCCACTGAAACCGTGGCTGTCGCCGCCACCGCTGGCACCGACTTCAGCCCCCAGGCTTAGCGCACCAAGGCTGGCCATGACGTTCACGCCGCCGTTGAACTGATCGCGGTTGTCGAACGCCGCGCGCTGCTCGATGTCCAGCCCCAGCAGATGGCCCTCGCTGTCGACCTGATGATCGCCGAGCACACGCTCATAACCGACCCGCACGCCCGGCACCAGTTGCCACGCGCCCATCGCCACCGGGGCGAACGCAACGTCGAGGATGGCCACCGCGCTGCGCCGGGTTTCTTGAATGTCATCAACGTCCAGAGCCAGTTCGCTGCCCTTTTCCTGGAAGCCCGACAGGTCCAGACGGCTGACCCGCACGCCGAGGCTCGGCTCCAGAATCACAGTGTTCAGCGGCACGCGATAACCCAGCGCCATCGTAGCGCCGCTGAGATGGCCGTGGGTGTCGCCCTTCGCCGAGCCAAGGCCACCACCGAGGTCGCGTTTGCTGTCGTAGTCGACGTAACCGGCGCTGATGTCAGCGTCGACAAACAGGCCACGTTCCAGGCTGGCGAAGCCATAACGAGCGCCCAGGTCGAAGAAGGTGAAATCGGTATCGGCCTCACCGCCCGCGCCACCCACCGAGCCTTTGCTGTAACCGATCCCTGCGCGCGCACTGAGTTGTTCCGAGAAACGCTGGGTGACGCCAACCATCAGGCCCTGGCTGTGTTCGTTGCTGCTTTGCGCATGGTTTGAACCGTCAGTGCCCAGGTAACCGGCGAGCGCGGTGCTCCACAAACGGTGTTGGCCGACCTTGAGGTCGGTGCCGCTGGCGAACGGCGCGGCGGCCTGCTCGATCATTGCGTTCTGACGCAACAGGTAACTCGCCGCATCGGCGTGCACCTGACCGCCGACCGTGGACTCGACACCACCCAGAGTGCCGGCGTCGATGGCCGATTGCAGGTAGTAGTTATAGGCGCTGTAAGTGCCCGACAGGCTGCTGTTCTGCAGTTGCTGCAACAGCTGCGCCCCGGCGGCGGCGTTGCCGATCAGCCCGGCCTGACCGGGCAGGCTGTTGTACTCGACCATTTTGCCGCGCAGCACATAGATGGTTTCCTGGGACAGGCCCAACCCCTGCTTGAGGTAGTTGTCCATGCTGCCGTACTGCGCGGCCACCTGATCCAGACCCGCTTGCAGGTAACTGGCCTCGACGCCCAGCAGCGGCGCGTAGATCGCGGCCATGCTCGGCGGCAGCATCGCCAGGGTCTTGGCCACCCGTTCGGCGGTGTAGTCGTTGGTCTCCAGGTAGTTGCTCATGATCGTGGCGTTATCCACGCCGGCGATGCTCAACAGAACGGCAGCGGTCCAGCCCGTACGGTCCTTGCCGGCGGTGCAATGGAACAGCGCGGCGCCGTCGACACCGGCCAGTTCGTTGAACAGCACGTTGAACTGGCTACGCATCCCCGCATCGCTGACAAACGCGCGGTTGGTCTCCTGCATCATCGCAACGGCCTCGGCCGCACTTTTGAACGACACGGAGGTGATGTTCGCGCCGGAGGTGGTGCTGCCGATGATGTCGATATTCTGGTAGGTCGCACCGCTCGGCATCGTGTCCGGTGTGGCGGCGATTTCGCTCGGCGTACGCAGGTCGTACACCGCCCTGATTCCCAGACTGTTGAGGGTCGCCAGATCCGCCGTCGTCGGCGTCAGAGCATTGGAGCGATAAAACACGCCGGCGCGCATCGTGCCGTCATGGGCCGTGGAATAGGCGGTGGTGGTGCCGGCGATATCCCGGAAGTTGTCGATGCCCGCCAGACGCGGGGTTTCGAGGTCGGCCGCCTGGGCGGCAGCAATGGACAGACTCAGCACGGACAGCGAACACACAAGACGTTGAAACACGGGGCAGCCTCACTGAAAACACGTTGGGCTGCCCACTATCGGCATTGAAATGTGACGGAATATGACAAACCGAAGAAGCCCCGAAATCATGGCGCGATCTGTCCATCGGCGGCGTTTTTTGTCCGTTGAACGTTCACTAACCGTTTAAATACTCAAGGTGCTTTGACGTTTTTTTTGCAAGCGGCAACGTAAAATGCCCCTCTCCGGCCATTGTGGAAACCGTCAATGAACGACGCAGATGAAGAAATCCTGAACCAGGCAGCGCACTGGTGCCTGCGCCTGCAGGAGGACGATTGCACGCCCGACGAACGCCAGGCATTCCAGCAGTGGATTCAGCTCAGCCCGCGCCATGCCTTCGAATACGCCAAGATGCTGGAAATCTGGGACATCAGCGAGCAACTGCCCAACCACTCCACAACCCGCAAAAAACTCCTGACCGATCCACAACAGCCCGCGCAAAAGGAGCCATCCTCACGGTGAGCATTCGGGGTTAGAATCCGTCCGGTTCGGCTTACCGTTTAAGGATGACTGCGCCATGACCTCCCCCGACATTTCCCTGCAAGACACCGCCGCCCCCGAGGGCGTTTGTTTCGGCTGCGGCAGCCGCAATCCGCACGGGCTGCACATCAAGAGCTTCTGGCACGAAGACGGCGTACACGTCGTGGCCGAGCATGTGCCCGAAGCCAAGTACAGCGGCTGGCCGGAGCTGGTCTACGGCGGCCTGATCGCCATGCTTGTGGACTGCCATTCCAACTGGACCGTAATGGCCTACCACTACCGGGCGGAAAACCGCGAACCCGAAAGCCTGCCGCGCATCAATTGCGTCACCGGCAACCTCGGCATCAAGTTCATCAAACCCACGCCAATGGGCGTACCGCTGACGCTGAAAGCCAAGGTCGAAGGAGACGTCGGGCGCAAGACCCGGGTGATCTGCGAGGTCTACGCCGGGGATGTGCTGACGGCGGTGGGTGATTCGGTGTTCGTGCGGGTGGATACCGAGCAGTTGGCAGCGGCCGCCCATGGTCGCTGAGACCTGTCACTCAAGGAAAACAACATGCCCGATCGCAAAATCATCATCCCCGAATCCATGAAACCCATCGTCGAACGCGCCGGTTACGCCCCGGCGGTGCTGGTTGGCGACACGCTTTATTGCGCCGGCCAGGTGGGCCGCACCGCCGACCTGCAGGTCATCGAAGACCCCGAACAGCAATTCATCCGTGCCTGGGAAAACCTCGAAGAGGTGCTGCTGGCCGGCGGCTGCACGTTGAACGATGTGGTGGAGATGACCACTTATCACGTCGAGATGAGCCGGCACATGCCGGTGTTTCGCGAAGTGAAAAACCGTGTGTTCCCCAAAGGCTTCTGCGCCTGGACCTGCATCGGTGTCAGCGAACTGGCCCATCCGGGGCTGCTGGTGGAAATCAAGTGTGTGGCGGTGCGCAGGCGCTGAGCCTCACGCTGTCGGCCATCCGCCAGCAGATCCGCAGCCTTGAGGCGTACCTGGAACAGCCGCAGTTTTTCCGCAGCGTCAGCCTGACCAACGCCGGCCATGATCTGCTTTCTATCCGGCGTGTCATCAGAGCGTGTTAGCGCAACCCGCAGCGCAGTCAACTCAACTGACAGCGCCCGCCCCGCAGATTCAGACCGCCGTGAAATGACCTGCGCCGAGCCGGCCTTCCAGCCGACCGAACAGGACGTAATGCTGATAACCGCTGGTAAAGGCTCCCGTGGAAATCGCATTCTTGACGTCCTGATTCATATGCAGGTATTGCGCTTCGTCGAAGTGCTCGGCGCTGACTTCGCCATTGCGCCCAAGCTTGTCGCTCTCGACTGGCATACCCATGATCGTGCGTCGCTGAAAATCGATGATCCGGTTGACGGCGTGACTTTCGAGCGGTCCCCGGTTGGAGTGCGCCGAGTAGATGTGCAATCCGTTGTTCGCGCAGCGATTGCACATGTCGATGCAGTTCGGCTGACTGGACTTGCGTTCGGTCAGTTGGGCCAGCGGCATGTCCAGGTATTTGCCGACCTGATATTCGGTCTGATTGAAGATGGAACAACACAAGATGGTGTTGCCATTGCAGTCGAGCACCAACCAGTCGTCCTTGAGCGTACAGGCCTGCTGTGGGTACTGGCGGACCAGATTGACCAGGTCGTCGTAGGGCGGCAGCGCGAGTCGCTGCAGGGTCTCGCGGTCGGTATCGGTCACCGACGGGTCGCGCTCGATCAGCGCCAGCGTCTTCTCCAGCGGCATCATCACTGAATAGCCGGTCGAGAACTCAAAGCCCAGGCTCTGGCTGAATTCGCGCATCAGCCCTTCTTCTTCCATGTTGTCCAGGTAGCGGTGGTAATAGACCTCGATCCGCGTGTTCAAGCCGTGTTGCTGCTTGAGCTCATGCAGCTTGATCATGTTGGCCTTGACGACCTCAATGTCGCCGCCCACGTGTCCCTGTTCGTATGTCTGCTGATAAAACCCGGACAGCGAGATGCGGAAGAACCATGGATTGGCGAGCATCGCCGTCTCCATGTTTTTCGCCAGATTCAGATTGGAACTGATACCGCTGCGCAAACCGGCCGCGTTGATGATTTCGACAAATTCGCCGATGCGCGGGTGGATCAATGGCTCGGTCCAGTTATACAGAAAGATCGACTCGACCCCTTCGCTTCGGGCCTTCTCGACAATCTTCCTGAACATGTCAACTTGCATGGCTTTCTTGAAGTTGACGTTTTCCGAGTTACCCATCGGACACGAAGGGCAGCTCAAATTGCACGCGCCGACAATATCGATGTACATATTCATTGCGAGTGACGCTCCTGGAGTGAATAGCGGTGCATCCCGACTGTCGACTTTTGTGATTGCCGTTATTCGCTATTTTTTTGACAGTCCCGGAGCGCGGCGAGCAAGTTCCGGGCCATTGGCGTGCGTGGCCATCAATTCGACGATCCAATCGATAAATACCCGCAGCTTTTGGCTGATATGCCGGTTCGGCGGGTACGCAACGTACAGCGGCATCGGGTCAAGCGCCCAGCCCTCGAACAGGGGCAACAACTCCCCCCGAGCCTCGTGCACCGCCGACATGTAACGCGGTAGCCAAAGCACACCCAACCCGGCAAGGCCTGCCGCCAGGTAGGCGTTGCCATCATCGACCGCCAGGACATGCTGGCCCTTGATCAGCAGGTTCTCAGAGACATTGCGCAAGGCGTAAGGCACCGGCCTGCCGGTGCGCGCCCAAAGAAAACCGACCACTCGGTGATGGCTGTCTTCCAGCTCTCGGGGATGCGTCGGGGTGCCGGCGCGGGCCAGGTAACTCGGCGCGGCATACACGCCCAGTTGCAGATCGGCGACCCGCCGGGCCATCAGCGATTGATCCCGCAACTCGCCGCCGCGGATCACGCAGTCGACGTTTTCATCGATGATGTCGACGATCCGGTCGCTGACGCCCATGTCGATCTGGATCTGCGGGTAACGCGCGTAAAACTCGGGCAGCGCCGGCACCAGAATCAGATTGGCCAGAGGGCTCGGCACATCCACCCGCAAGCGCCCCTTGGGCTGCGCCGCCGCCCCCGGAAGGCTGGTCTCGGCATCGTCCATGTCAGCCAGCAGCTTGATCACCCGCTCGTAATAGGCCGCGCCGTCCGCCGTGGCGTTGACCTTGCGTGTGGTGCGGTTGAGCAACTTGACCCGCAGGCGCGCCTCCAGTTGCTGAATCAGCTGGGTCACGGTGGTCTTGCTCATGTGCAGGGTTTCGGCGGCTTTGGTGAAACTCCCCGCCTCTACTACTCGGGCGAAGGCTTGCATCGCGTCAAAACGGTCCATATCCCACCTCTGACAGGGGCTCGATTGTTTGGTATTTGCAAACAGTGATCGCCAAGGTTGCGCGTTTATCGCGCCGAGGCAAGTCCCTACAGTTGCTCCATCACCGGTTTTCAACCCATTGAAGGAGAAACCCCATGACCCTTGCCCAGCCAAAACGCGACGTGGTCTTCCCGCCCGGACGCCATGCCCTTTACGAGCGCAATCGTTATTCTCCAGCGGTCCGTTCCAACGGTTTTCTGTTTGTCTCCGGCCAGGTCGGCAGCCTTGAGGACGGCTCACCGGAGCCGGATCTGAAACAACAGGTGCGACTGGCCTTCACCAACCTCAATGCCGTTCTCGGCGCGGCCGGCGGCAGCTTCGATGACGTGGTGGACGTGACGGTGTTCATGGTCGACCCGCAATCGACCTTCGAAACCATCTGGGAAGTGGTGCCCGAGTTCTGGGGCGAGGCGCCGCATCCGACCATCACGGCGGTTGGCGTGACGTGGCTGTATGGGTTTCAGTTCGAGATCAAGGTGATTGCCAAACGGCCGGAATGACCTGATATCGCGTGGATTTGCAGCACGGGCCGACGGCCTTCAGACTGTCGGCCCGCATTCCTTTTGCGATCCATCGCCCTGTCCGACACCTTGCTGGAGCCCAGTCTGCCCGGCATCGCCCTGCGCCGCCGGCACTGGAATTCGTCACTGGCCGCAACGACTCGAACCTCGTGCCCATCCGCGAAAGCCTGTGCCGCTGGACGCGGATCGCGCTGTCGGACGGCACCGCCGTACGGCTGGTGGAAACCCTGTAGACCGGAACACCCGAGAACGCATGAACACAAACATCACAATCCGCAACGAACGCCCCGAAGACATCGACGCCATCGCCCGAATCACCGAGGCCGCGTTCCAGCACGAAGAACACTCCAGCCACACCGAACAATTCATCGTCAACGCCCTGCGCAGCGCCGGCCAGCTCAGTGTGTCGCTGGTGGCGGTGGAAAACGACACGGTGGTCGGCCATGTCGCCATTTCCCCCGTGACGATTTCCTCCGGTGCTCAAGGCTGGTACGGCCTCGGCCCGATCTCCGTATGCCCGACCCGCCAACAGCAAGGCATCGGCTCGGCGCTGATGAAAGCCTCGCTGGCGCAATTGCAGCGCATTGGCGGCGTTGGCTGCGTGGTGCTTGGCGATCCGGGCTACTACAGGCGTTTTGGCTTCAAGGCCCATGCCGGTCTGGAGTTGCCGGGGATTCCGGCGGAATACTGTCAGGCGTTGGCGTTCGAAGGTGAGTTGCCGGTCGGTGTCGTCAGCTACCACGAGGCTTTTGACGCCACCGAGTAGGGCCCGGACCGCTTAACGCACCAACCACCGCGCCATCAACCGCGAACTCTGCGGTATCAGCCAATACACCATGTTGAACGAAATCAACCCGGCCACCAGCATCTTGAACAACCACCCCGGCAATCGCAGGTCCGCCAGTTCCAGCAGCGCCGCCAGTGCCCAGGGCATGGACACCGACAGCGGCCACACCACCAGCCATGACACCAGCCATTGCTTCCAGCGTGCGCCGGCCTCGGTGGTCATGGTTGTTGACGCCGCAGCACGGCGCGATGGTAGATGCGGTCGCGGGTCAGGGTCATCGGGTCGCGGCTCAGGGCGATGCCGTCGAGCAACCGACCGGGGCTGAAGTCGAGGCGTTGCTGGGCGGTTTGCTGATCATCGGCGGGCACCACAGAGTCGAGGGTGAAGATGCCCAGTTCGACTTCGCGGCGGTTTCTTGGCCACGGGATCGAGCCGTCTTCAATCACGTCGCCCGGCGCTGCCAGTTGCGCGATCAAACGCATCTGCGCGGGGCCCTTCGCCAGTCGTGCCGTCAGTTCGTCCTGCAAGTACTCGGCTGGCATACGGGCGGCTTGCTGGTCGCTGAGCAGCGATTGGCCGGTCAACGGTTCGATGCGATAGCGAACGATCTGCTCCCGGTTTTCCCGGTTACTGAAAACCAGCGCGTTCACGCCGAAGTATTCGATGCTGGTGTAGCTCGACGGCGCCGGTTTCGGCGTTTCCAGAAAGTGCCTGGCCCTCGGATGCTCTGCCAGAAACGCCTGCAACGGCTGCGGATCCCGCGGCGTCGCGACCGTTGCAGCAATGCCTTTCAGGAAGCCGAGAAATTCCAGGGGCGTGGCCACCGGAAAACCGTCGAACGAGTGGCCGACAATGTCGGTGAACTCGCCGTTCGGCAGCTTGAAGCGCACCGCAAAGCCGCGCGGGCTGGCCAGCGGATCGCCGTCCACCGTGGCCGGCACGCCGCTGAAGTTGGAGAACCGCAGCACCACCGGTACCGGTTTCCCCTGCAAATGTGCTGCTCGGCTGAGGGTCGCCGCCGCGGGTGAAGCGGTGAAGGTCCCGTTCACCAACAGACCTTTGGCATGGGTCGCGCGAAAGCCTGGATGCTTGCCGAACGTGGCATACAGCGCATCCAGCAGCGCGTCGTAGAGTTTGTCCTGTGACACCGGATCAGTCCTTGTGAAAGTCAGAGGTTGTTCGCCCGCGGCATAAGCCGGGGACGCGTTAAGCGCCCCCGCCAGCAGCGCGACGATCCACGGTCGGGATAATCGCATCGGGGTCACTCCTGACGCCGACCGGGGTTGAGCGCGATGTGTTTGTACTCGACAAAATCATCCATCGCCCCCACACCGTTCAGACGCCCCTGCCCCGACTGTTTGAAGCCGCCCTCCTCGAACTCGTCGTAGACCACCGCCCAGTCGTTGACCCACACCGTGCCGGCCTCCAGATCCCGGGCGACCCGCAGCGAGCGGTCGATGTCGCGGGTCCAGACGCTGGCGGCCAGGCCGAACTCGCTGTTGTTGGCCAGTTCGATGGCTTCGGCTTCGCTGTCGAATACCTGCAGGGTCAACACCGGTCCGAAGGTTTCGCGCTGGACGATGGCCATCTCCGGATCGCTGACCCGCAGCAGTGTCGGCCGATAGAACGCGCCCTTGGCCAGCGGCCCGTCAGTCACAGGCCCACCGCGCACGATGACTTGCGCACCGGCAGCAATCGCCTCTTCCACCACCTGATTGACCCGTTGCACGTTGGGCTTGTCGATCAGCGGCCCCATGTCACTGGCCGGATCCGCCGCCGGCCCGACCCGAACGGCTTCGAGCCGAGCAGCAAGGCGTTCGGTCAACAAGTGAGCGATGTCCCGCTGCACCAGCAGTCGCGAACCGGTCATGCAGAACTGCCCCGAAAACACTGTGAGCGCCTTGACCAGCGTCGGCACCACGGCGTCGAGGTCGGCATCGTTGAACACCAGCATCGGCGTTTTGCCGCCCAGTTCCAGGCCGAAGCGCTTGAGGTGTGGCGCCCCCGCCGCCGAAATCGCCCGACCGGTGCCGGTGCTGCCGGTGAAGCTGATGACCGGCACCTGCGGTGACTCCACCAGATGGATCGAACCGGCCGCGCCCTGCTCGCTGAACAGGTTGATCACGCCACGCGGCAGCGACGGCGCTTCACTCATGATCCGCGCCACCAGCGCGTTGGTCTGCGCGGTCTGCCCCGGCATTTTGATGACCGTGGTGCAACCGGCGGCCAGGGCCGGCGCCAGCGAGCGGATCATCAGCACCACCGGCGAATTCCACGGCACGATAATGCCCGCTACACCGACGGCCTGACGGATCACCAGAGATATCTTGCCGGGCCGGGGTTGCGCGGCGCGGCCATATTCGGTGCGGGCCAGCGCGGCGTAATAGCGCAATTTGGACGGCACCATGCCGACTTCGAAGGCGGCCTCGGGACGGATTTTGCCGTTCTCCAGCGCCAGGGTGTCGATCAGCTCGGCGGCGTTGAGTTCGAAGACGTCCGCCAGTTCCAGCAAGACCTGCGCACGCAGCTGACTGTCGTCTTTCCATGGGGTGTGCGTGAAGGCCCGTTGCGCGGCGTCGATGCCTTGCTGCGCTTCAGCCAACCCGCCTTCGGCGTAGCGACCGATCAGCTCATAAGTCGCTGGGTCGATGGAATCTTTGTAGTCACCGGAATCCAGCCACAGGCCGTCGATCCAGTTCAAAACCTTGGTGTTGTTCATGGCGAAAACTTCCTTGGATTCAGGCATAGAGACCGGCGATTTTTTCGGCGGTGGCGATCACGGTGAGGTTGGTGGCAACCGACGGCACGTCCGGGAAGATCGAGGCGTCGACCACTCGCAGGCCCTGCACGCCGATCACTCGGGCTTCAAGATCGACCACCGCATGCGCATCTCCCGGCCGGCCCATCGGCGCGGTCGAGGTCGGGTGGTGATAGGTGTCGAGCGTGGCCTTGACGCTGGCCAGCAAGGCGTCGTCGGAATCGTTGCCCTGCCCCGGATTCAACTCCGAATGAATCAAACCCTTGAGCGGCGCCGTCGCCCCGATCCGCCGCGCCAGACGAATACCGTCCAGCAGACGCTGGCGATCCATCGGCTCGGCGAGGAAATTCAGATCAATGTTCGGCGCCACTGACGGATCGCGACTGGCCAGCGTGACCTTGCCCCGTGACAGCGGCCGGGTCAGCGCCACCGCGAGCACGAAACCGACCTGGGTCGGGCTCTGGTCGTGGGGGAACAGGTGGGTCGCGGTGATGTGAATATCCAGATCGCCGTGTTCGGCGCTGCGGCTGTGAGTCCAGAGTTTGGCGCCGATGGCCGGTGACTGGCGGCCGATCAGGTCGGGTTTAGCGGCGTAGGCGTTGTAGTAGAACGGGTGATCCGCCAGGTGTTGCCCGACCGGCAATTCGGCGACCGGCTCAATGTCCAGCGCGCGCAGATCGTCGCCAGGGCCGATGCCGGAGCGCAGCAGGATCGCCGCGCTGCCATAACTTCCCGCCGAAAGAATCACTTCGTTGGCGCGCAATTGCTCGCCATTGGCCAGTTGCACGCCCACCGCACGTTTGCCGTCGAACAGCACCTTGTCCACCACACTGTCGGCGCGAATCTGCAAATTGTCGCGGGCGCGCACCTCGTCCGTGAGGTAAGCCATGCCGGTGTTGACCCGCACGCCGTCGACGATGTTCATCGGGTACGGGCCGACGCCGTTGGCATTTGCGCCGTCGAAGTCGTCGATCATCCGGTAACCGTTGGCGACCGTGGCGTAGATGAAGGCTTTCTGCATTGGCGTGACGTCGGCGCTGCCGAGCTGACGCACCGGCAGCGGCCCGTCGTGGCCATGCAGTGCGCTGGCGCCGCCGCTGTGGTTTTCCAGTTTCTTGAACGAGGGCAGCAAGTCCTCAAAGCTCCAGCCCGGCAGATCCCAGCGCTGGAAGTCCGTTGCTCGGGCGCGAATCGCTACCGCGCCGTTGATGGCCGAACTGCCGCCCAGCACTTTGCCGCGCAGCGCGCCGATCGGGTGTTCGACGTAGCCTGGCCGGGAGGTGTAACCCCACTCGAACTGGCGATTGCCATTGGCACCGACCACGTCGCTGCTGGCGACGATTTCGGGGTACTTGCCCGGGGCAAAACTCTGGCCCGCCTCCAGCAACAGCACCTGGCGCCGGGTGTTTTCACTCAAGCGACGGGCCAGCACTGCGCCGGCGGAACCGCCGCCCACCACGATCACATCGACCGGGGCACGCCGGGCAGAATTTACAAGGGTATCGTTCATCGGTTTCTTCCCTGTCAGGCGTCAAAGCGCGCCTGTTGAGGAAGAGCTTATTGAAGGGTTCGAGGGCTCATAAGCCGGGACAAACCGAATCGCGGTTTCGCTTTTCCCGAACGGCTCAACCTGTCGAATGGGCCGCGAGCAATTGCTCCCACACCGGCGGACTGCCGATCTGTTCGCAGAGAAAATCGGTCAACGCCTGCAACTTCGGTGAGGCCCGCTGGGAGCGCCGATACACCGCTGAAATATTCCCGCCCCGGGGCGCGTAAGGCGCCAGCACCTCTTGCAGTTCGCCGTCCACGATAGCTTGCGCCGCCAGAAACGTCGGCAGGATCGCCAACCCCATGCCGGCCTTTGCCGCTTCCATCAGTTGATGGCCGTTATTGGTGCGCATCCGGCAACGCACGCGAAACGATTCCAGCGCATTGTTCACCGGCAACGTCCACATGCCGTGGGGTTCGCGGTTCACGTAGAGCATGGCGAAATGCTCGGACAGTTCCTGCGGCGTTTGCGGCGTGCCATGGGCGGCCAGGTAATCGGGACTGGCGCAGATGATGTGGCGATTGGAGGTGATGGTTTTCGCCACCAGCGAGGAGTCCGGCAACTCGCCGATGCGGATCGCCGCGTCGTAACGTTCTTCGTGCAGGTTGACGTGGCGGTCGTCGAATTCGATGTCCAGCCGCAACTCGGGATAGCGCACCGCGAACGACGACAGGATCGGCGTCAGGTAACGAATGCTGAACGCCATCGGCGCCGCCAGTCGCAGACTGCCGCGCAGGCTCGATTGAAAGGCCAGCACCGCGTCCTCGGCCTCTTCTACCTCCGACAGAATCCGCACGCAATAACGATAAAACACTTCCCCGGCCTCGGTCAGCCGGGCCTGCCGTCCACGTTCGAGGACGATGCTGCCGAGGCGTTTTTCCAGTTGTGCAATCCGCTGGCTGACCATGGATTTGGCGGTGCCCAATTGCCGGGCTGCCTCGGTGATACTGCCGGTGTCGACCACCATAACGAACGATTGCATCTCGCAAAGCTTGTTCAAGTTCTACATCCAGTGTGTGCAAGGTCAGACGGCGCAATCTACGGCTCGTCCGGCATCGCCCACCAGAGCCGAAAACGGGCCGCTGCTTCCCACACAATGGACAATCGGGCTTGTATAGTTGGCGTCCCTTTTCCAGCGAGTCTCGCCCCGTGCTAGACCTCAATGACTTGCAGTATTTCGTGATGGTGGTGGACCACGGTGGCTTTGCGCCGACGGCGCGGGCGCTGGGGATTCCCAAGTCCAACCTGAGCCGGCGCATTGCCTTGCTTGAGGAGCGTCTGGGCGTGCGCCTGATCATCCGCAACACCCGGCACTTCTCGGTGACGGAGCTGGGCCAGACCTACTACGACCATTGCCGCGCAATGCTGAAACAGGCCGAGGCTGCCGAAGCCGCGATTGCCATGACCCGCGCCGAACCGGGCGGCGTGTTGCGCGTGACCTGCCCGACGACGCTGCTGGAAGAATGCGTCGGCGGGATCATCACGCGTTTCATGGCGATGCACCCGCGCGTCGAAGTGCATCTGGAGGCCAGCGACCGGCAGGTCGACGTGGTGGCCGAAGGCGTCGATCTGGCGTTGCGGGTGCGACCGCCACCCTTGCAGGATTCCGAGCTGGTCAGCCGGGTGCTGTCGCAGCGGCCGCAATGCCTGGTCGCCAGCCCTGCGCTCTTGAATCGACTGGGCGAACCCCGTGAGCCGCGAGACCTGTCGCGCTTCCCCAGCGCTCACCACGGCAGCCCGCAGCAGGTTTACAGCTGGACGCTGTTTCATCAGGACGGTTCTGAGTTCACCCTGCAACATCGCCCGCAGTTGATCACCAAAGGCTTGCCGATGCTGCGCTGCGCGGCCATCGACAGCGTGGGCGTTGCGCAGATGCCGATGTCGCTGGTGCATGACTTCATCGAGCGCGGCCAATTGGCGGTGGTGCTGCCCGACTGGGCGCCGCGCACGGAGATGATCTACGCGGTGTTTGCCAGCCGTCAGGGCATGCTGCCGTCGCTGCGGATGCTGATCGATTTCATGGCCGAGCAGTTCGAATTGCTGGACGATCCTTTGCGCGGAATGCGTGCAAAGGCCTGAGAGCATTGCTCACGCTTTGTGTTCAACCGCTTCACCAAAGCGCTATGGATGCCATTTCTGCGATCAATATTCTGTCCTCATGTTGTTTTTGCCCCGGACAGAAAAGAGCGCAAGCCATGCCCAGCCCGAGAACGCTGTACCAGAAGCACATCGACAGTCACACCGTCTGCACCCCGAGCCAGCAGCTTGCTCGCCAGCGTGGTTTCCAGCACCGAGATGCGTTTACTGACGTAGGCCGGCGAATAGCCCAGCTCATCGGCGGCGCTGGCAAAGCTGTTCTTGCGGATGACGGTAAGAAAAACCTTGAGGTCTTCGGGCAAGGGAAACTGGTCACGATTGGTGTTCATTGATCGGCTTTTTTCCAGACTGAGTGTCGCAATCCGTGAAAAATAGCCGCGGCCATGACCGTTCGGCGCTTTTTCTGGCAGCCCTGCACAAACGGGTCTAGGGTTGCGTGGCTGGCATAATGCTGGCCACTTGGCAAACGTCGCTCGACGTGCGCCATCAGCGGCACTGGAAGAAAAATCAGGGATGGTTTTTGTGCTTGCGCGGGTATTGCACTCTTGAAGAGTGAACGACCTATCCCTGTGTTTCGTTGCTTTCTATCAAGGACAGAAAGATGACCAACGTACAGGCGAAATTCCTCCGTTTGCCCCTTCGGCAACTTCTCTCATTGATGCCCGAGGCCAGACCCGACGGTTTTGGCTGACGACGCTTGCGCGTGAGCCGGCGCTGCGGCGTCGCCCCTGCGCGAACCCGATTTACGGATTGATCAGATCCCGACGGATCAGGCAGTCACGTCGCCGAGAATCCCGGCTGCCGGTGATTCTGGCGGATGTCGTTCGCCTGCCTGTCAGGAAAGGCGCCCCTTCTGCGCAAGGGGTCGAGCGGTAAATACCCACGAGGAAGGCCTCGATATGACCGGTTCAAACCACAACATCCCGCCCTACGGCGTCGCCATCCAGAGCGCGATCACCGACGGCGACCTGCAGCAGATGAAGACTTTGTTGAAGCAGCGCGATTCAACGAAGCCGGAAGCGAAGGCGCTACAAACCGCGTACGAAAAACTGGCCAAAGAAGTTTCTCGACTGGAAAAACCCTAAGGCCAATTCCCACATTGCAATGGAGGCAATCAACATGTCAGCAACTCAGCAAAATGTCGGCTTGTTCCCGGTGAGCTACCGGATCGGTACCGGCCAGCCAGGGGCGCAGAGTCTTGCGCTGAACCTGCTGGTGTCGACGCCGCAGCAGCAGGTCACCGGCAACGCCGCCGTGACTCAGGCGACCAATCCGCCGCTCGACATCGACTCGGACGTCTGGGGCGAATACACCTACATGACGGTGATGAAGCCCGGTGTCAGCAAGATCCTGATCACCGCCCAGGGCAACCATGGCGGCCCCGGCTCCAACTCGATCATCAACTTCAAGATCCATCTGGTGGTCGGCACCGACTGGCGCGAAGGCGTGGCCAACTATGAATACTTCGACGGCCAGCGCTGGCACGAACTGAACAACGTACCGGCGCATCTGGTGGAGGTGCCTTCGAACGTCCTCCAGCCGTTCAATCCCGGCCCGGTGATCGAGCCGCACAAACCGGTTCTGCCGCTGTATGCCGCGCCGATTCAGGGCGCCATTGCCAGCGGTGACCTGGCCCAGATGAAAAGCCTGTCCGCGCAGGCCAGGCAGCAGCTGGAGCAATTGCCGCAATTGCGCATAGCGGTGGACTCCGCCAAGACAGAAATCAGCCGCTTGCAAAGTCGCTGATCGGCTATCGGACCCATTACTTTCACAAGGAGCAGCATCATGTCGATCGGACTTTTTCACACCCGCCTCATCGCCAGCAATTCACTGCTGGGCGCACCGGTCCTGACCCTCGATATCGTGGTCGATACCGTCCGCAAAAAAGTCAGCGGCACCGCCAGCGTGTTTCAAAGCACCTGGCCACCGGTGAATTTCCATGCCCGGGTCTGGGGCGACTATTCCGAGGCCAGGCTCACGCCATCCACCGAGACCTACCTCATTCTCACCCTCGACGGCAGCCCGAGCGGCCCGCTGAGTCAGATCGCCCAGACCTTCCACCTCAAGGGCATTCTGAACGACTGGACCAGCGGTTTTGTCGATTACCGCTACAACGAAAGCGGCCAGTGGCAGGACGTGCGGCACGTCGCCGTGCATCAGGCACCGAGCGTCGAGCCACTGCCGCCCGAGCATCACGTCCAGCCGCTGTATGCCGTGGCGGTGCAAACGGCAAAGGAAAGGGGCGATCTGGCGCAGTTGAAAGTCGCCGTGCAGCAAGGCGAGCAACAACTGGCCCACGAGGGCGCACTGCGCAGTGCCCTTGAGCAACTGAATGCGGAAATCGCGCGACTGGAAGCGCGCTGAGGCGTACGGCCCGGGCGCGGTCATGGTGACCGCGCCCGGTCTTCCAGCCAATCGAGGTCAGTCCAATCGTGCCGCGCACAGGCCCGTGCGCAAGGATCTCCCATGACAGACAACCGCCCTGCCCGCTACCTCAGCGACACCGACCTCAAACGCTACGTGCCGGTGCACGTGGTCTGGGAAATCACCCTCGCCTGCGACCTCAAGTGCCTGCATTGCGGCTCCCGCGCGGGGCATCGGCGTCCCGATGAACTCAACACCCGCGAATGCCTTGATGTCATCGACTCCCTGGCTGCGCTCGGTACGCGGGAAATCACCCTGATCGGCGGCGAAGCCTACCTGCGCAAGGACTGGACGCAATTGATCCGCGCGATCCACGACCACGGCATGTACTGCGCGATCCAGACCGGCGGGCGCAATCTGACCCCGGCGAAGATGCAGGCGGCGGTCGATGCGGGGCTCAACGGGGTCGGGATTTCCCTGGACGGACTCGCCCCGCTGCACGACAAGGTGCGCAATGTGCCAGGCTCGTTCGACAAGGCTGTCGACACCCTGCGCCGGGCCAAAGCCTCGGGGCTGGCGGTGAGCGTCAACACCCAGATCGGCGCGGCCACATTACCGGACTTGCCGGAACTGATGGACACCATCATCGAACTCGGCGCCACCCATTGGCAGATCCAGATCACGGTAGCCATGGGCAATGCCGTCGACCATCCGGAACTGTTGCTCCAGCCGTACAAGCTGTTGGAAGTGATGCCGCTGCTCGCCCGGTTGTACCGCGAAGGTTTGGATCGCGGCCTGCTGATGAACGTCGGCAATAACATCGGTTACTACGGCCCTTACGAACATCTTTGGCGCGGTTTCGGTGACGAGCGGGTGCACTGGAGCGGCTGCGCGGCCGGCCAGACCGTGCTCGCATTAGAAGCGGACGGCACGGTGAAAGGCTGCCCGTCACTGGCCACCGTCGGTTTTTCCGGTGGCAACGTGCGCAACATGAGCCTGCACGACATCTGGCATTACAGCGAAGGCATGCACTTCGGTCGCCTGCGCTCGGTCGATGATCTGTGGGGCTACTGCCGAAGCTGTTATTACAACGACGTCTGTCGGGGTGGCTGCACCTGGACGTCGCACTCGCTGCTGGGCAAACCCGGCAACAATCCCTACTGCCATTACCGCACCCTGGAATTGCAAAAGCAGGGTTTGCGCGAGCGCATCGTCAAAGTCGAAGACGCCGCCCAGCGCTCGTTTGCCGTCGGACGCTTTGACCTGATCACCGAACGCATCGACACCGGCGAAAAAGTCAGCAGCGTCAGCGACAGCGGACAGGTGATCAAACTGGCCTGGATCAATCAGGGCCAATCCTCCCCCGAAGAAGGACGCCTGCCGACGCAATTGGCCCTGTGCCGCAGCTGCCTGCAATACATCCACCCGCACGAATCGATCTGCCCGCACTGTCGCGCCGATGTTGCCGCCGCCGAGGCCCGCCACCTGACCGACCGGGCCCGGCAGCAGGCGATCATGAAGACGCTGAGCGATTTGCTCGCGGGAGTGCCGAGTTCGTTGAGCTAAGACGGTGGCAGCGGCCGTTCGCCCGCTCGCCGCGAAAAATCTCGAACTCGCTCGGTGGCGCTGCATCCAACTTTTAAGCCAACGGAGGTCAGCGCCATGAACAACGACAACAAAGCCCAACCCACGGATACGTCCGGCAAACCGGTCGATGTGGTCAACCGCGATCTTGAGGACCGGGACCACGATACCCGCGGCGTGGATGAGGTCATCACGCCCTCGTCCACTCGCACCAAGGAACAGGACGCCGAGACGTTACAACGCAAGGTTGACGAAATCGAACGCAAGGTTGCGGACGGCAACTGATCGGTTAGCCCGAGCAGGTCTTTCGGGCTTCATCGGTGGCCCTGATTGTCAGGGCCATCGCTGGAAACGCCCGGAAAACCTGACCGGCGATGCCATTCGGGAAATAAGTAGCTGTTTTCCATGAAATTTATTGTCTTGAGGGGTTCCCAGATCGGAAGAACGCTGGTAAATTGCCGCCCACTGTTGCAGAGGTCCTCCCGGGACTGAAACCAATAGCTACAGGGGCGTCGCCAAGCGGTAAGGCAGCAGGTTTTGATCCTGCCATGCGTTGGTTCGAATCCAGCCGCCCCTGCCATTTTTCCTCGTTTCACCCTCCTCCGTTTCATCTCTGCCTCAACGGCACATCATTTCTTTGTATTCAACGTAATCGCCGAACGCACCAGTGCTTTCAAAGCCTTGGCATCGATCGTGTCGTCTTCGTGAACATCAATCGCCCGCCGGGTATTGCCTTCCAGACTGGCATTGAACAGTCCTGACGGATCCTCCAGCGCCGCGCCTTTGGCGAAGGTCATTTTCACCACAGCCTTGTAGGTTTCCCCGGTGCAGATGATTCCGTTATGCGACCAGACCGGAACACCGCGCCACTTCCACTCCTCGACGACCTCCGGATCCGCCTCATGAATGATCGTGCGAATCTCGGCCAGTTTCTGGCCACGCCAGTCGTTCAGTTCCTTGATTCTCGCGTCGATCCGCACAGACGGATTCTCAGTCGCCACGCCGCCGCTATCCTTCTTCATTTCCTTTTCCTCCCGAAAAACCTTGTCCGCTATCCAGCCTAGCGCCGACTGCGCCAAACGCCGGGCAAAAAAAGCCCCGCAAGGTGCGGGGCAAAGGAATTGGTTGGTTGCGGCCAACCAAAGGAGCATCGTCAAAAGCGTTAACCGTCAGGCGTTACAGGCACTCCTGGGCAGCCCGTTCAAAACTCGACGGCAGGAAACTCGACGCCAGCAAGTGGCGCTCATACAAAAACACCTTGCCGCCGTCCGGTGCCTTGTAGGCTTCAAGGACGTTGTCCGCCGCCACCTTGCTCGGCACCACGATCCGGTAGCTGCGCTGGGTCTGCGACACGGTCGGGTTCAGCGCACTGCCCTGCAGTTTCGGCACCACGCATTCGGCGTACTGGGCGGGCGTCTTGTGCGTCTGCAGGGTCAGCGTCGGGTCGTTCGGCGCAGAGGCGCAAGCGCTCAGCAGTAAAGTGACAGAAGCCATGGCAGGGATAAAAAAAGCACGCATGGATGAAATCCTGAAAATAAAAGGTTCGGTTATTCGGCAACGTTCAGTGTCACGGGCACTGCCGTTGCCGTTTTTGATTAAGGTGTTCAGCCTGCACTCACCAGGGCCTTGAGCGAATCATCGAACTGCTTCAACGCACTCAGTTGCAGGTCGCGCTGCTGTTCGATCCCGGCAGCGATTTCAGGCGCGGCCTTGTTGTGTACCCACACCGACGGCAGCTCCTTCTCCACCGCGCCTTCGGCCTTGCCGATGTATTGCAGGTTGGCGTCGTAGAAGCGTGCGGCGAACCGCGCTTCGACCTGACTGTTGCGTTGAGTCAGCAGACGGTTGTGGGTGTCGAGCATCACCACTACGTCTGGACGGGCCTGCACCAGCGCATCAAGGTTTTCGTAGACGGTCACCGAGAGAAACTGGTGTTGCAGCGAACTCATCAGCCAGTCGATGGCCAGTTCCGGGTCGGAGCTGTCAACGAAAGCCTCACGGATCCGCGCATCGAGCGCATCCTTGGCACCGTTCACCGCAACATCGTGGTAACGCTCGAGGTATTGCAGGTTGTCCAGGGTGTTTTCGCTGTACAGCACACCGACGGTTTGCGAGTGCTGCAGCGCGGCACTGCTGGCGGCGACGGGCAGAAAATGGCACGACTTGGCGTCGTCTGCGTAAGCCGGGGCTACGGTAGCGGCCACCCCGCCCATCAGCAGGGCGACGACAGCCAGTCGGGTCAATGTCTTCATCGCGCAAATTCCTTCAGCAGCGTGTTCGATGGAGGCGATTTTCCGCCCATCGGCGCCAAAGCAGAACTTGCGTTTCTTGATGGTCACTATTACTTGAACCAATAGTTACGCAGCGTGCAGACTGCAGCACACTCAATCACAACGAAAACAGATGAGGATTACCCGTGCGAACCTTTGATCTGATCCGCGATGCCGTCGTGCCAGAATTTCGCGACCGCGTGGCCGAATACCTTGTCGAATACGAAACCGTGCTGGGCCAGTCAGCGGACGATTCGGAGTCGGTGCGGGCCGTGGCCAATCAATTGCGCGGCTATCTGCGCGGCCTCAACACCACGCGAGTACTGGGCATGGCGGACTGGGAAGAACTGGACCGGCGCGTGCTGAACACCTGGCTGGCACCTGCTCGATGACACGCTAGCCTCTTCAGGCCGGGAGCCACCACCTCGGCCGGCGTGCCGCTGCAGCGCGTCAGTCAGGAGCCGTCGCCCCTCTGCGCAGCGGCAAGTTGAGGATGAATTTCTCGCAGTCGTCGGAATAGGTCAGGTCGACCGGATCGTCCGGGTTGATCAACAGCAATTCGCCCGGCACCAGATGATGCTCGCGCTGGTGCCCGCGCCACAGGCAGTTGCCTTGCAGCAGGACTTGCAGGTGATACACCGTTTCCAGTGCAAGTGAAGTGACGCGAACGCTGCCGCCATAGCTGATGCGGCACAGGTCGAGGTCGGCGAGTTTGCGGTGGTTGAGGCTGGCTTGCGGATGGGTGGTTTTGGACAGGCCGATGAAATGCTGGCCGACGTGCTGATTCACATAGTCGGAGACGGCATACGGGTCAGCGTGGCGAAACACGCTGCTGCGGTCACTCAGCAGGCGGCTGTCCATGGGCAAGGCACTCGATCTTGTCGTTATGGTGATGGTCACGGTTTACGCCATCACCGGTCACAGTACGCCGGCGAGCAAGATCGGGCAATTGGACGAAGGTTCGGGTGTCCGGTGATCGAACGGTTTCATCGAGCAGATATGTTCAGGCCAATGTATGCCAGTAGAAATGAATGAATTCGTCTTCATATTCGGCGAAAAGCGAGACGATGAAATCCGTTTTCATCGAGTACATCAATAACGCACCGATGAAACCGGAAGGCTCGTGCAGTGGTTGCTTGAGCGGCACGATCAGTTCGACCGCCCGTTCTGCCACCAACTGGTTGAAAACCTCTTCGGAAATCGGTTCAAACTGCGCGCCGCCAACGTATTCCGGGAAGCTGTGATCCCCACCTGGTTGACGTTCGTGCCACTCGGCATTCAGCCACACATTCAAGCCGTTCGTATGATGCGATTTGCTCACACGGGTGATTCGAATGTACTCCTGACCGCAGGGGACGAGGAAGGCGCTCGATGGATACGTCAGGTAGTAAAGACCGGGACAATCGTTGTGGCAGGGCCAAAAAAGCAGCTGTTGTCGCGTGAGTTGGTCAAAGTCGTTTCTGTCGAACATGGGAACCTTTGGCTGATAAGGGGATGAGCATACATTTGCAGCGCCAAATTTTTTTCAGGTGGCAGGACAACGCGGCTCTGCAAGGTGAACCCAGCCCCTCAAAGCAAACTCCACGACACCCCGACATACATCGCCATGCCCTCGCCCGGTGTGGATCGTGCCGCGTCCAGTCCTTTATCGTCATAGCCCGGCGTAACGGTAGCGGCGTAGTGTTTGTCGGTCAGGTTGCGCATGTCCAGCCAGGTCTGCCAGTCGCCTTTCGGTGCGTTGTAGCCCAGTGTGGCGCCGAAGGTAGCGTAAGGATCGGCGTAATAGCTGTTGGCGTAATCCACTGCGGTTTTCGAGACCAGTTGCGTGTTGACCGCCGCGAAGAAACCTTGCGGGAAGTCATAGCGCAGCTCGCCCTGGTAGTAATGCATCGGCAGGCCCGGCAGGCGGTTGTCGCCGAAGCGGTCGTCGTCGCGGTAGTGGAAGTCGCTGAAGGTGTAGGCCTGACGCAGGCTAAACTTGCCGCCATCGTTCGCTGACCACAGGTTGCTGTTGAGGCTGGCTTCGACACCTTGGTGTACGGTCGGGCTGGCGTTGAGTTCGTAAGGCGTGGTGGCGTTGGCGTCCGGCAACACCGAAAGCAATTCGTGGCGCACCTGCGCGTAGTACCAGGCCAGGCTCCATTCGCCGAGGGCGCTGTCGCCACGGCCGCCGAGTTCCAGGGTGGTCGCGGTCTGGTTTTGCAGCTTGACCGGATCACGCTGGGTGCCGGTGGCGGCGCCGCTGCCGGCCGGGAACCGGACGTTGGAGCTGTAGATCAGCGACCACGGATGCGGCGCTTCGACCGAGCGGCTGAGGTTGCCGAACAGTTGCAGATCCGGCGTCAGCTGATAGCGCAGGCCCAGACGGGGCGCGTAGTCCCAGTCGCCGAGGCTAGTCTTGCCGCCACCTTCCGGATACGTGACCGCGCTTTCGCGGCGGGTGTAGATCGCGGCGAGGCCGGTGGTCAGCCACAGGTCGTCGGCGATTTCCAGGTCGTTGCCCACGTGCAGGACAGAATCCGAACCCTGATAAGTGAAGTTGCGCATGTGAGTGCCCGGCGCATAACCGGCAGTATTGCCGGTGGGAATCCGCACCAGCTCGCTGGCACCGTCGTTGGGCAGGTGTTTGGTTACCCGTAAGCCCACCGTGCTGTGGCTTTCTAGACCCCAGAGCGTGTCGCGGCGCTTGTAGTCGAACGTGCCGCTGACATCGGTGTACGCCACCTTCAGGCGATTGGGGCCTTCGCGCAGATCCATCGGGTAGTCGTGATAGACCAGACCGGTCTGGATGCTCGAATCGTCGTCGATGTAGTACGTGGTCTTGTTGCCGATGAAGGTGCTGCCGGGCTGATCGCGGCTGTCGTTGCGCGTCACGTAGGCCGGGTTGGCCGCACGCGGATCGTGCTCGATGGCGTGTTTGGTCACCCGCCCGGCGAGGTCGTTGTCGGTTTCGCGATGACGGATGTAGAAGCGGGTTTCCAGATTCGGATTGAAGCGATAACCGAAGTTGGCGATCACGCCCTGGCTCTTGCTGGCGGTGTGATCCTGATAACCGTCGGAATGCGCGTCGGTCATCGACAGGTAGTAATCGAAGTCGCCCAGCACCTGACCGGAGCTGACTTGCCGCTGGGCATAACCGTGGCTGCCCATGACGTAACGCACATTCAGCAACGGCGCGTTGTAGCCGGTGTGGCTGACGTAATCGACGGCGCCACCGAGGGCCAGCGCACCGCGATCAAAACCGTTGGCGCCGCGCAGCACTTCGACATGGTCGAGCCACAGGGGCTCCAGCAATTCATAAGGCGTGCCGCCGGGGCCGGTCAGCGGCAGGCCGTCGAGCATCGTGTACAGCCCTGATGCGTGGGCGCCGGGAGCGCGGTTGATGCCCGAGCCACGGATCGAGATTTTCGTCCCTTCGTTACCCGCCGACTGGGCATAGACACCGGGCTGATACGCCAACACGTCCTGATTGCTGGCGACCCTGCCCTGCAAAGGCTGGCGCATATCCACCACGTTGCTGCCACCCGGCACCCGAGCCAGACGAGCCTTCGCCTCTTCCACCGACGCATCTTCACCGCTCTGATCCTCGGCCCCGATCAGCACTTGCCCCAGTTCCAGCCCCTGGGATTGCGCCTTGAGCGGACAGACAAGGGCCAGTCCCAGCAAGGCAGCGGGCAGGGTTTTGAGCGAAGGCATCGGGTGAACTCCAGACAGGCGGGAACGGACAGTGACAACTGCGACGCAGGAAAGAACGAAGGAAACACATGGCGATTTTGTTTTTTGTCAGGTAAACAGGCGGCTGAAATTCGGGACATTGATTTGAACAAGGGAGATGCAGGGATGGCCGAAGAAGTTCTGAAGTCGAAGATGGTCAACTTTCTGGTGACCGATGCTGAACTGAACTACGAAGATGTAGGCGAGTTCTACGAGGTCGTGGGGAGCGGCAATGTCGGCGTACTGGCCGGGGTGCTCGAGGGATTCAGAAATCACTATGGCGGATTGTGGGTGGGCGGCAGAGTCACCGTCACCGAAAACGCCGTTTACTTGAATGCCAATGCCATGAACCGCATGGTTCAGGACGGGACACTGGATGTCGAGATACCGATGCCGACGATCCGCAAGGTCACCGTCGAAGGCGGTTTCCTGACGAAGATCGTCCGTCTCGACACAGACGCCTACAGTGTCAAATTCCGCTGCTACGGTGCCAAGGACGTTGCCTCGCTGATCGCCAGGCAGGCCCTTTCGCAGTCGTTGAAACGCGCGCGTTAATAAGGCCTCGCCTGAATGCCCGGGTCGAACCCGGGCTCAGAGGGAGCCCGCGAAGTCAGCGTCCATCGCGGGCCGGTCGTAATCGAGAAGATACGTCTGATGCCGGTGATACAGCCTTGAAAGTAGCGCCTTGTTGGGCCCGACCACGTCCATCCCTCGGTCGTCGTAAGGGAAAACCATCACTCCGGCCTTCAAGTTGAACAGGTAGACCGCGCAGCGAGGATTCGGCGCGATTGCCCCAAAATCCGCAGCCAGTGCACACCAGAGCAATGCCTGAAGCAACCTTGCGGGCGTTTCGAATGCGAGATTGATCCAGTACTCGGGTTCGCTTTCGCAGAACCAGTCATCCGGGTCAGTGGGTTCACTCCAGATCGAGCGTTGTGCAGGTATCTCGATGCCTGCCGAACGAAGGGACTGAAGCAACGATCGATGGGCAAATCGTTGGCCATCGGAGTGGAAACGCAGGCAGGTCACCAGCGTGGACTCACCACTGAAAATGTCGGCGCAGATCTCGGTCGACTTTCGCAAGGCCAACAGGAACTGCTCGATCATTCCTCCCGTTTCGGAGAGTTCGAAACGCAGTCCTCCCGGGCAGGAATAAAACAGAGGCCTTGCGAAGGCCTGATCGGTAAAAATCCGCTCGATTTCAAGATGAAGATTCACTGAAGTCCTTTCCGGTCAATGTGGCGTGGGCGGCCATGCCGCCCTGTTAATTCTTGCACTTGGCCAACACCACCTGACAGGTATTGGGCGTTCCGCCCGAGCGGCCGGCGTAGCGCATGCAGTTATTCATGGATTTTTTTTGCGCGATCCCCAGGGTCGCTCCCCACGCAAGACCGCCCTCGCCTGACGTCGGCACCGCTTTGGCATAGCAGCGATCACCGGTGGTCGCGTAGTGAGCCTTGCTCGAACAGGACGCCGTCAGGATCAACAGGAACGCGCACAGGCCATACGAGCATCGGCGTACCCAGAATTTGCTCATCTCGTTTCACCTGCAGCAAGTGGGGCTGACCTGTTCAGTCTAGCCGCAATGACTCGGTAGCCGCTCATTGCTCCGTCGCCTGTCGATACTGACGTGGCGTGAATCCGGTCGACGCCTTGAACTGGCGGGTGAAAGCACTGTGATCGGTGTAGCCACATTGCAACGCCACCTCGGTGATCGGCAGTTCGGTGTGCAACAGGCGATGGGCCTGTTCCAGCCGCACTTTCTGAATCATCTGCCTCGGCGTCAGGTGGAACACACGTTTGCAGTAGCGCTCCAGTTGCGCCACCGAGATACCGGCGATCCGGGTCAACTCGCCCAGGGTCACCCGTCGATTGAAATGCGCGCGGATGTGTTCGTCGACCGCCGCCAGGCGCTGAAACGCGGGATGGGTTTCGCTGGCCGATTGCAGGTCCACCGAAATCCCCGCGAGGCCGATGATGTCGTCGTCACGGTTGTACAGCGGACGCTTGTGCGTCAGGCACCAGCCTGGTTCGCGACTGCCGTACAGGTGCAGTTCCAGCTGATCCTCCAGCACAAATCCCTCTTCCAGCACCCGTCGATCCTGCTCGGTATAGCCCGGCCCCAACTGCGCTGGAAACACCTGCGCACTGGTTTTGCCGAGCAGCGGTTTCAGGTCTTTCAGGCCGCAGCGCTGCACCAGCGTGCGATTGGCCAGGACGTACCGCGCCTGCACATCCTTGATGAAAATCGCCGCGTTCGGAATCACGTCCAGCATCGGCAACAGCGGCGCCACCCCCGCCAGCAGTGCCTCGAGGGTGTGGGGACGATTGTGCTCATCGTCCTGGCACAGGATCGCAAATGCGTTGTGCATGGTGACGGTTTTCCCCGGTGAGTGGATCGGGCTGAGGCGTTCGCGTGCAGATTGCAGCAACGATCCAAGCGTGTCGAGCGCCGCTGTCGTTCTTCGCAACTGTGCCGATTTCGTCATCCAGAGCTGCGCAAAACATCAATCGCCCGACGCCTGATGAGTTCACTGTTTAACCGTTCCTGTGACTCACACCTGCCTATCCAATAACTCACAAGAAGGCGATGCCATGTCAGGCCAAGGCAAGTTCAAAAAACAACTTTCATTGATCGACCTCACCTTTATCGGACTGGGGGCAATCTTCGGTTCCGGCTGGTTGTTCGCAGCCAGTCACGTGTCGGCGATTGCCGGGCCGGCGGGGATTTTTTCCTGGTTGCTGGGCGGGTTCGCCGTGTTGCTGCTGGGCATCGTCTACTGCGAACTGGGCGCGGCATTGGCCCGCGCTGGCGGTGTGGTGCGTTACCCGGTTTACAGCCACGGGCCGCTGCTCGGTTACCTGATGGGTTTCATTACGCTGATCGCGTTTTCCAGCCTGGTGGCGATCGAGGTGGTTGCCTCGCGCCAATATGCGGCGGCCTGGTTTCCGAGCCTGACCAAAGCCGGCAGCGGTGATCCGACCCTGCTCGGCTGGCTGGTGCAGTTCGGCCTGCTCTGCGTGTTCTTCCTGCTCAACTACCGCAGCGTGAAGACCTTCGCCAAGGCCAACAATCTGGTCAGCGTGTTCAAGTTCATCGTGCCGCTGCTCGTGATCGGCGTGCTGTTCACCTTCTTCAAACCGCAAAACTTTCAGGTTCAAGGCTTCGCCCCTTTCGGACTCTCGGGCATCGAGATGGCCGTCTCCGCCGGCGGTGTGATCTTCGCCTACCTGGGCCTGACCCCGATCATCTCGGTGGCCAGCGAAGTGAAGAACCCGCAACGCACCATTCCGATTGCGCTGATCCTGTCGGTGCTGCTCTCGACCGCGATCTACGTGCTGCTGCAAATCGCCTTCCTCGGCGGCATCCCGACCGAATTGCTCGCCAATGGCTGGGCCGGGGTTTCCAAGGAGTTCGCCCTGCCGTATCGCGACATCGCCCTGGCGCTGGGCGTGGGCTGGCTGGCGTATCTGGTGGTGGCGGACGCGGTGATCTCCCCGAGCGGCTGCGGCAACATCTACATGAACGCCACGCCTCGGGTGATCTACGGCTGGGCGCAGACCGGCACGTTTTTCAAGGTCTTCACCCACATCGACGAAAAGTCTGGCATCCCGCGTCCGGCACTGTGGCTGACCTTCGCCCTGTCGGTGTTCTGGACCCTGCCGTTCCCGTCGTGGGAAGCACTGATCAATGTGGTCTCCGCCGCGCTGGTGCTGAGCTACGCCGTGGCGCCGGTGACCGTCGCCGCGCTGCGGCGCAATGCGCCGGACATGCCGCGCCCGTTCCGGGTCAAGTGCATGGGCGTGCTGGGGCCGGTGTCGTTCATCATCGCTGCACTGATCGTCTACTGGTCGGGCTGGAACACCGTGTCCTGGCTGCTCGGCCTGCAAATCCTGATGTTCGTCGTCTACCTGTTCTGCGGCCGCTTCGTACCGACCGCCCACCTCAGCCTGTCCCGGCAAGTGCGCTCATCCGCGTGGTTGATCGCCTTCTACGGCGTGACCATCGTCCTGTCGAAACTCGGCACCTTCGGCGGCCTGGGCATCCTCACCCATCCGTTCGACACCCTGGTCGTCGCGGCCTGTGCGATGGGCATTTATTACTGGGGCGCCGCCACCGGCGTACCGGCGCATCTGCTGCGTCTGGAATCCGAAGAGGATGAAAGCGAAGTCGCTGCGACCTCCCCCGCCGCCTCCACTAACCCGCGCACTGCCGGCGCTTACTGAAATCACTCAACGGGACCTGTCCATGAAACGAGTACACGTCATTGATTCCCACACCGGCGGCGAACCCACGCGCCTGGTGATGAAGGGTTTCCCCGATCTGCCCGGCCGCACCATGGCCGAGAAACGCGACGCCCTGCGCAATCAGCATGACCAGTGGCGCCGCGCCTGCCTGCTGGAGCCGCGCGGCAACGAGGTGCTGGTGGGCGCGCTGTATTGCGAGCCGGTGTCACCGGACGCCACTTGCGGGGTGATCTTCTTCAACAACGCCGGTTACCTCGGCATGTGCGGGCACGGCACCATCGGCCTCGTTGCATCGCTGCAACATCTGGGGCTGATCGCACCGGGCGTGCACAAGATCGACACGCCGGTCGGCCCGGTCAGCGCCACGTTGCATGAAGACGGCGCCGTTACCCTGGGCAACGTGCCCGCCTATCGTTCACACAAACAGGTGGCGGTGGAAGTGCCGGGGTACGGCCGCTTTCTCGGTGACGTCGCCTACGGCGGCAACTGGTTTTTCCTGGTCTGCGAACACGGCCAGTCGCTGACGATGAACAACGTCGACACCCTGACCGACCTCACCTGGAAAATGCTCAAGGCCCTCGAAGACCAAGGCATCCATGGCGAGGACGGCGCGCTCATCGACCATATCGAACTGTTCGCCGATGACGCCGAGGCCGACAGCCGCAACTTCGTGATGTGCCCCGGCAAGGCCTACGACCGCTCCCCTTGCGGCACCGGCACCAGCGCCAAACTCGCTTGCCTGGCCGCTGACGAAAAACTCGCGCCCGGTGAGCGCTGGGTGCAGGCGAGCATCACCGGCAGCCAGTTCGAAGGCCGCTTTGAATGGGAAGGCGAGCGCATCCGCCCCTACATCACTGGCCGCGCCCACATGACCGCCGACAGCACGCTGCTGATCGACGAAACCGATCCGTTCGCGTGGGGCATCTGAGCCGCCGCGCTGCACTTTCAAACCCCTCTGAATGACCGTTCCAAGGAGAACAATAATGAGCGACAACATCTTCACCGGCTGCATGCCCGCCCTGATGACCCCGTGCACCGCCGCGCGCAAACCGGACTTCGACGCGCTGGTGGCCAAGGGACGCGAGTTGATCGACATCGGCATGAGCGCGGTCGTGTATTGCGGCTCCATGGGCGACTGGCCGCTGCTCACCGAAGCCGAGCGTCAGGAAGGCGTGGCGCGGCTGGTGGCCGCCGGGATTCCGACCATCGTCGGCACCGGCGCGGTCAACACCCGTGAAGCGGTGTCCCACGCGGCCCATGCGGCGAAAGTCGGCGCGCAGGGCTTGATGGTGATTCCTCGGGTGCTGTCCCGTGGCGCTTCGGCGGCAGCGCAAAAAGCCCACTTCGCGGCGATTCTGCAAGCGGCGCCGAACCTGCCGGCGGTGATCTACAACAGCCCTTACTACGGCTTTGCCACTCGCGCCGACCTGTTCTTCGAACTGCGCCGTGAATACCCGAACCTGATCGGTTTCAAGGAATTCGGCGGTGGCGCCGATCTGCGCTACGCCGCTGAAAACATCACCTCCAAGGACGATGACGTAACTCTGATGGTCGGTGTCGATACTCAGGTGGTGCACGGTTTCGTCAACTGCAACGCCACCGGCGCCATCACCGGCATCGGCAACGCCCTGCCCCGCGAAGTGCTGCAACTGGTGGCCCTGAGCAAACAGGCCGCCAAGGGTGACGCCAAGGCCCGGCGCCAGGCCCGCGAACTGGAATCGGCGCTGGCGGTGCTGTCGTCCTTCGACGAAGGCACGGATCTGGTGCTGTATTACAAACACCTGATGGTGCTCAACGGCGACAAGGAATACACCCTGCATTTCAACGAAACCGATGCCCTTAGCGACTCACAGCGTCGTTACGCAGAAGCCCAATACGCGCTGTTCCGTCACTGGTACGAAAACTGGTCGGCGGAGCAAAACTTCGACTGACCTGCCGCTGCGCTCAAGCCCGTCGCCCCCCACGGCGGCGGGCCTTATTCGTGACCTGTTTTATTGATAAGGAATGCGCCATGACCCTGACGGGCCAACTGCTGATCGGTCAGCTAACCCTCACCGGCGACCGCGACGTCATCCACGGGATCAACCCCGCCACCAACACCCCATTGGAGCCAGCCTACGCCGGCGGTTCTGCCGAGCATGTCGAGCAGGCCTGCGCACTGGCCTGGGCGGCGCTTGACCGTTATCGCGAGACATCGCTCGACGCTCGGGCCGAATTCATTGAAACCATCGCGGGCGAAATCGAAGCCCTCGGTGATGAACTGATCGACCGCGCCCTGGCCGAAACCGGCCTGCCGCGCCCGCGCCTGCTGGGTGAACGGGGCCGTACCTGCCAGCAACTGCGACTGTTTGCCCGCACCGTACGGGCCGGCGAATGGCTGGATGTGCGAGTCGACACCGCCCAACCGCAGCGCCAGCCAATGCCGCGTTCGGATCTGCGTCAGCGGCAGATTCCACTGGGGCCGGTGGCGGTGTTCGGCGCGAGCAATTTTCCACTGGCGTTCTCGGTGGCCGGCGGCGATACCGCTTCAGCGCTGGCCGCTGGCTGCCCGGTGATCGTCAAGGCCCACGGCGCCCATCCCGGTACCAGCGAACTGGTTGGCCGTGCGGTGGCACGGGCAGTGAAGGCCTGTGGTTTGCCGGAAGGTGTGTTCTCGTTGCTCTACGGTTCGGGCCGTGAAGTGGGCATTGCGCTGGTCAGCGATCCACGGATCAAGGCCGTCGGTTTCACCGGTTCGCGCAGTGGCGGGCTCGCGCTGATCAAAGCGGCCCAGGCCCGGCCCGAGCCGATCCCGGTGTATGCGGAAATGAGTTCGATCAACCCGGTGTTGCTGTTCCCGGCTGCGCTGCAGAATCGCGCCGAGACGTTGGCCCAAGGCTTTGTGGCTTCGCTGACGTTGGGCGCCGGTCAGTTTTGCACCAATCCCGGTCTGGTGATCGCCCACAAAGGGCCGGCGCTGGACGCCTTCATTGGCGCCACCAGCGAACTCATCCAGCGCAGTCCCGCGCAGACCATGCTCACACCGGGAATTTTCAATGCCTACGAATCCCGCGTGAATGCCCTGGCGGAAAACGCCCGGGCGCGTATTGCCGCCGTCGGCCAGCAAGCAACGGATCCGAATCAGGGCCAGGCTCATCTGTTCGTCACCGACGCCGCCGACTTTCTCGCCGATCACACCTTGCAGGCCGAAGCCTTTGGCGCCGCTTCCTTGATCGTGCAATGCGCCAGCACCGCGCAAACCCGTCAGGTGCTCGAACAGCTGGAAGGCCAACTGACCGCCACGCTGCATCTGGATGACGAGGATCTGCAACAGGCCCGCGCATTGCTGCCAACCCTGGAGCGCAAGGCCGGACGTCTGCTGGTCAACGGCTGGCCCACCGGCGTTGAAGTCTGCGATGCGATGGTGCATGGCGGGCCGTTCCCGGCGACTTCCGATTCGCGCACCACGTCGGTGGGCACCGCGGCGATCCTGCGTTTCCTGCGCCCGGTCTGCTATCAGGATTTCCCCGACAGTCTGCTGCCGACCGCGCTCAAACACGCCAATCCGCTGTCGCTGCGCCGCTTGCACGATGGCCAAAGGGAAACCGCGAAAAATGCCGAATAACCCCCACGACATTGCTGTGGTCGGCGCCGGCATCATCGGCGTCGCCAGTGCCCTGCGCCTGGCCCGTCAGGGCATGCGGGTGGTGGTGATCGACCCGCAGGAACCGGGCCACGGCGCCTCGTTCGGCAACGCCGGGCACCTGGCGACCGAGCAGGTGTTTCCGATTGCCGACAGCTCGATCCTCAAACGTCTGCCAACCATGCTCCTGGACCCGATGGGCCCGCTGCGTCTGGACTGGAAATACCTGCCCCGCGCCCTGCCTTGGTTTACACGACTGTTGCTGAACCTGCGCTCGGCGCCGTACCAGCGCACCGTTGCCGGGTTGCGCGCGCTCAATGAAAGCTCCCTCGACGCCTGGCACCGTTTGCTCAATGACATCCAGCGTCCCGACTTGCTGAAGATGGAAGGGTCACTGCTGGTGTTCGAACGCCCCGACTCACGCCCGGCCCTCGAAGCATTGCAGCGACGCCTGCAACAGCAACAGGTGCCCGTCGAAGGGTGGCAGGCCGGAGCGGTACGCGAGGCCGCGCCGCAACTCAGCGAACAGATTCAGGGCGGTCTGTTTTTCCCGAACACCGGGCATTTCATCGATCCCTACCGCGTCGTGCGTGAATTGGTCGAGGCGGCGAAAGCCCGCGGCGTGCAATTTTTGAAGCAGGCGGTTCAGGGCGGGCAACTGCACGAACATGGCGTCAACCTGATGACCGAAACCGGCACGCTGTCCGCTCGCCAGGTACTGATCGCCTGCGGCGCCCACTCGGCAAAACTCACCGCCGCACTGACCGGCAAAAACGTCCCGCTGGACACCGAGCGCGGCTATCACCTGATGCTGCCTCACGAACACAACCGACTGCCCTTCCCCGTCACCTCGCTGGAGCGCAAATTCATCATGACCCCGATGTCCGAAGGGCTGCGCCTGGCCGGCACCGTCGAATTCGCCGGCCTCGAAGCCCCACCGACCATGGCCCGCGCCTGGCAGTTGCATCGGTTGAGCAAGGGGTTGTTTCGTGATGAGTTGAGTATCGAGACGGCCACGCCGTGGATGGGATTTCGGCCGTCGCTGCCGGATTCGCTGCCAGTGATCGATCGGGTGTGTGACGGCAAGGTGCTGCTTGCGTTCGGGCATCAGCATCTGGGGCTGACGCAGGCGGCGGTGACGGCGGAGATGGTTGGGAGGCTGGCTTTGCCATCGGTGCAGGACACCGCGCGCATTCTTCCGTTGAACGAGCCCTATCGACTGGATCGCTTTTGAGTGGCCGTCTATCGGGCGCCCTGCTGATATTCACGGGGCGTACAACCGAACTCTCGACGGAACACCGTGTGCAGGTACTGCGCGGATTTGAAACCGCACGTGCGGGCCACGTCCGCAATCGCCGTGTCGGTTTTTTCCAGCCCGCGAGTGGCCGCCGCCAGTTTGAAACGCAGAATCTCGTCATGCACGCTGCAGCCTCGCACCGCGCGAAAGTGCGACTCCAGCGAGGAACGCGACACGCCGACATAAGCCGCCACTTGCGCGGTCTTGATGCCCTGGCAGGCATATTGGCGGATGAACAGCAGCGCCTGCATCACGTAAGGGTTGCCCAACGGTTGATGCAGGCTCGACACCTGCACGTTGACCGCATCAGGCGGAATCAGAATGTGCGTGCCCGTGGACGGTTTGCCATGCAGCATCTGGTGCAGCAAATGCGCGGCGGTGCGGCCCATGGTTTCGGTGCCCTGAATCACTGAACTCAGGGGGACCCGGGTCAGACTGCGTGTCAGCGGGTCATTGTCGATGCCGATCAACGCCACCTGCTCCGGCACGGCGATGCCGGCGGTCAGGCAGGCTTGCAGCAACTGCCGGGCGCGGGCATCACTGACCGCGATGATGCCAATGGGTTTGGGCAGGCTCTGCAGCCAGGCGATCAGTTGTTCGACGGCGCTGTCCCACAGCGGTGCGCTGGTGCCCATGCCGCGATAGACCTCGGCGTGCAGGCCGTCCCGTTGCATCAATCTCAGAAAGGCTTTTTCGCGCTCCTGAGCCCAACGATTGGCCTGCGCCTCAGGCAGGCTGAAGCAGGCGAACCGTTGCAGCCCGGCCTCGACCAAGTGTTCGTAAGCCAGTGTGATCAGCGCGTTGTTGTCGGTGGCGACGTACGGGATCCCTTTCGGATAGGCCCGCTCATCCTGATAGGAACCACCCACCGCCACCACGGGCAGCTTGATATCGGCCAGCGCCTCGCCAATCAGCGGGTCGTCGAAGTCAGCAATGATGCCGTCACCCTGCCAGCGCTCGATGCCTTTCAACCGGCAGAGAAAGTCCTCTTCCAGAAACAGATCCCAGGAGGCGCGCGTGCTGCTCAGGTAGTTGCCGATGCCGCTGATGATGCCGCGGTCATAGATCTTGCTGCCGTTGAACAACAGGGCGATGCGGTGAACAGGCGGTACGGTTTTCATTGTTTTCAGGCTTGTTCCGGGCCTCTTGCCGTAGAGGCGGTTTGCACAGACTAGGCGCGCTGACGGTGAATCTCAATACGCAAAATCGCACTGCGTGTTGGTGATTTTCGTAATCGGCAGGCACAGGGCCGTTGCTAGTATCGGGACACGCCCAAGAACAACAACCAAGAACAAAAAGGACATTGCCAATGCCGTACTTCCCCGATGTCGAGTCGATCCGCTACGAAGGTCCTGCCAGCGATTCTCCCCTTGCCTTCCGTCACTACGACGCCGACAAAATCATCCTCGGCAAGCCCATGCGCGAACACCTGCGCATGGCCGCCTGTTATTGGCACACCTTTGTCTGGCCGGGCTCCGACGTGTTCGGTGCCGGGACGTTCAAGCGCCCGTGGCAACACGCCGGTGACCCGATGGAGCTGGCCATTGGCAAGGCGCAGGCCGCGTTCGAGTTCTTCTCCAAGCTGGGTATCGACTACTACTGCTTTCACGACACGGATGTCGCCCCCGAAGGCAATTCACTGAAGGAGTACCGCAACCACTTCGCCCAAATGATCGATCACCTGGAACGCCATCAGGAACAAAGCGGAATCAAGCTGCTGTGGGGCACCGCCAACTGCTTCAGCAATCCGCGCTTTGCCGCCGGCGCCGCCAGCAACCCGGATCCTGAAGTGTTCGCCTGCGCCGCGGCCCAGGTCTTCAGCGCCATGAACGCAACCCAACGCCTCAAAGGCTCCAACTACGTGTTGTGGGGCGGTCGCGAAGGTTACGAAACCCTGCTCAACACCGACTTGAAACGCGAGCGCGAACAACTGGGTCGCTTCATGCGTATGGTGGTCGAGCACAAGTACAAGATCGGATTCAAAGGCGACCTGCTGATCGAACCCAAACCGCAGGAGCCGACCAAGCACCAATACGATTACGACAGCGCCACGGTGTTCGGTTTTCTCCAGCAGTTCGGTCTGGAAAAGGAAATCAAGGTCAACATCGAGGCCAACCACGCCACCCTGGCCGGTCACAGTTTTCATCACGAGGTGGCGACGGCCGTCTCGCTGGGGATTTTCGGCAGCATCGATGCCAACCGCGGCGATCCGCAAAACGGTTGGGACACCGATCAGTTCCCCAACAGCGTCGAGGAAATGACCCTGGTCACCTATGAAATCCTCAAGGCCGGCGGGTTCGGCAATGGCGGGTTCAACTTCGACTCCAAGGTACGGCGCCAGAGCCTCGACGAGGTCGATCTGTTCCACGGTCACGTCGGCGCCATGGACGTCCTCGCCCTGTCGCTCGAGCGGGCCGCCGCCATGGTCCAGAACGATCAGCTTCAGCGGCTCAAGGATCAACGCTATGCCGGCTGGCAGCAGCCGTTCGGCCAGTCGGTGCTGGCGGGTGAGTTCAATCTCCAGACATTGGCCGAGCACGCCTTCGCCAACGAGCTGAATCCGCAGGCCGTCAGCGGCCGGCAGGAAATGCTCGAAAACGTCGTCAACCGGTTTATCTATCGCTGATCGCCAACGGGAACTGCAGACGCTGTGACATTTGCGCGACAAATCTGTAGTCCGTTGCGTCTGCTGATTCTCTACAGTTCCACCAGCCCGATATTCATCGTCAGGCCGTGTCTTTCAAACAAAAATAAAAGGACGCACCACCATGAAGAACGTAAAACGCACGCTGCTGGCCAGCGCCCTGGCGCTGTTGTCGCTGCCGGTTTTGGCCGATGCGGCCCATCCGAAAATCGGTTTCTCCATTGATGATCTGCGGCTGGAGCGCTGGTCCCGTGACCGGGACTACTTCGTTGCAGCAGCAGAAAAAATGGACGCCAAGGTCTTCGTGCAGTCGGCCGATGCCAACGAGCAGAAGCAGATTTCGCAAATCGAAAACCTGATTTCCCGTGGTGTCGATGTCATCGTCATCGTGCCATTCAACGCCACCGTGCTGACCAATGCCGTGGCCGAGGCGAAGAAAGCCGGAATCAAGGTCGTGTCCTATGACCGTCTGATACTCAACGCCGATATCGACGCCTACATTTCCTTCGATAACGAAAAGGTCGGTGAAATGCAGGCCAGCGGCGTGCTGCATGCAGCGCCCAAGGGCAATTACTTCCTGCTGGGTGGCGCGCCCACCGACAACAACGCGAAAGTGTTGCGCGAAGGTCAGATGAAGGTGCTGCAACCGGCCATCGACAAGGGCGATATCAAGATCGTCGGCCAGCAATGGGTAAAGGAATGGAACCCGACCGAGGCGCTGAGCATTGTTGAAAACGCCCTGACCCGCAACGACAACAAAATCGACGGTATCGTCGCCTCCAACGACGCCACGGCCGGCGGCGCCATCCAGGCCCTGGCCGCTCAGCAACTGGCCGGCAAGGTGCCGATCTCCGGGCAGGACGCGGACCTGGCAGCGGTCAAGCGGGTCATCTCCGGCACGCAAACCATGACGGTTTACAAACCGCTGAAACTGATTGCCTCCGAAGCCGCCAAACTCTCGGTGCAACTGGCACGCAACGAGAAACCCGCCTACAGCTCGCAGTACGACAATGGCAGCAAAAAAGTCGACACCATCCTGCTCACCCCGACGCCCTTGACCAAGGACAACATCGACCTGCTGGAACAGGACGGTTTCTATACCAAGGCGCAGCTCGCCGGAAAGTGACACTCACTGCGTGATACCCCCGCAGGAGCCCTGCTCCTGCGGTTTCAGTCCAGTATCGGCCGCTTGTGAGTCTCTGCCATGTCCGACTATCTGTTGCAAATGAACGGCATCGTCAAAACCTTCGGCGGTGTCAAAGCGCTCAACGGCATCGACCTCAAGGTCAAGCCGGGTGAGTGCCTCGGGCTGTGCGGCGAGAATGGCGCCGGCAAGTCCACGCTGATGAAAATCCTGTCTGCGGTCTACCCCCATGGCACCTGGGACGGTGAAATCCTCTGGGAGGGTCAACCGCTCAAAGCGCAATCGATCAGCGAAACGGAAGCCGCCGGCATCGTCATCATTCACCAGGAACTGACGCTGGTTCCCGACCTCTCGGTGGCCGAAAACATTTTCATGGGCCATGAGCTGACGCTGCCGGGCGGACGGATGAATTACCCGGCGATGATCCACCGCGCCGAAACCCTGATGCGTGAACTGAAAGTGCCGGACATGAACGTGTCGCTACCGGTTTCGCAGTACGGCGGCGGTTATCAGCAACTGGTGGAAATCGCCAAGGCTTTGAACAAGCAGGCACGCCTGCTGATCCTCGACGAGCCGTCATCAGCCCTGACCCGTTCGGAAATCGAGGTGTTGCTGGACATCATCCGCGACCTCAAGGCCAAGGGCGTCGCCTGCGTCTACATCTCCCACAAACTCGATGAAGTGGCCGCCGTGTGTGACACCATTTCGGTGATCCGCGACGGTAAACACATTGCCACGACCGCCATGGCGGACATGGATATTCCTCAGATCATCACCCAGATGGTCGGTCGGGAAATGAGCAACCTCTACCCCACCGAACCCCACGCCATCGGCGAGGTGATTTTCGAGGCGCGGCACATCACCTGCTACGACGTCGACTACCCCAAACGCAAACGGGTGGACGACATTTCGTTCAGCCTCAAACGCGGGGAAATCCTCGGCATCGCCGGGCTGGTCGGTGCCGGCCGCACAGAGCTGGTGACCGCGCTGTTCGGCGCCTACCCCGGTCGCCACGAAGGCGAAGTCTGGCTGGACGGCCAACCCATCGACACCCGTACGCCGCTCAAGTCAATTCGTGCCGGCGTGTGCCTGGTGCCCGAGGACCGCAAGCGTCAGGGGATCATTCCCGACCTGGGTGTCGGCCAGAACATCACCCTGGCCGTACTGGACAGTTTCTCGAAACTGACCCGCATCGACGCCGAAGCGGAACTGGGCAGCATCGATCGGGAAATTTCGCGCCTGCACCTCAAGACCGCGAGCCCGTTCCTGCCGATCACCAGCCTGTCGGGGGGCAATCAACAAAAAGCCGTGTTGGCGAAGATGCTGCTGACCAGGCCCCGGGTGCTGATTCTCGATGAGCCGACCCGAGGGGTGGATGTCGGCGCCAAGTACGAGATCTACAAACTGATGGGGATGCTGGCCGCCGAAGGTGTGTCGATCATCATGGTGTCTTCGGAGCTGGCCGAAGTGCTCGGTGTGTCCGACCGCGTCCTGGTCATCGGCGAGGGTCAACTGCGAGGGGACTTCATCAACCATGAACTCACCCAGGAACAGGTGCTCGCCGCCGCACTCAGCCAGCCTGACAGCCATAACAATAAAGCTCGGAAATCCGCGTAAATGAATCAGGTCAAACAACTCTTCACCCGCTACAAGATGCTCGCACTGGTGTTTGCCGTGGCGTTGATCTGGCTGTTCTTCAGCTGGCAGACCGAGGGCGGATTCCTGACACCGCGCAACCTCTCCAACCTGCTGCGTCAGATGTCGATTACCGGGATTCTTGCTTGCGGCATGGTGCTGGTGATCATCAGCGGCGAGATCGATCTGTCGGTTGGCTCATTGCTGGGCCTGCTCGGTGGCGTGGCAGCCATTCTCGATGTCGTCTATCACATACCGCTGCTGGCGAACCTCAGCCTTGTGGTGGTGTGCGGCCTGCTGATCGGCCTCGCCAACGGCTACATGGCGGCCTATCTGCGCATTCCGTCGTTCATCGTGGGGCTTGGGGGGATGCTGGCGTTCCGGGGGATTTTGCTGGGAATCACCGGCGGCACGACCATTGCGCCGGTGTCGCCGGAGCTCGTTTACATTGGCCAGGGTTATTTACCACATTCGGCCGGCGCGGGACTGGGTGTCCTGCTGTTCGCGCTGACGTTGTTCCTGACCTGGAAACAACGACGCAATCGCGCCCTTCACGGCCTGGCGGCACACTCCCTGGTGCGGGACGTGGCACGCGTGTTGTTGATCGGCGCGGTGCTGGCGGGTTTTGTCCAGACCCTCAACAGCTATGACGGCATTCCCGTGCCGGTCCTGCTTCTGTTGATTCTATTGGGCGGATTCAGCTACGTGACCAGCCAGACCGTGTTCGGCCGACGTGTCTATTCGGTGGGCAGCAACATGGAAGCGACGCGCCTGTCCGGTATCAATGTGCAGGCCGTGAAACTCTGGATTTTCGGGATCATGGGCGTGATGTGCGCCCTCGCCGGCGTGGTCAACACTGCGCGCCTGGCCGCCGGCTCCCCCTCGGCCGGCAGCATGGGCGAACTCGACGCCATCGCCGCCTGCTTCATCGGTGGCACCTCGATGCGCGGCGGCTCCGGCACGGTCTACGGCGCCCTCCTCGGCGCGTTGGTCATCACCAGCCTGGACAATGGCATGTCCATGCTCGACGTCGACAGTTACTGGCAGATGATCGTCAAGGGCAGCATTCTGGTGTTGGCTGTCTGGGTGGATGTGAGTACCCGGACCGGGCGGCGTTGACAGGCTGCTCGTTGTTTCCAGTGTTGCGCCATCCCAGGCCTTTATCCGGAGCAGACCAAAGCCTACATTGGCGTCCATGGCACCGGATCACGCCGGTGCAATTTCATCGATAACCGAGGAAGTCAACATGGCACGCATTGTCAGGACTCATGAATACGGTGACGCCAGCGTCCTGAAACTGGAAAACGTCGACGTCCCGGCGCCCGCTGCGGACGAAGTGCAGATCGAGGTCAAAGCCTTTGGCCTGAATCGCGCCGAAGTGATGTTCCGCAATCACGCCTATTTGCAGGAAGCGGAGTTTCCCAGCCGTCTCGGCTACGAAGCCGCCGGTATGGTGGTCGCGGTTGGCGCCAACGTCAGCGAATTCAACATTGGCGATGCCGTCAGCCTGATTCCGCCGCTGGACATCGCGCGCTGGGGCACTTACGGCGAGCTGGCCAACGTGCCCGCCCACCTCACCGTCAAACACCCGCAGAACCTGTCGTTTGAACAAGCGGCGGCGGCCTGGATGCAATACGTCACCGCGTGGGGTGCGCTGGTCGAACAGGCCAAATTGCAGAAGGACGATTTCGTGATCGTCACTGCCGCTTCCAGCAGCGTCGGCCTGGCTGCCTTCCAGATTGCCAGAATGGTCGGTGCCACTTCGATTGCCGTCACCCGGACCCGCGCCAAGAAACAGGCCTTGCTCGACGCCGGCGCGGCGCACGTGATCGTCAGCGACGAAGAAGACATGGTTGCAGCGGTCATGGCGCTGACCGACGGCAAAGGCGCGCGGGTGGTGTTTGATCCGGTGGGCGGCCCGTCGTTCGAACCGCTGACCCAAAGCATGGCCCGGGGCGGCATCCTGCTGGAGTACGGTGCCCTGAGCCCGGAACCGACGCCGTTCCCGCTGTTCACCGTGCTCGGCAAATGCCTGACCCTCAAGGGCTACCTTTACTCGGAGATCGTTTCCGACCCGGCCACCCTGGCACGCGCCAAAACTTTCATCGGCGACGGGCTGGCGTCCGGCGCGCTGAAACCGATCATTGCCAGGACATTCGCCCTGGATGACATTCAGCAAGCGCATCGCTTTCTTGAAGCCAATCAGCAGGTCGGGAAGATTGTTGTCACGGTTTGAGGTGACGAATCCCCTGCTCTACTGTTTGCGGTAGAAACGACGAAAGCCTGCTTTTTTCAAAGCAGGCTTTCGTCCATTCAGCATCCGGTTATTTCTGATGCGCCGTCAGTGCGGCATAGCCGTTCATCAAGTTACGGTAGTTCGGGATGCGCTGGGACAGCAGGTTGCCCAGGCCTTCAATGTCGTTGCGCCAGTCGCGGTGCAGTTCGCAGGCCACCGAGAACCAGTTCATCATCTGCGCGCCCGCCTGGGTCATGCGGTTCCACGCGGCTTGCTGCACGGTGGTGTTGAAGGTGCCGGAGGCGTCGGTCACCACGAACACGTCAAACCCTTCCGCCAGCGCCGACAGGGTCGGGAACGCTACACACACATCGGTCACGACACCGGCAATGATGATCTGCTTGCGGCCGGTGGCCTTGATCGCCTTGACGAAGTCTTCGTTGTCCCAGGCGTTGATCTGTCCTGGGCGGGCGATGTATGGCGCGTCCGGGAACATTTCCTTGAGTTCCGGCACCAGCGGGCCGTTCGGGCCTTGTTCGAAGCTGGTGGTGAGGATGGTCGGCAATTCGAAGAATTTGGCCAGATCGGCCAGCGCCAATACGTTGTTCTTGAACTCGTTTGGCGAGAAGTCCTGAACCAGAGAAATCAGACCGGTCTGGTGGTCGACCAGCAGAACCACGGCGTCGTCTTTGTTCAGGCGGTTGTAGGTTGGAGTGCTCATGTGTGAATCCCTTTTTAGTTGTGCAAGTGCGTTTGCGTTCAAGATGGGCACAGATTACTGACTCGCCTGAAAGCGATAAATCGGCTGAAAAGCGTTACACCGTCAACCGAAACAGGACAATAAATTCAAACTGCCGAGCAGATCACACCGCCATCCCGACCTCCCCGCCGATCCTTGTCACACTGTTCCGATCGCTCACAACGACCTTCAGGGAAATGTTGATGCCCGGACGCAACACGCAAGCACCCACGCCGGATGAAACACCGCGCGCCCCCCGCCAAGGCGCGAAGGCCGGCTCGACCTTTCGCTGACCGTCAGTTTCATGCTGATGGTCGTCGTGGCTTTTCTGGATCTGGAAAGCCATGTTCAAAAGGCCAGGCGACGCATGTAAGCTCAAGATCGTAACGAAAGCGAACACCTCTACTGTCAGTATCGACGCACGGAAGCGTGAGCGCCTCCAGTCCGGTCACCCACTAAACTGCGCACAGATTAAACGTTAGTTGTTTCAATTGGAGAATGAGCGTGAATTTCAAGGATGCAAAAAGCAAGTCAGTAAGAAAACGTCTACTAGGCGTGGCAATAACTATCCCGGCAGTTGTATCTACCGGGGTATCGTTTCTGAAAATGATTTATTTCCGTCTCGATGATGGATCACAGCTAGGAAGCATGATTGCCCGACCATTCAAGGAGCTCACAAGCTGGGCATATCAACATACGCCCTATCTCAATTTTTTCTGGGAACACTCACCGCTCCCAGATCACCTCAACTTCTCAGAAGTACAAAATTATTATTTCCTAGCCATTTACCTACTGATTTTCATTGGCGCTGCTTTATATGCATCCGGTGCAAAGCTTTCTTATCGCCTCGCAAAAATCAGTGAAAAAATCGAGGACCAGATTTTAGAAGAGTCAATCAAAGGCACGGCAGCCCGCAGTCGAGAAGAAATTGAGCGCTCTACGGAGATACCCTCGAACAGTGTCTTTTCCCAATTCCACCAACTGTATTTAGCACCTGTCGTAACAGCGCTATTAGGTGCTGCACTGGTGAAAATACTTGGTATTTGAATTAATGCCGCGAATGCAATGCTGATTTATGGAGGGATCAGCCTTGCAATCGGCCCACACTCCCTCATATCAAGGAACATCTGCGACCCATTCGAGAGGAAGGACATGCCATGACCACTCAAACCGAAACTGCCATTCTCGCCGGCGGCTGCTTCTGGGGCATGCAGGATCTGTTGCGCCGCTACCCCGGCGTACTGCAAACGCGGGTCGGTTACACCGGCGGCGATGTGCCGAACGCCACTTACCGCAATCATGGCAACCACGCCGAAGCCATCGAAATCGTCTTCGACCCTGCCGTGATCAGCTATCGGCAGATTCTCGAATTCTTCTTCCAGATCCACGACCCCAGCACGCCCAACCGTCAGGGTAACGACCTTGGCCCGAGCTATCGTTCGGCGATCTATTACCTGAACGAGCAGCAACGCGATATCGCCGAAGACACTGCGGCCGACGTCGACGCATCGGGCCTGTGGCCGGGTCGTGTGGTCACCGAAATCGAACCGGCGGGGCCGTTCTGGGAAGCGGAACCGGAGCATCAGGATTACCTCGAGCGGATTCCGAATGGCTACACCTGCCACTTCATTCGCCCGAACTGGAAGCTGCCGAAACGCGGTTGAGGTGCAGCGGGGTCGGTGCGCAACGCGGTGTTCGTCGCATTGCGCCTGATCCCTTTCTATTGTGCGGCCTTACGATCGAAAAGCGCCCATGCCCTCCACGCTCATCAGCTTCGTCACCTGGCTTGCCCTTGTAACGCCGGCCCAGGCTGACCCATGCCCTGCCGGCGAAAAACAAGTGTGCCTCGACAGCTGCATTTGCCTGCCGGACCCGGGGCGTCTGTCTGAAGACCTCTTCCGGATCGCGGCCCCGGCTCTGGCGCTGGCGTTGACTCAGGCCCACGCCGAAGCCGCCAGCACCGACATCAAACCGATTCCCCCGCACATCCGGGAGCAACTGCTGCGCTGGTATGACCCTGGCGTCCTCGATGCCGTGCACTACAAGGTCACCGACGACGGCCAATACAACGCTGCCACGGCCATCCTGCAAAACCCGGATGTCGGTGCGGTGACGCTGATCGACATCATCCTGTTCCGCGACGCTGAAACCGCAGAACACAACGTTGCGCTCTGGGCCCACGAACTAAAGCATGTGCAACAGTTTCAGGAATGGGGCGTCGACGGGTTTGCGCAGCGCTACACGCAGGATTTCAATGCGGTCGAGGCGCCAGCGTATGCGATACAGGGCGAAGTCCGACGTTGGCTGCGAGCCGAAGCCCGGTGATCGGACATCCCCTGCGTCCATACCGGGGATAGCTCCCACCGTTCAAGCACCAGAAAAAACCTAAGCCTTGCCCGCCGCAACCGCCGCCCGCGCCTGCCCATGTTGCCGCGAGGTCACCAGCCCGATAAAGGAAATCGCCAGCGCCAGGCCGATGGTCGACGTCACTTCCAGACGATGCTCGGGCGTCACCATCATCACTGCGAGCGCGGCGCAGATGAAGGCGATCACCAGCCACGTCAGCCACGGAAACAGCCACATGCGAAACGTCAGCTCGACATTCTGCCGACGCAGCATCCGGCGCATGCGCAATTGCGAAACCGCGATCACCAGATACACCAGCAACGCAATCGCGCCGGAGCTGGCAAGCAGAAACTGGAACAATCCTGCCGGCATGAAATAGCTGAACAGCGTCACCCCCGCACCGATCACGGTGCTGGCAATCACCGCCGCTCTCGGTACGCCCGCCGCGGAGGTCACCTTCAGCGGTTGCGGAGCGTCACCGCGACGCCCCAGCGAGAACAGCATCCGCGAGGAAATGTAGATCGAGGAATTCATGCAACTGGCCACCGCGATCAGCACGACCACATCGACCAGGAATTTGGCGTGGGGAATGTTCATCAGCTCCAGCGCTCGCTGGTAAGAGCCGACGGACGCCAACAGCGGATCGTTCCAGGGCACCACGGAAATCACCACGAAAATCGACAGCAGATAAAACACCCCGATGCGCCAGATCACCGAGCGCGTGGCCTTGGCGATGTTCTGCGCCGGGTTGCTCGATTCGGCGGCCGCGATGGTTACCGCTTCCGTCCCGATAAAGCTGAACATGATGGTGATAAAGGCCCCGACCACCGCCGACAAACCATTGGGCGCGAACCCGCCGTGCTCTTCCATCAAGCGGCTCAACCCGCTGGCCTCACGCTCTGGAACCCAGCCCATCAACACCGCAAAACCCAGCCCGATGAACCCGATGATCGCCACCACCTTGGCCATCGCGAACCAGAACTCGAACTCGCCGTACTTGGACACACTGAACAGGTTGGTCACCACCAGCAAAATGATCGACAACAACGCGAACAACCACGCATCGACCTGGGGAAACCACTGATTCAACACATGCCCGGCGGCCAGCGCTTCAATCGGAATGACCAGCACCCAGAACCACCAATACAACCACCCGATGGTGAACCCCGCCCAGCGCCCGATGGCCTGATCGGCATAGGTGGAAAACGATCCCGTGTCCGGGTGGGCGACGGCCATTTCACCGAGCATGCGCATGACCAGCACGACCAGCAGGCCGGAGAAGAGATAAGCGAGCAAGACGGCCGGGCCGGCGGCGGCAATGGCGTGGCCGGAGCCGACAAACAGCCCCGCACCGATGATGCCGGCAATGGAAAGCATGGTGACATGACGCGGCTTGAAGCCCTGCGCCAACTGACCGTTCGAGTCCTTCGAGTTCAGGCTATTCATTGTTTTTGTTGTTCTCTGGTGATCGACATTTGGGCGTACTGACGACATGTCAGGCGATCATCATTTCTTCCTGTTGCCCTGCTCCAGAGCGGCGCACCTCAAGCGCTGCAGCGTTACAAATCGGTCGGACGACGACGCAGGGCGATGAAATGATGCGTCACCTTACGTGCCCGGCGTTGATCGCAAATAGCCTGGGAGCGGCATGGGGGCGTCTGATTTCGACATGGCGACGGCAGCGCGTTTAAGCGTTTTTCGAATGATGTTTAGAAACGCCCGGCATTACTTCCCCACGGCTACAGCGTCTTGCGTCATTGCCTACGACTGCGCCAGAATCCGCCGGCTTGTGCGTCTGGGGTGCGGGTTTTATCGTTTCCGGGTCACTGAAAAACAGTGATCGGGTTTGGTAGCCCGCAGCGCTGACGCATCGCGTCACCTCATGCAGTTGCATTCATGCGACTGGATTTATGGTGGCCATGCTCAGGGCTTCTTCGGAAGCGCCGGTTCCAGTGCTCCGGTCTACCAACCTGCGTATGGTCGCCACCCCTCGTTTGGTAGCGAGAGTGGATGACTCCCATTTAATAAGTGCTGGAGATTCATCTATGTTCAAACCAACACCGAACCCACCGGAAACCGATCCGGTATCGCCCTACAAATTCCCCGATTCTCGAACCCTGAACGAAGCGGCAGAACGTGCGCTCGATCACTACCTCACCCCGCAGCAACGGATCATGGGCAGCCATCACAAACACGACCCCATGTACATGGCCAACCCGGCGTACAACACTGAATCCCTCTTGGCCAATGCCAGCGAATCATTGGGATCGGCCAGTGAAATGCTCAATAACTTCGCTGCCACGCTGGAGCCTGGCCATCGCAAGACTGCGATCGGGATTGCGCAGTTGGTGATGTTGAGTGAGTTGGCGGTGAATCAGGCGCTGGATCATGTTGAGGTGAAGACCTGAAAGCCGACTCCTCTGTCATGACTGATTAGTAGAGGGCATGAGAAAACGATGCTAGCCGGAGCTGCCACAGTAAATGGCAGCTATCGGCCAAGTGCGGACTGACGGACTCCGTCAATTAGCGCGAACCGGCGAACTGCTCCGTAACAACCGCGGCACCTAACGACTTTCGTAGATAGGTTGCCGATGCCGGACACAAATGCTTGAACTGGACGGTTTGACTGATAGCGACCGGCGCTTCACCCCTATCGAAAATTTCATACCCGTTGGCTGTAAAAAATCCAGTCGCGCTTTGAGTTAACAAGTGCAACCGAAGCCCCCCCTGGAAGGCAGCATATTGTTCCAGCTCTGACAGCACAGCTTTGCCAAGCCCTTTCCCACGATGCGAATCACTAACGACTAGTGAGCGAAGCAGCATGTCTTGACCAGAACCCTCCAGCCCGCCTTACGCGATCCAATTTCCGTCCATCTCAAAACGGAAAAACTGCCTACCCGGTTCGCTTAAATCATCAAAAGGCAATGCGGCTTGACTCAGAGCCTCACGGAGCTGACTCAATCCGTTCGCCTCGATTTTAAACATCTGCATTATCGGTGCCTTCTATAGCTCCCAAAGCACTCAACGCTAGCAGACTTAGCCGTTTTTGGCCTTGTCGCCGGTCGACACGGTATTGGACCCTTTGGGGGCGATTTCTGCCAGTCATGACAGGCAGAAATCGGCCAAAAGCGGTATTCCGTGAGCGGCAGCTTTCGGCCCAGGCTGTGTGAAAACGGATTCGGTGGGACGCGTCGCCGGTTTGTCAAAAAATGCGGGGAAAAAAATGGAAAAAGATGGGGACGCATCTATTTTCGCCCAAGCTGCTATTGAACAAAACGCTCATTCCAGCGAGGTCACCAAGCAAGTTTCGATACCCTCCAACCTCTTGGGCCATTCGTTAATCAGAACGACTGCATCGTCACCTTGATTCAGGTAGATCAGGTAGTCGCCTGTCTCGAAGGCAACTTGAAAGCCGACAAGCCAAACCTCTCCGCCCGCCACTTTATCGACAACACCTTGAACCGCTGTGATGATTTTGTCTTCGAGGAAGAGAGCTGACCTATTGCTAAGCAGATTTTCCCTACGCCACGAGCAAACGCTGGCGGCATCAAGCGCGAAGGGTGTGGGCGGTCCCAGATCGGACTCATCAGCTCCCACACGCTCCCCATCGTTTAGCAGGTACATCGCAACGTTCTGATGTTCGCCACACCGCCAGAGCAACGGGCCTACGTCGGACAGGCATTTTTCCTCGTTGAAGTAATATTGGTCATGCAATAACTCAACAAGTCGCTGCCCCTGCAGCAGCTGCGCATTTCTCAAGTCATTCGCCATCCTCTCTCGGGAGGCGGCATAGCGGTTAAACACTGGGCACTTCCCTATTTATTCGCAATCCAGGCTCTCGGAATCGCCCGATGATTCCGACAAAATCGCCTGATATCCACCCTTTTCAGGAACATATGAAACGAACTGGTTACTCGCGCCTTTTTGCACCCAAAGACGCCCACAGTTCGTGCATTCATAAACATCTAACGTCCGGTGGATGTGGAGGCTCGATAATCGGCTTACCAGTTCGTCGGTCGCGTTGACCCAAGGCGCAAACTCACCGAACGCCTCGGCAATCACGGCCTTGTCACCCGACTCGGCAGCAGTCATCAGAGGCTTGAGTTCATGGTTTACCTTTTCCCAGAATGCATCCTCTACTTCATCGCGAAGCAGGCTCGCCTTATAGGGCAAGCTGTCAGTCTGATCGACAATCACGTGCCCACATCTGCAACCCAATTTGCTCATTTGCGGTTCGATACCTTTGTCTGCCAGCCATCGGATTCCTGCCAAAGTTCATGAATCATAGAGATTGTCACTCCCGCTCAAACCGCCCCACCGAAAACGACGAAAGATCCAGTTCACTCTCCCCCCGCAAACACCACTGCGCAAACGCCTCCCCCAGCGCCGCCGAGTGTTTGAACCCATGCCCGGAGCACGCCGACACCACCAATGTGTGCTGCAACCGTGGATGCTCATCAATGATGAAATGCCGATCCGGCGTGACGGTGTAGGCGCAGACCGCTGACTTCACCACCCGATCCGTCAGCCCGGCAATCCGCCCCTGCACCTGCTGCTCGTACATCTCGCGTTCTTCCTCGGCCGAGATTGTGCGATCCAGCGTCTCGGGCGTGGATGTGCTGTGATATTGCGCCGTCGCCACTTTCAAACTGCCCTCCCCCGGCAACGCGGGAAAGCCATAGAAATCGTCGTCCGGGCCGTGAGTGAAGATGAACGTGGGTGAGTGGCCGACCAGTTGCGCGTCGGGCTCGGTTTCGAACCAGAACAGTTTTTGCCGATAGACGCTGAGCAGTTTGTCGAACGGTGCGCCCAGCAGGCCGCCCGCCCAGTTGCCGGCGGTGACCATCAGTTTGTTCGCCCGCACGGTGCGCTGGTCGGTGGTGACGGTGACGCCCTGTTCGTCCGACCGGATGTGGGTCACGGTCTCGCCCTTGTAGAGCGTGGCGCCGTGTTGTTCGGCCAGTCTGAGCTGCACGTCGATGCAGCGTTCGGGCCGTACAAAACCGCCTTCGGGCTCGAAGTAGCCAATGGCGTCGTCGCGCACCTGGGCAAACTGCGGGAAGCGCTGGCGGATCTGGGCAGCGTCGAGGACTTCGTGTTCGATGCCGTAGGTCTGTGCCAGGGCGATGGTGCGCAGGGTGAAGTCGGTTTCGTCGGCGGGATCGAAGTCGGGGCGGGAGGTCAGCACCAGCAGGCCGGTCTGTTCGAACAGGGACTCGCCTGACAGCGCTTCCAGTTCGCGCCAGATGCGGTGGGAGTTGCGCACGATGGGAACGTATTGCGCGCCCTCGCCCACGGACAGCCGGGTGATGCGGGTGTCGCCATGGCTGGAGCCGAATGTGTGCGGCGGATGGTGGCGGTCGATGCCGACCACGTTGACCCCGGCCTTCGCCAGTTGATACACCGTGGCCGCGCCCATGGCGCCGAGACCGATGACCAGTGCTTCGCATCGTTCCATGATTGATTTCCGCTCAGGCAAAAGAGCCACAGTGAAGCGGATCAGGCGATGGAAAACAATCCGCTGAAAGCCGCGCTCTGGCAAAAATGCGGGAAGCGAGCTGATGGGCGTCCCACTTACTGTCAATCAGCCGTCTGTCGGTGCTAGCGGTAGTCGAACGAAATTTGATAGTCGTTTGTACTCAGAGCGATCTGGTGCTGAAAATACGGCTGAATGGTCGCAACCCACTTTTCGACGACGTTGAAGCTGCCATTATTGATGTTGCCCTCCACTGGAATGCCTAAGGCATTCAATACTGACTCATCATCCCCCAGATCTTTTGACGTCTCCTCGCCCTGGAATTCCAGGGCTGCTGTGTCATACCACTCCAGTCTCAGCTCCAGTCCCATCTTTTTCTCACAAATATCTTTTTTGACGAAAAAAGGGACGGTGGCCCCGTCCCCTTTGCTCTCCGCAGTATCAGTACTTCGCACAGGTGCCCATGAAATACTCCAGACCGCTCGGGAAGCTGACATTCAGCAGGGCTCCCAGTGCCGCTACCTGATCCTCGCGCAGTAACAACTCACCTGGTTCCAGTTCACTCAGGGGCTTGGATTCAATGAGTTGCGCAACTTTTTCATTCATTTCGCTACCGTCGATATCCAACTCGAACTGCAGCGTGTCGTCTTGGACGTCATCGGGATAAAAGCCGGTTATTGAAAGGAAGAGCATGGTTTCATCCTTAATTCTTGGTGGTTCTTCTATCAGGCTCTGCTGGTCCGGTTTGCTCACCCGTCAGGTGATTGAACTCACCCAGATGTGTGGTTCCTAGTTTGTCGTATTTTTCTACAGCATTACTTTTGTAGTCCCACTCATAAATTCGGCCTTTACGGTCTACCCAGCGTGCTCGCCGCTTTCCTCCACCTTGTACCGATGATTTCGACTTCACCCTGACTGCATCGGGGAATGCTGGTAGCGTCTTTGGATGACCGTAATAAGCATGGTCGGATGGGCGGCTGAGAACAATGTACAGCGGCCGAACCCCGGACTCCGCCGGAAACACCAAAATGAAATCCCGATACTCCGGCGGATAAACCGGATTCACCAGAATCCCGTCCGCCGCTTTCGTCGGCGGGTACACCCAGATATGCGGCGCTTGCGGAGCAGCCTCCAGCGCTGGAATTCCGAGGATGTCGGAGCCGTCTACAGCTGGCGTCCAAACCAGCTCAACACCTTCGCCAAGGTCTGCAATAAACCGGCTACCGCGTGCCGCGAACTGCACAACATCAACCATCTCCCAATCGCGATTCTTGCCGGTGTAGAAGCCGTAACCCTTGAGGCTGCCATCGGCCTGCTGTTCGACACGCAGGCGTACGCGAGTTCGGGCCTGTTTGAGGGCGAGCAGCTGGTCTTCGGTGTAGAGGGCGCTGTCGCCCAGGTTCGAGGGCATGAACATCGCCACCAAACCGAGCAATGGGCTGATGACGGCAGCAGAGGCCATCGCGGGCAATGCCTTGAACGCTTCACCCGCGAGGGCAAAAGTGCCCAGCCCCGCAGGAATGGCCGTGCCGCTGATTTTCTTGAGCTCAACCCCACCGCTGTCATCGGCCTCACGGCCACCGAGCAAAATCAGCTCGCCGTAATCCTTGAGGCTGTCAGTCGGCACCATCCCCGCAGGATTCGCGTAATCGATGATCGCGTCCGGCAACTTGCAGGACTTGGCAAACACGCAGCCGGCGCGCACCGGCTCAGGCTTGTTCGCCGCTATCTCGCGGCTGCGCTCGAAGGCGTCCTGCCTCGCCAGCATGGCGTCGTACTTGTCTTGTCGGTCTTGCTGATCGGCCAGTTCGGTGGCCGTCATATAGCGGTAGGTAACGTGATGCCCGTCGCCTGCCGGTGGGTTGGGAACCCGGGAAATGTCCTTTTGACCAGCCACTGATTGTCCTTTCGTTCATGCATCGGCAGCCCCTCGCAAGGGGCTGCACGACGTTAACGAAGCAGGAAAATCGTGGCTGTAGGACGTCTCTCTAAAGACGTGGAGATTGTTCGACGTGAATGGATTGCATCTCGGCAACGACCGCCTCGATCAAACACAAGGCCGTCGGCGACAGGCTTCTGCCCTGCAAACTCACCACGCCAATTTCAGAATGAAATCCCGGCCTGTCCACAACATGCAGTTCGATCAAACGCCCCACCCGAATGTCTTCGGCCACGGCGCCATGGATGACGCCGAGGATGGTGTCGGTTGAACCAGCGACAGTTTTGAGCAAGGCCACGTCGTCGCACTCCAACACGATAGGCAGCGCCTGGCGGGTGGAGATGCCGAGGGTTCGGGCGGTTTCGAGTTTCAGCACCTCCGGCAGGCGCGTCGTGGCGACGCCGTAGCCTTCCAGTTCGCCCATCGCCACTTTACGCCCGGCCAGTGGGTGCTCCGGACGTACGAAAAAGCCTGCCGACACCTGGCCCAGCGAACGGATCAGCAGATCGGATTCCGTCGTGAAGTTGCGGATATCGGCAACGAAGAATTCGATCGCTTCAGCACGCAGCCGCGCTTCGAGAATCTGCCAGTTGTTCACTTCCACCCGCAGGGTGACTGCCGGGTGATCCAGGCGCAGCCGCGGCACCACTTGATGCATCAACATGGCCGCCGGGAACGGCCCGACGCCGAAGGCGAGGCTGCCCAGTTGGCGGTCGCTGTAGAGCGCCATGTCCCGCTCCAGCGAACGGGCATCGAACAGCAACCGCCGCGCCCGCTCGATCAGAAAGGCCCCCGCCGGCGTCGGACGGACGTCGCCGGTGTCGCGATCGAACAAGCGCTGCCCGGTTTCGCTCTCCAGCGCCTGAATGCTGCGGCTCAGGGCCGGCTGGCTGAGGTGCACGCGCTCGGCTGCGCGACCGAAATGGCGTTCATCGGCCAGTGCGAGCAGGTGTGACAGTCGTTTGAGGTCCATTCGCCCGATGCTAGCGACGCATTATCCGGATGTAAACAATGCATTGGATACATCGCCGCCCTGCCCCTAGGCTGGAGCGCATTCGACCCTCGGAGAACAACAAGAATGAAACCGACCCTCTATACGATCATCGCCCTGACGCTGGTGTCCCTCGGCGGCTGCGACAACCAGCCCGGCGTCGCAGCCGGCGACGCCACGCCTGCCACGGCCGCGGTGATCCAGGCGTCGATCAAGGGCCTGGACCTCAGCGACAACCGGGACATGGAAGATGCCCAGCGCGGTTTCATCGCCCGGCCCACCGGCAAGATCCTCGGCGCTGACGGTAATGTCCTGATCGACTTCGATGCCTACCGCTTTGTCGAAGGCCAGGCGCCGGCCACCGTTAACCCGAGCCTGTGGCGGCACGCGATGCTCAACGCGCAGATCGGTCTGTTCAAGGTCCGCGATGGGATTTACCAGTTACGCGGTTTCGACATCGCCAACATGACGCTGATTGAGGGGCAGACCGGCTGGATCGTGGTCGACCCGCTGACCTCTAGGGAGTCCGCCGCCACGGCGCTGGCCTTCGCTCGCGAGCATCTGGGCAACAAACCCGTCACCGCGATCATTTTCACCCACGATCATGCCGACCATTTCGGCGGTGTGCTGGGCATCACTTCGAGCAGCGAAGTCGCCCAGCGCAACATTCCCATCGTCGCACCCGCCGGTTTCATGGAGGAAGCCACCAGCGAAAACATCCTGGCGGGCCCGGCGATGGCGCGGCGGTCGATGTATCAGTTCGGCAAGAACCTGACACCGGGCGCCACCGGCATCGTCGACACCGGGCTGGGCAAAAACGTCGCTTACGGCAGCATGGGCATCCTGCCGCCGACGCAGATCATCGACCAGCCGATCCAGCCGCTGGTGCTCGACGGCGTCAGCTTCGTGTTCCACAACATGCCCGGCGCGGAGGCCCCGGCCGAGCTGACCTTTTCGATCCCCGCGCTCAAGGCATACGGCGGTGCGGAGCTGCTGACGCAGACCATGCACAACCTGCTGCCGATCCGTGGCGCCAAGGTGCGCGATGCGCTGCGCTGGTCCGACTACATGCAAATCGCCCTCGACGAGCTGGGCGACACCGAGGTCTATTTCGGTCAGCACAACTGGCCGATCTGGGGCAACGAGCGGATCCGCGAATTCATTACCAAACACCGCGACGTCTACAAATACCTGCACGATCAGACCGTGCGCCTGATGAATGCCGGTTACACCCCCAACGAGATCGCCGACAAGATCCAGCTGCCGGACTCACTGGCGTCGTACTTCGGCACCCGTGGCTATTACGGCGACCTGCGCCACAACGTCAAGGCGATCTACCAGCTGTACCTGGGCGCCTACGATGGCAACCCTGCACACTTGAATCCTCTGGTGCCCAAAGAATCGGCAAAGCGCTACGTCGAATTGATGGGAGGCAACGCTAAAGTGGTCGAAGCCGCTCGCGTGGCCTATGACAAAGGTGAATATCGCTGGGTCGCCGAGCTGCTGGATCAGGCCGTGCTCAATAAGCCCGACGACGCGGCCGCCAAGGAACTGCTGGCCCGCGCGTACGAACAGATGGGCTATCAGGCGGAATCAGCGACCTGGCGCAACAGCTACCTGACGGCGGCGATGGAGCTGCGCAACGGCCCGCCGGCCAAGGGCGTCAAACGCTCCGACCTGATCGAACTGATGAAGCAGACGCCCACCGAACGCTTCCTCGAAGCCATGGCCGCAAGCCTCGACGGCCCGGCGGCGGATGGCAAGCACTGGACGTTCAATCTGGTGCTGACCGATACGAATGAATCGTTCGTGCTGTGGATCGAGAACGCCGTGCTGCACTATCGAAAAGGCCCGACGGCAGAGAATGCCAACGCAACGCTGACAGTCACCAAGGACCTGTTCGTCCAACTGCTCGGCGGCACCGCCGGGCTGAAGGAAGCGCTCACCTCCGATGATCTGAAGGTCGAAGGCAGTAAAGTCGATCTCATGAGATTCCTCGGGCTGCTGGAAAAGGCGCCGGGGAATTTTGCGATTGTCGCCCAGGCGCGTGACTGAACCGGTACGTGTCGACGGTGGGTTGCACGGTTCGAAAACAGGATCAGGCAAGCAATCCACAGAAATGCACAACAGCCTGTACGAGCAATCCGGGAAAAATGGTCCCTCGACACATTCATCAAGGACCACTCCCATGCTCGTACACGCCTACGGTGCCTACGCCGGCGACCAACCCCTTGAGCCGATGCAGATCCATCGCCGCGCGCCCGCAGCCCATGATGTGCAGATCGATATCGCCTTCTGCGGCATCTGCCACTCCGACCTGCACCAGGTGCGCGCCGAATGGGCCGGGACACAATTCCCCTGCGTACCCGGGCACGAAATTGTCGGTCGCGTTTCGGCAGTCGGCGCGCACGTTTCCGACTACAAGGTCGGTGATCTGGTGGGTGTCGGCTGCATCGTCGACAGCTGCAAACACTGCGACGACTGCGAAACCGGTCTGGAAAACTACTGTGACGGCATGATCGGCACCTACAACTTCCCGACCCCGGATGCACCGGGCTGGACCCTTGGCGGCTACTCGCAAAACATCGTGGTGCATGAGCGTTACGTGCTGCGCATCCGCCACCCCGAAGCTCAACTGGCCGCCGTCGCGCCGCTGCTGTGTGCGGGCATCACCACTTACTCGCCACTGCGTCACTGGAACGCCGCGCCGGGCAAAAAAGTCGGGGTGGTCGGCATCGGTGGCCTGGGCCACATGGGCATCAAACTGGCCCATGCAATGGGCGCGCATGTCGTGGCGTTCACCACCTCCGAGTCCAAGCGCGAAGCCGCCAAGGCACTGGGCGCCGATGAAGTCGTGGTGTCGCGCAACGTTGAAGAAATGGCCGCGCACACCAAGAGTTTCGACTTGATCCTCAACACCGTCGCCGCCCCTCACGATCTCGACGCGTTTCTGGTGCTGCTCAAGCGCGACGGCGCCCTGACGCTGGTCGGTGCTCCCGCCTCGCCGCATCCGTCACCGAACGTGTTCAACCTGATCATGAAACGCCGGACCATCGCCGGTTCGATGATCGGCGGCATCCCGGAAACCCAGGAGATGCTGGACTTCTGTGCCGAGCACGGCATCGTTTCCGACATCGAGCTGATTCGCGCCGATCAGATCAACGCGTCCTACGAGCGGATGCTGCAGGGCGATGTGAAGTATCGGTTCGTGATCGATAACGCGACGCTGGCTGGCTGAACCGTCACTCCGGCAACCCCGCCAACCGCAAACCTTCGGCAAACCGGGCAACGTCTTCAGGCCGTTGAATGGGCAGCCACGCGCTCAGGCTGGACACCCGCAACGTCGGGTCCAGCTGACGCACCCGTTCCATGGCCTGCCCGGCTTTGTCGGCTCGCCCATTGAGCGCGTGGCTCGCGGCGATCAGGGCCGCCGCTACCAGCAGACAGGGCAGGTTGCCCTGCGCTTTCTCGGCCCACGAAGTCGAGAGTTCGAAACGACCGGCGAAGAAGTGCGCCAGCGCCATCCCGACCTGCATGCGGAACATTTCCGGATCCAGCGGGCTAAGGCGCACGGCGTGCTCAAGGTTGGCGATGGCGGACTCGGTTTCGCCACGCAAGGCACGCAGGATGCCACCCAGATACCAGGCCGGCGCCAGATTGGGGTTGAGCAATCGAGCTCGATCAAGCAAGGCGATGCCGCAGTCGACATCCCCGGTCAGATGGGCCAGGGCATGACCGCAACGGGTCACGCCCCAGCTCCACGCCCATGCGCGCCAGCCGCGCACCTTCGGCGATTTCCCGGGGCCGGTCGGTCATCCAGCCGTTGAGCTTGCGCCAGAAGTGGCACCACGCGGCCATGCCGTATGCCGAGGCAAATTCCGGATCCAGTTCGATTGCCCGGTAGAACAACGCCAGTGACTGCTCGATCGCCTCACGGGTGCCGATGTGCAGCTTGGCCGTGCCCCGCAGGTAGTAATCGTAGGCATCGAGGCTGTCGGTGGGCTTGCGTTTGGCCCGCTCGATTTCCGCGCGCTCCAGCTGTGGTGCGATGGCGCCCACGACGCTCTCGGCCACCTGATCCTGGAGTTCGAAAATATCGTCCAGCAGACCTTCGAAGCGCTCGGCCCACAGGTGCGTGCCGCTGCACGCATCAATCAACTGGCCGGTGATGCGGATCTTGTTGCCGCACTTGCGCACGCTGCCTTCCAGCACGTAACGCACACCCAGTTCCTGACCGACGCCTCGCGCATCCACCGCCCTGCCCTTGTAGGTGAAGCTGGAGTTGCGGGCGATGACGAACAGCCAGCGCAGACGCGACAACGCGGTGATGATGTCTTCGACGATGCCGTCGGCGAAGTAGTCCTGCTCGGGGTCGCCGCTGAGATTCTGGAACGGCAGGACGGTGATCGAAGGTTTTTCCGGCAGGACAAGTGTCGTGGCCACTTCGGGTATCGCAGGCGCTTCGGGTACATTGACGGGGCTGTCGCACGGGATGATTTCACCGACAAAGCGATAGCCCTTGCGCGGCACCGTACGCACCAGGCGCTGCTGCTCACCGGTGTCGCCGATGGCCTTGCGCACAGCGTTGATGTGGCTGGTGATGGTCGACTCGGAAACGATCCGGCCACTCCACACGGCGTTCAACAGTTCGTCCTTGCTCACCACCCGCTCGCGGTTGCTGACCAGCAGCAACAGCAGATCGAAGACCTGCGGCCCGACCGTCACGACTTGTCCGCGCCAGGTCAGTTCCCGGCGCTGCTGGTCGAGCAGGTAGTCTTCAAACACGAATTGCACGGTGGCTGTTCTCCGGTCTGGCGCCCCCGACTCTGTGTCCGAGCGGGCGATTGTCGTGCGCCCAATGGTACGGCAGACCCTGGGCCCTCGCACCGGTCTGGGCATTGGTCTACGCATCTGCCGACGGATTGGCCTGTCTGGACAAAAAACCAAGGCAAACCCAAGGTCACCACAAGGACTTGCCCGAGCGCCGCAAGCATGCTCAACCCACATCGACAGCAACGGTTGCCGTCGGCAAGTGGAGAGATGTCATGAAGATAGTCGTTATCGGAGGCACCGGCCTCATCGGATCGAAACTTGTGAACAATCTGCGCGAACGCGGCCACGATGCACTCGCCGCCTCGCCTAACACCGGCGTCAACAGCATCACCCGCGAAGGTCTGGCCGATGCGATGGACGGTGCCCAGGTGGTGGTCGATGTGTCCAACGCCCCTTCGTGGGAAGACCAGGCCGTGCTCGATTTCTTCGAGACCTCCACCCGTAACCTGCTTGCCGCCGAAGCTGCCACCGGGGTTCGCCATCACGTAGCGCTGTCGATTGTCGGCAGTGAGCGCCTGCCCGCCAACGATTACTTCCGTGCCAAGGTCGCGCAGGAAAATCTGATCAAGGCGTCCGGCATTCCGTACAGCCTGTTACGGGCCACGCAGTTCTTCGAATTTGTCGGCGGCATTGCCCAGTCCGCCACCGTCGGCGACGAAGTGCGCCTGTCGCCGGCATTGATCCAGCCCATGGCCTCCGACGATGTCGCCGCTGCACTTACCGACGTGGCACTGGCCGCGCCGATCAACGGCACGCAGGAAATTGCCGGCCCCGAAGCCATGCCGCTTGACGAGCTGGTCCGCCGCTTTTTCCGCGCCACCCACGACTCCCGCAAAGTGATCCCGGACGTCCACGCCCGCTACTTCGGCGACGTGCTCGACGACCAGTCGCTCACCCCCGGTAGCAGCAACCCGCGCCTGGGCTCGACGCGCTTTGAAGACTGGCTGGCGCAATCGATCCAGCGCTAAAACACCCCACCTGTTTGAAGGAGTATCGCCATGTTCAGCCGAATCCTGCTGGCCGCCACGTTTGCGGCCCTTTCAATCTCATCCGTCTCGGCCGCCGAGCCGCAGGGTGGCAAGGTCACCGTGGTGTTCGACCGCGCCCTGCCCAACGTTCCGGGCAAATCCATGCGGGGCGTGCTGGTGGAATACGCGCCCGGTGGATCTTCGCCGGCGCACTTTCATCCGAAGTCCGCGTTCATCTACGCCACGGTGCTTGAGGGCGCCGTGCGCAGCAAGGTCGGCGACGGGCCGGAGAAGGTCTACAAGGCCGGGGAAAATTTCGTCGAGCAACCGGGTGATTTCCACGCGGTGAGCGCCAATGCCAGCACCACCGAACCGTCCCGTCTGCTGGCGGTGTTCGTGCTCGACAGCAACGAGACCGACCTGGTCAAACCGGTCAAGCCGTAACCGATCCATTCGCCGATCCACCTTCGGCAGCCCGGCTGCCGGGGGCCACCGCTTATGGAGGCAATCAGGGTCGGCTTTGCAAACCATGCCCGATCAAAGCATTGATCTTTCGCCCCACACCCAGTAAAAAACCGTCTCCCCTTCCCACCCTTGCAAGGAGCAGCGGATGCTCGAACTCGCCACGCAACGCCTGGACCTGCGCACGATGGTCGAATCCGACTGGCCGCTGTTCCTCAGGCTGCATTCCGAGCCGCAAACCATGCAGTACGTGTTCGGTGAAATTGCCGAAGAACAGGTGCGCAAAGGCTTCGAGCATCGGCTTCCGGCCTGGGGGCCGCAGTCGGATCACTGGTTGTGTCTGGTGGTGACCGACAGGGCCAGCGGGCAGGAACTGGGCGTGACCGGATTCCGTATCCTGTCGCCGGGGCATGCCGAGGTGGGTTGCCTGTTGTTGCCCGAGCATCAGGGCAAAGGCTTCGGCACCGAGTCGCGGCAGGCGATCATCGACTATGCCGCCGCCATCGGCCTGGATTCGTTGGAGTCGACCGTGACCGACGGTAATATCGCGTCCTGCAAGGTGTTGGAGAAATGCGGTTTTGTATTCGAGCGCCGCGTGCCGCAGGCCTATCAGATTGGAGATCGGTGGTTTGACGACCTGATCTACCGCTATCAAATCAGCTGACCCCGTTTTATCAGCGACCGCCAAGGAGGCCCTCGTCGTGAATCCTTATCAATGCCTGCCACCCCGCGCTTTCTGGCGCACTGCCGTGGCTGACAAGCCCGCGCTGAACATCGATCAACTGTGGACGCCACGATTCGAAATCGGCAACAAGGACGCCATCGTCACCGCCGGCTCGTGTTTCACCCAGCACATCGGCCGGGCGCTGGTGGAACGCGGCATGAACTGGCTGGATGCGGAACCGGCCCCGGCCGGTTTGCCCGAAGCCGACTGCAAGGCCCACAACTATGGGGTGTTCTCGTTCCGCACCGGCAACCTGTACACCCCAGCGATGCTGTGCCAGTGGCTCGAATGGGCGCTGGGCGTGAGCCTGCCACCCGACGAAACCTGGGCCCATGACGGGCGATTCTTCGACCCATTCCGGCCCGCCGTGGAACCCGACGGATTTGCCAGCGAAGACGCGCTGTTCGCCTCGCGCGAAGCCACCCTCGACGCCATCCGCACCGCCCTGCGCCGGGCCAAAGTGTTCGTGTTCACCCTCGGCCTGACCGAAGCCTGGCAAAACCGCCAGACCGGTCTGGTGTATCCCGTGTGCCCCGGCACCGTGCGCGGTACTTTCGATCCGCAGCTGCACCACTTCTGTAATTTCGGCTTCATGGACACCTATGGCGACATGGTCAGGGCGCTGGAGCTGATGCATTCGATCAACCCGCAACTGCGTCTGCTGCTCACCGTGTCACCGGTACCCCTGACGGCAACGGCCACGGGCGAGCATGTGCTGAGCGCCACCACCTATTCCAAATCAGTCCTGCGCGCCGTCGCCGGGCAACTGTGCGAAGACCTGCCCGACGTCGACTATTTCCCTTCTTACGAAATCATCACCGGCACACCGTTCAAGGGCGCGTTCTACCAACCCAACCAGCGGGAAGTCACGCCCGAAGGCGTGGCGTTCGTCATGCAGCAGTTCTTTGCCGGGCTCGACGCCGTTCAACCGCTGCAGGTGCCGGCCAGCATTCCCCCCACCTGCGTGCCCAGCGAGGAGCTTGTCTGTGAAGACGCCGTGCTCGATTACTACGCCTAGGTTTCTGCTGCTGGGCGACTCCCATGCCGGGGTCATCGGCAAGGCGGCGCAGGCCCGCGAGCTGCCGTTCAGCGGCGGCCCGCTGGGCACTGGCCGGGATTTCGCGGTGGATTTTTTCAGCCTGACCCGCGATGACGTGGTGTTTCGGGACGCCGAGATGGAACGCCTGTATCGCCAGGCCCTGGCGCCGTTCGACGTGCCGCAACTGGCGAAGGTCGGGGTGCCGCTGGTCAGCACCCTCGGCCTGAGCCTGCACTACCTCGCCACCGCGCCGAACTGGACCTGCTACCAGACGCCGGACGGCGAATTCGACGAAGGTTTTCTCGCAGGTCCCCTGTTCGAATCCATCGTCGACACCTTGTCCAAACCTGCGCTGGCGTTCTATGAACAGGCCCGGGCGATGAACCTCAAGGTGTTTGCCGTGCTGCCGCCGCAGCGGGTGCCGGAGTTGTCCGACTCGCGGGTGTTCATGGCCGCGCAGGCGCTGCTGATCGAGCGCCTGCAAGGGCTGGGCATCGAGCTGATCGACGTGCGCGCGGCAGCGAATGATGAGCAGGGTTTTCAGCTTCCGGCGTATTGCGAAGTGGATGACCCGCTGCACGGCAATCTGGCGTTCGGCGAGTTGATCGTCGAGCAACTGCTCAAACAAGGTCTGTGAATGACCGGTGGGAACGGCACCCGCTCCCACCGGTTTTTCTCGATTCAAGCCTTGGGCTGCGTCCCCAGAATCGTCACCCGCTCGCCATACCGCGAGTGCGGGAAATAATCCCAGACCGCATGGTGCTGGGTGCAACGGTTGTCCCAGAACACCAGCGTATTTGGCGTCCAACGCACGCGACAACTCAAAACCGGCTCTCGAGCCACCCGATCGAACAGCATGTTCAACAGCACCTGGCTTTCACCGCCGGACAACTGGACGATGTGTGACGTGAACCCGGAATTGACGAACAACGACTTGCGCCCGGTTTCCGGGTGGCGAACCACCACCGGGTGTTCGGTTTTCGGCAGGTTGGCCGGCGCCTCATAACCCTTCCACGGAATCGCGCCGTCGTGGATCGCGGTCAATTCGCCGAGAAACTGCTGCATCGTCGGCGACAGCATTTCCAGCGCCAAGTGCATGTTGGCGAACAGCGTATCGCCGCCGGTGCCGATGGCCGGGGTTTCCTTGACGTACAGCATCGAGCCCATGGACGGTGCCAGATCGGCGGTGCCGTCGGTGTGCCAGGTTTCGCCGGCCACGTAGCGCGATTGCGCATTGGCGCGGATCACCACCAGCTCCGGGTCATCGCCGTCGATGTCCTCCACCGGCAGCGCTCGCAGTTCACCGAACAGCCGGCCAAACGCCTTGTGTTCGTCCACCGTCAGGTGCTGATCGCGGAACACCACCACGTGGTTCTCCAGAAAGGCCCGGCGGATTTCCGTGAGTTGTTCGTCGCTCAGCGGTTGCGAAAGATCGACGCCGCCGATCTCGGCCCCGATGATCGGCGTGATTCGCTCGACCGTGATGTGCTGATACGGCGCGCGCCGTTCGGCGGCGATGCGCTCGATTGCCTTGAGTGCCAACTGATCCATGTTCCCTCACCTTTTTTATTGGAACGACACCGACGACTGCTCGCGCAGCGAACGCGGGCGCATGTCGATCCAGTGCTCGTTGATGTAATCCAGACAGACCTGACGCTCGCCGCGCATCCCCGCCTCGCTCCAGCCGCAGGCCATCGGCTTGCCCGCCGGCCACAGGGAATACTGACCCTGGGCGTTGATCACCACATCGAATTGCAGGTGTGCGTCATTCATGTCGTTCTCCTGTTGAACGGGATTGCAGTGTGGCCAGACTCCGGTCGAGCCCGGCGGCGAGATGGTTGAGTGCGGCATGCCGCTGTTCGTCGCTCGAAGCGCAGGCCCCGACGTACACCCGCACGGACGCCCCGCAGACCTGCGCGCAGGTGTCTGCATCGTCGCCCGCGAAAGCCCGGGCCGACACCTCGGCGTTGGCGCTGGCATGAGCCTGGGCAAACGCCGTGGCGGCGGCCTCGGTATTGAGTTGCGCGTAGTACTCGGCGAACGCCTCGGCATCGCCGAAGTGCTCGGCAATCATGGCGCTGTTGGCCGGTGCGAGGCCGTAGGTCATCGCACTGGCGTGAGCCTTGGCGTAAGCCGCGTCGTAGGCATAGGCCTTGCGATACAGCGCCAGCAACACCGGTTTGAGCGTGGCCCGCCATTCGCCCTGACGCCCGAGCACGCCGAGTGCCGCCCGCTGATGCAGGCTTTGCAAAGCGAGCAGCGCCTGCCGATGTTCCGGCAAGGCTTCGCCGAGCATCGGCAGGACCACGTCGGCCTGCCAGAGATGAAACAGCTGAAACGGCACCTGCTCGTTGAACCGGCTCAAACGCAGACGCAAGGCCTCGTCCGGCTCGGCTTCGCACAGCACCTTGGTCAAGGCCAGCCACCATTGCGGCATCGAGGTCGGTTCACTCATGGCGCAGGCTCATCCGTACCAATGACCTCGGCCAGCAACCGCGCCCAGCGGCCCGCCACGATGCCGTAGTGATCGGTGTCCAGGGTTTGCCAGCTGCGCAACTGCGGCAGCAGGGCCTGCCAGTTGCGTTGCAGATCATCCGGATTCCAGGCATTGCCCAGCCCATAAGGATTGGCCTGCCCGGCACTGAACAACCGCACCGTCGTGGTCACCAGTGCCGGCGGCTGGAAGTCGATCATGCTGGCCATGTTATTGCGGCAACACACCGTCAGCCGTTGCAGATACGCCTGACGTTCTTCGGCCATACCCTGCCCTTCGACCTCCGGCCAGCGCTGGGCGAACTCGCGCTGGAACACCTGCTCGATGGTCTGTTCGTCGATGCCGGCCAGTTGCGCACCGGCATCCGGCGCGGGCGGGTCGATCAGGTACAGCAACGGTTGCCTGAAGCGGTCGGCCCGGGCCTGATGACACAAGGCCTGCGCCACCCACGCCCCGAACGACCAGCCAGCCAGACGCCAGGTGCTGCCGTGCGGAAGGTGGGCCTTGATCGCCTCCAGATACTGGCTTGCACGTTCGTCCACGCTGATGTTCGGCAACTGCGGCACACGCAGCGCCGGGTCGGCGATCACGCACACGCCCAACTCCGCCGGCAGTGCCGAGACCAGTTCCCGATAGGCCTGAACATCGCCACCCACCGGGTGGATCAGGTACAGCCAATCGCGGCCGGCACCAGCATGCCATTGATCGATCCGCACCGCGTCGTGCCAGCCGTGCGGTGCAGCGTTGGGCGCCTCTTCAACCGTGGCGGTCGAGACCAACCCCAGCACTTCGCTCAGGCTGACCTTGTGGCTGAATTGCGACAGCTGGAACACCTCACCGGTGGCCGCTTGCAGCTCGTCGATCAGGTCGAGCAGCGTCAGCGAGTCCGCGCCCAGGTCGTACAGCGAATCGTCATCTTCAAGCTCAGCCACACCGAGCCACTTGCACAGGCACTCACGCAGGCGCGCCGACAGATCCACGCCCTTCGGCGCCTCGACCGCTGCGGCCACTGCACCATGGCGAACCGGATAAAACCTTCGCGCCGTGTCGATGCCGGTGGTCGAGATCAGCAGCTGCGGCAACTGCGTCGCCATCGCCAGATCGAACACCCGACAGCCCTCTTCGGCCGACAGACCGACCGTCAGATGCTCCAGATGCGCGGCGTCCCCGCCGTTGCTGGTGGTGGCCATGCCGATGTCACGCCAGATGTCCCAGTTGATCCCCAGGCGCAGGCAAGCGTCGGCCGGGTTCGGGCGATAGTGGCTGAAGCCGTCGAGCACCCCGCTGGCCGCTGCGTAGTCCAGATGCCCCGCGCCGCCGAACAGCGCCGACATCGACGAGCAGTACAGGACAAACCCCGGTTTCAGATGCTCGATCAAGGCTTCGACCGCCAGCATGCCGCGAGTCTTTGCAGCCATGGCCTCGGCCATTTTCCGGGCATCGCGATGGCGAATCAGGCTGCCCGCACCGACACCCGCCGCATGAATCACCCCGCTCAGACGACCGTAACGAACGGCCAGTTGATCAAGGACCTGCGGCCAGCGCAGCAGGTCGGCCATATCCGCGTTGATGCAGTCGATCCGCGACGTGTACGCCGCCAGCGACGCGGGCAATTGCCCTTGGCGCGAAATCAGCACCACACGGCGTGCAGGTGCCTGCAACAGGTGTTCGCACAAGGTCCGGCCGATGCCGCCGCTGCCGCCCAGCACCAGAAACGTACCGTCTTCCGGCAGAAGCCCTGATGTCGTTGCTGGGCCGGTCAATGGCTGAGGCAGCAAGCGTGGCTGCCAGAGGTAACCGTCACGCACCGCCATTCGCCGAGGCAGTGAGGCCGGATCGGCAAGCAACGCTGTCAACTCGCCGGCCTGCGCTTCGAGGCGCGACGACGGCCAGTCCAGCCAGTGGCAACGCACCGGGTATTCCTGCGGCACCACTTCGGTGATGCCGGCCAGTGCTGCCAGCTCGGGACGCTGAACCGCGCCGTCCACCGGGCATGCCTGCCATGACATCAACCACAACCGTAGACGTGCCGTGCGCGGGGTTTGCTCCCAGGCCTGCATCAGCGCACTGACCGTGTCCAGACTGGCCCACTGCGCCAGATCCAGCGATTGCTCGTTGACCGCGCCCGACACCGCCAGTGGCAAGGCATGCAGCCAGTCGAGTTCGCCGAGTTCAGGTTCTGCAACGTCGGTGAGCAAATGGTTCAGTGCGTCAGTGTCCAGCGGATCCAGCTCGAATCGGTCCGAGCTCAGGCGCTTGAAGCCATTGCCGGTGCGCACCTGAATCACCCGTCGATAGACAGTGTTCAGGCTCGCCAGCAACGCCGATTCCGGCGCTTCATGGCTGCACAGAATCAGCACCTCACGGGATTCCACCGTCGCTGTCGCGCTCAGGCGTCGGATGCGCACCCACTGTCGTTGGTGGAACCAGTCCGCCAGCGGTTGTCGCGCAAGGGCTGGCGTTTCAGGTTCAGCAGCTACAGGCGTCGGGAAACGATACGGCTGAAGATCGAACGATGACGGCGGCAGATCCCACGGCGGCGGTGCCGAGCGCTGCGGCCACTGGATATTCGCGCCTTCGTACCAGGCGTCCAGCAGCTCCTGCGGCGATTGATCGACGATTTTAAGTTGCGCGCCCGAAGCGGTGACTTCCTTGATCGCTGTCGGCTGCAACGGAATGTCGTCACCCGACCGGCAGACCATCGCGAAGCGCCAGCGCAACTGCCGGCGACCCGACTGCAAGTGCCGCAGCAACGCAGTGCGCTGTTCCGGGTTCGCGTGCAGGTATTGGCGAATCGCCGCGACATCGCGCAGCAACTCCGCTCGACTGTGGGCCGAGACCATCAGCAGCGGCAACGTTTCCTCGACCCCATCCTGCACCTCGGGCGCAGCGCCGACGATGACATGCGCATTGGTCCCGCCAATCCCGAAACTGCTGACACCGGCCAGTCGCCGCCGCCCTTGCGGCCATGGCCGGGACGTGGTCGGCACGTAGAACGGCGAATGCTCCAGATCGATCTGCGGGTTGATCCGGCCAAAACCGAGGTTCGGCGGCAGCATGCCATGGAACACCGCGAGGCTGGCGCGAATCAGCCCGACCACCCCCGCCGCCGCGCCCAGATGACCGATCTGGCTTTTCACCGAGGCCAGCGCGCAACTGCCGGCCGGCGCATCGCCGAAAGCCTTGGTCAATGCCGCGACCTCGATCGGATCGCCGAGCAAGGTGCCGGTGCCGTGGGCCTCGATGTAGCCGATGTCGGCACCGGTCAAACCGGCCCGGTTCAAGGCATCGCGAATAACCGCGCTCTGCCCGGCCACCGACGGCGCGGTGTAACTCATCTTGGCCCGACCGTCGTTGTTCAGCGCCGAGCCTTCGAGCAGCGCATAGATCCGGTCGCCATCGGCCCGCGCCCTGGCCAGCGGCTTGAGCACCACCACCCCGTAACCACTGGCGCCGAGGGTGCCGCTGGCGTCATCGCTGAACGGACGACACAGACCATCGGCGGAAAAGATGTGTTGCGAGCGGTGCCGGTAGCCCTCGGTCAGGGTCGGGTCGATCAGCACCCCGGCCGCGAGCATCACGTCACTGTCGCCCTGACGCAGCATCGAACTGGCCAGGTGCACGGCGATCAGCGAACTGCCGCAAGCGGCCTGCACACTCAGGGCCGGGCCGTTGAGGTCCAGGTGATACGCGGCTTTGGTCGCCAGAAAATCCTTGTCGTGATGCAGCGCCAATTGGAAGCCGTCCGGCAGATCGTCGTCGGCGGTTTCGCGCAGCATTTGCTGGAAGTACGTGGTTTCGCCGCAACTGGCGATCAGACCGATGCGCGGACCATCCGCCGACGGGACGATGGCCGCGTGTTGCAGGGCCTGCACGCACGCCATCAGCAGGTGCCGCTGTTGCGGGTCCATCAGGCGCGCTTCCTGGCGGCTGATGCCGAAGTACTCGGGATCAAAATCGAGCATGCCGGCCAACTGACTGCGGGCGCCGACCAGGCCTTCGTCAGCGGCAAAGTGTTCGATGCCCAACTCATTGCCTTGCACCATCGCCCAGAACTCGGACAGGTTCTGCGCCCCGGCCACATTGACCGCCATGCCGATGATCGCCATCGGCGGGTGACCTGCATCGGTGGGCCGTACACGCGCCGCCACGTCCATCGATCCAGTCGAGAGGTGCGCCGCCAGACGTCGCACCGTGACGTGTTCAAACAGGTCGGCCATCGTCACCTTGTGCGGCAGTTCTTCGGCGTAACGGCCATGCAAACGCATCAGGCCGAGGCTGGTGGCGCCGGCCTCGAAGAAGGTCTGCTCCGGTTCGATGTCACGACCGATCACAGCCTGGAACAACTCGCTCAGTTGTCGTTCCAGCGCGGTCAATTGAACAGCCGGTGCTGGCGTGCTGCGCCGCTCCAACGCCTCGCCCAGATTCAGCAAAGCCTTGCGGTCGATCTTGCCGCTGGGCGTGCGTGGCCAGAGGTCGAGCCGTCGGTATTCATCGATTCGCACATGGGCCGGCATTAGCCGCGCCACCTGACGATCCAGTTCATCGGAAGTCGCAGGCTCACCCTCAAGCTGCAGCCAGGCGATCAGCCGTGGTGGATCGGCCTGCACCGCCACCACCGCGTTGACCACTTCCGGCACCTGCATCAGCGCCGCCTCGATCTGCCCCAGCTCCAGCCGATGGCCGCTGAGTTTGATCTGCTGATCGTCACGTCCCAGGTAATGCAGGCAGCCTTGGGCATCGGCCCACGCCAGATCGCCGGTGCGGTAGTACAAACAGCCGTCTGCCAGCTCGACGAACCGCGCGGCGTTCAGCCCAGGATCAGCCAGATAACAGCGGGCAACCATCGGCCCCGCCACCAGCAGATAGCCGCGACGGCCCATCGGCACCGGGCGATCATGCTCATCGACCAGCAGCAGCCGGGCATTGCCAACGGCATGGCCGATCGGTGCGCGCAATGGCCAGTCCCGCGCCACGGGCGGCAGGCGCAAGGCGCTGACCACGTGGGTTTCGGTCGGGCCATAGTGATTGAACAGCGTGGCGTGCGGCATGCCGCCGAACCAGTGGCGCAGCGCATCCGTGCAGAGCAATTGCTCGCCCGCCGTGATCACCTCGCGCAACGCCGACGGGTAAATGCCCCGGGCCACGGCGGTTTGCGCCAGATGCTGCAAGGCCACGTACGGCAGGAACAGGCGCTCGATCCGCGCCTCGACCATGTAATCCAGTAACGCCTCGGCATCCTGACGCCAGCGCGGCGTGATCAGGTGATAACAACCGCCGCCGCACAGGGTGCTGAAAATCTCCTGGAACGACACATCGAACGACAGCATCGAGAACTGCAGGGTCACCGCTTTGGCCGGCAACTGCCCCTCGGTGCGCTGCCATTGCAGCAGGTTGCACAGGGTGCGTTCCGACACTTGCACCCCTTTGGGCGTGCCGGTCGATCCGGAGGTGAACAGCGTGTACAGCGGCCGTTCACCGACGTGGCGTGGACGTTCGAACGTTCCGGCATCGGCGCGCAGATCGACCCGATGGGTGGCGAATCGTCCGGCGTTCAGGTCATCCAGTGCGGCCTTCGTCATATCGCTGAACAGCACACAATGCGGCTGCGCCTGTTCCAGCACCTGCTGCTGGATCGCCACCGGATAGGCGGGATCCAGCGGCACGGACGTCAGATTGAGTTTGGCCAGCGCCAGCAAGGCGACGATGTGTTCCACCGAGGCGTCGAGGAACAACACGACATGCAACGGTGCGAACCCGGCCGGCAACGGATGACGCTCGAGCAGGTTTGCCGCCAGAGCATCGGCCAGCGCATTCAGTTCGCTGTAGGTGAGGCGTTGCTGGCCTTGAACCAGCGCGACCGCCTCCGGTGTGCAATGCACTTGATGCTCGAACCCGTCCGCCAGTGTGTTGAACGGCAGCGCAATCCGAGGGCCCTCGCTGGCCGGTGGCAGGCTGCGTCGATACGGCTCCAGCAAATCGTTGAGGTTGGCCGCCGGGGTTTCCAGCAACAGGTCCAGGCCTCGGCGAAACAGCGCATTCAATGCCCGCATCTGTTCGCCATCAAAATAGCTGCACTGATATTCCCACCAGCATTCCAGTTGCGACCCGCTGCCCACCATCAGCAGCGTCAGCGGGCACTTGGCGTGCAAGTGTTCGTTGAATTCCAGCGTCGCGCGCAGGTTCGAATCGGCCAGCGCTGCGTAATCGGTGTTTTCCAGCACGAACATGAAATCGAACAGCGAGGGGCTCGACGACAGCCGCAGGTCTTCCACCAGATCCGCCAGCGCCACGTCCTGCAACGCCAGCACTTCGCGCACTGTGACGGTCTGCTTGCGCACCTGCTCGCTCAGGGTCAACGCCTGTTCAACGGCGGTCGGGATCAGCACGGTGTTGGCAAACATGCCGACCGTGTCTTCGAACTCCACCAGTGGCCGGTTGGACACCGGGCTGGCGATCCGTGGCCGCTCGCACCCGGTCAGGGCGTACAGGCTCCAGGCGAAGACACTGAACAGCACTTCGAAACGGGTCAGCCGCTGCTGGGTGCAAAAGCGTTCGAGGGCCGCGCTGCGCAGTGGGCCCAAGGGTTCCCGGTGCAACCGGGCGGCGGGGCTGATTTCGCGCATTGGCATCAACGCCGGCGACGGTTCCTCCTGCCGGCGATGCAATTCGGCGAGGGCGCGGCGCTGGTCGCGGTAATGCGGATCGACGCTCCACTGGCGCTGCCACTGGCCAAACTCCAGCGTCGTCAGTCGGGCGGATGGCTGCGGGCTGTTGTGGCCGTGCAGGACATCGGTGTAAAGCTGATTCAGGTCGTCGAACAGCAGGTTCACCGACCAGCCATCGACGATGATGTGGTGCAGGTTCAGCAACAGCCGGCAGCTGCCATCGGCAAACGGCAACAGCCAGGCTTGAAACAGATTCGGGGTGGTCAGGTCGAACGGCGCGGCGAACACCAGCTCGGCGAAGGCTTGCCAGTTGGCCTCGGTGAAATGACCGACCGCAAAGGTGCGACAGACCGGACCCTGTTCGGCAATCACCTGATCGAGCTCATCGGCACCCGCCACGAATGCCGTGCGCAATCCCGGATGACGCTGCACCAGATGCCCCAAAGCCTCGGCCAGTGCCGCAACGTCGACACCTGCCGCCAGATGAAGAATCAGCGGCACGCTGTAGGCGGTCGAGGTCGGCGAGCGTTGTTGCAACAGCCACAGCCGGCGCTGTTCGGCGGTCGCCGGCAGGCGTTTGGCGTTACTGACCGGGGGCGCAGGTGGGTAGATCGAATCACCGTTCGTTTCACCGGTCAGTTGCTCGGCCAATGACGAGAAAGTCTCGTTGAGCAACGTGTCGAGAGCAATCTCGCGCTGCCAACGGACACGGATCGCAGAACGCAGGCGCATCGCCTTGAGCGAATCGCCGCCGCTGCCCAGCCAGTCGTCCTGCGCGCTCAAGGACGGTTGGCCGAGCAGCGAGCGGGCTTCTTTCAGCAGCCAGCCCAAGGCAGGCGAAATACTGCCATCGTCAACGGCATCCATCACTGGATGCCACGGACTCAACCCTTGGGCCAGCAAGCCGTCACGATCAATCTTGCCGTTGGCCGTCAGCGGCAGGCGCTCCAGCAGGAACAGCTGATGCGGCCGCATGTAGGGCGCCAGTTGTGCCCGCAGATGATTTTCGAAGGCGTGATAGTCCAGATCCCCGCGAGGCACGATGAACGCCAGCAACTGATGATCTTCAGCCGCCTGACGCCGCGTGCAGACGTACACCTGCGCCACGCCTGGATGCTCCAGGATCCGTTGCTCCACTTCCCCCGGCTCGATCCGGAAGCCACGAATCTTCACCTGCCGGTCGATCCGCCCCAGGTATTCGATCAAGCCTTCGGTATTGCGTCGCACCAGATCGCCGGTGCGGTAATGCACCTGCGCGCCACCGTCGAGGCCGGGCAAACGGACGAACTGGCGGGCGGTTTCTTCGGGCCGGTTGCGGTAGCCACGGGCGACACCGCTGCCACTCAAATACAGCTCGCCGACCTCGCCTGCCGGCACCGGTCGCTGCCGATCATCCAGCACCTGCACGCCGGTATCCGGCAACGGTCGGCCAATGGGCGCCGAGTCACCGGCAAAGTCACGGCTGATCGGCCAGCACAAGGCAAACGTGGTGCATTCGGTCGGGCCGTAGACGTTGAAGATCCGGCAGCGGCTCTCAGGATTGGCCCGATACCAGCCGCGCACGGCGGCAGCGCTGATCTGCTCACCGCCGATCAGCACCTGACGCACGCTGGAGAAACACGACGGCCACTCGGCGATCAAGGTGTTGAACAGCGACACCGTCATGAACAGATTGTCGACCTGCGTGCGCTCCAGCACCTCGGCCAGACGTCGCGCATCCAGCACGTCCTCGTCAGCGATCATCACGCAGCAACCGCCGTTGAGCAGCGGCGCACACAGCTCGAAACTGCAGGCATCGAACGCCGGGTTGGACAGGCAGGCAAACCGGTCCGTCGGACGAATCTCGATATAGCCGTCGGTGTGCGCCAGCCGCAGCAAGCCGCGCTCGCCCACCTCGACCGCTTTTGGCGTGCCGGTGGTGCCCGAGGTGTAGAACAGGAACATCACCTCGGTGAAGTCTTCGGCCAGCGCTTGCGGCGGAGCGTCCGGCTGATCGAACAAGGCCTCGACGCCGGTTTGCCAAAGCGAAGCCGACCACAACGGTTCTTCGTCCAGGGTCATCAGGCCGACACACGCCGCATCCGCCAGCATCAGTTCCCGGCGTTTGCGCGGACTGGCCCGATCCAGCGGCACCACCACCGCGCCGACTTTCAGCGCGCCGAGAATCGCCGCCAGCCATTGCCAGCAGCGCGGCATGCACAGCGCCAGCGACTGGCCGGGCTCGACGCCGCGCGCCAGCAATCCTCGAGCGATGCGCTCACTGGCGCTGGCCAGCTCGGCGTAAGTCAGGGTGACCGACTGATCGATCACCGCCGGGGCTTGCGGATTTCGCGCCACTTGCTCGGCAAAACGCGCAAGCAACGGCCTGTCTTTGGACGCACTCATCATTTCGCCTCCTGCGCGTCGAAGCGGTGCAGCTCCCGACGGATGATTTGCGAGACTCGATGGATTTCCGCGCTTTCGAGCATGTCCCAGTGCCCGCCGCTGACCAGTTTCGCCAGATAGCCACTGCCTGCGCGGCGACGCCAGAAGCCGCGCAGCTCATGCAACTGATGGCGGCTGAAATCTTCCCGCGCCTGGATCAGCACCACACGACCGGTGCGCGGCGCGCAGTCATAGGCGGCCATCGCGAGCCGGTTGTGGTTGTAGATGTTGAAATAGCGCTCGACCTGGGCGTCTTCGATGCCGGGATACATGCCGTTGAAGCGCACCAGTTTGTCGCGGAACTCGGCCATGTCCACGGTGCCGATCTGCTCGCGGAAACCCGGATCGTCACTGCCCTGGGTGTCGAGCAGCACCACCGTCACCTGACGATGCCCCGCCGCCGTCAACCGCCGCGCCATTTCATAGGCCACCAGACCGCCGAACGACAGCCCGGTGAGAATCAGCGGTTGCTGCGTCAGCGGTTCGATCTGGCGCAAGTAGGCCTCGGCCATCGCTTCGACCGTCGGCTCGGTGTTCTCCCCCGGATTCAGTCCCGGCGATTGCACCCCGTAAACGCCGGTTTCATCCGGCAGCACCTTGGCCAGCGACAGGTAACAGAACGCCGTGCCGCCCGCCGGGTGAATGCACACCACGTTTTTTTGGCCGGTGCCGCGCCGGAATTCGATCAGGTTGCTCTGGGCCAGCGCCGGGTTGGCCCCGACCCGCAGCCAGCCGCCCAGCGCTTCGATGGTCGGGTAGCTGAGCACCACGCGCACGGGCACTTCGACCGAAAACTGCTGGCTGATTTCATGGGCCATTTTGATCGCGGCGATCGAGGTGCCGCCGACATTGAAGAAGTTGTCGCGAATGCCGATCTGCGGCGCCAGCAACAGGCTTTTCCAGATCTGGTACAGCGCCAGCTCGATGTGATCGCGCGGGCTGCTCAGGTTGACCTGACGGTTGACCATTTCTTCATCCGCCAAAGCGGTCAGCGCCGCACGGTCGACCTTGCCATTGGCGGTCAGCGGCAAGGCGTCGAGCCACAGGTAGCTGCCGGGGATCACCGCTCTGGGCAACGTCGTCGCCAGATGGGCGTGCACCGCTGCTTCGTCCACGGTGTCGGCCACCACGCAACAGGCCACCAGCCGCTGATCCTGCGCCGCTTCGCCGACCATCAACACCACGGCGCTGCGGATACCCGGAAACGCTTCGAGCCGGGCTTCGATCTCGCCCAGTTCCAGGCGCACGCCGCGCAATTTGACCTGAAAGTCGTTGCGACCGAGAAACTCCAGCTGACCGTCCGGGCGATAACGCGCCAGATCGCCGCTGCGATAGAGCCGATCCCCTGCCACAAACGGATTGTCGATAAAGCGCTCGGCACTGAGCTGCGCCAGCCCCAGATAACCCCGGGCCACGCCCACGCCGCCAATGTGCAGATGCCCGGTCACGCCCACCGGCACCGGCTGGTCGCGGTCATCGAGCACGTAAAAACGGTTGTTGGCAATCGGCCGACCGATCGGCAGTTGCCGGGCCGGCACCTCGGCGCCGGGCTCCAGGGTCCAGATGCTGTTGATCACCGTGGTTTCGGTCGGACCGTAGACATTGTGCAGCCGCGCATGGGGCAGACGTTCCTGAAAGCGCCGGGCCAGGGCTGGCGGCAGTTCACCGCCACCACTGAACACATCGGTCAGCGACGTACACTGGCTGACCTCGTCGACCTCCAGAAACAGCTGCAACATCGCCGGCACGAACACCAGCGCCGTGACTTTCTGCTCGCGCACCTCGCGTGCCAGGTACGCCGGCTCGTAATGCCCGCCGGGCCGCGCGATCACCAGCCTTCCGCCGGTTGCCAACGGCCAGAATGTCTCCCACGCCGAGGCATCGAAACCGAACGGGATCTTGTGCAACATCGCCCCCGCCTCGCCGCAGACCTGCAAACACCACAGCAGCAGGTTGCTCAGGCCACGGTGGGCGACCATCGCGCCCTTGGGCAAGCCGGTGGTGCCGGAGGTGTAGATCACGTAGGCGAGATGGTCAGGGGTAACGCCGACACTGCGCGGATCGAGATTGTCCGTCGGCAACGATGCCCAGCTCGCGGCGTCTTTTTCGAGGTCGAGGACTGGCGCTTCCCAGTTCGAGCCTTGCACGGCCTGGCGCAAAATCCCGTGCGCCGAGCCGAGGGTCAGCAGCACCGCCGGCGTACTGTCGCCGAGCATATGACTCACGCGTCCCAGCGGATAATCCGGGTCCAGCGGCACATAGGCGCCTCCGGCCTTGAGCACCGCCAGTAGCGCCACCGGCAATTCCAGCGAACGCTCGATGCACACCGCCACGCGCACGTCCGGGCCGACGCCCAGCGTGCGCAAATGCCGCGCCAGACGGTTGGCCTGGGCATTGAGTTCGGCATAGCTCAGGGATTCACCTTCGAACACTACGGCGCAGGCCTGAGGGTTGCTCGCGGCCTGCGCTTCGACCAGTTGGTGCACGCAAGGCGCCGCTTGCGTCAGCGGCGCGGCGCGGTTGAAGTCCACCAGTACCTGTTGACGCTCAGCCTCGTTCATCAACGGCAAGGCATTGATCGGTTGCTTGGCATCGGCGGCGATCTGTTCGAGCAAGTGACGGTAGTGCCCGCTCAGGCGTTCGATGGTTGCGATGTCGTAGAGGTCGGTGTTGTATTCCACCAGCAAGTCCAGCCGCCCTGCCCGCTCGACCCATTCGAACGCCAGATCGAACTTGGCCGTGGCACTGCTGGTGCCGTACGGCGCCAGTTCCAGGCCGGGCATCTGCAGCGCGTTGCCTGGGGTGTTCTGCAGCACCAGCATCACCTGGAACAACGGCGAATGAGCGGGATCGCGTGGCGGGTTGACGGCCTCGACCACGCGGTCGAACGGCACGTCCTGATGGGCATGGACGTCGAGCATCTGGCCACGCACCTCGCGCAACAGCTCGGCGAAGGTCTGCTGCGGATTCAGGCGTTGACGCAGCACCAGCGTGTTGACGAAATGACCGATCAGCGGCTCGACTTCCGGGCGATTGCGGTTGGCGAACGGCGTGCCGAGGCACAAGTCCTGCTGGCCGCTGTGGCGCCACAGCAACACCGCCAATGCGCCCAGCAGCACGTTGAACAGCGTGCCTTGGGTCTGGCGGGCCAGCGCCGTGAGTTCGCGCAAGGTGCCGCCATCGACGGAGGAACTGAACGTGGCCCCGACATAGCGCTGCACCAACGGGCGCGGCCGGTCGGCGGGCAGGGTCGACAACAGCGGCGCGTCGTCCAGGGTGCGGCGCCAGTAATCGAGCTGCGCGTCCAGCACCGCACCGCCCACCCGCTGTTGCTGCCAGCAGGCGTAGTCGGCGTATTGCACCGGCAACGGCGCAAGTGACGGGGTTTTGCCACGCAGATAATCGCCGTACAGCGTCGCGACTTCATGCAGGATCACGCCCATCGACCAGCCGTCGGCGATGATGTGATGCACGCTGTACAGCCACAGATGTTCGTCGTCGGCCACGCGCAGTAACGACGCCCGCAGCAATGGGCCGGTGGCCAGATCGAATGACGCCCGGGCATCTTGCTCGACGGCGATTCGCACGTGCTGCTCGCGCTCGTCGGCAGACAACTGGCGTAGATCCGTCACCGACAATGACAGCGGCATCGACGAATGCACCACCTGACGCGGTTCGCCGTTCACGCGGCAAAACGTCGTGCGCAGGACTTCGTGGCGGGCCACCAGTTGGTTCAGCGCCCGCTCCAGCTGCACGACGTCCAACTGCCCTTTGAGCGTTACCGCCGTCGGCACGTTGTAGAACGGATTGCCGGGTTCCAGTTGATCGAGAAACCACAGTTGCCGTTGCGAAAACGACAATGGCCAGGACCCGTGCGCGCCGGATCGGCGGGGAATTGCCGCGTCACCCTGCCCGCCGAGCAAGGCGATCAGTTCCTGCTTGTGACGCTTGAGCGCCTGGGTCAGTTCTTCGGTGAGAAACCCGCGCGGCGCCTTGCAGCGCAGCCTGTCACCGTCCACCTCGAGCACCACGCCATGGCGAGCGAACAACGCCAGCAATTGATCGGCATTCATACTTCGAACTCCTCCATGTCTTCATCGTCCAGGCTGGCGGTCACAGGCTCGATGGCAAACGCCTCGACTGGCGCGCGGTGTTGTTCATCGGCCGTGCGCAGCCCGCCGATCATCGAGTAGATCAATTCATGGCTTGGCCCGAGGTCGAACAGCATGGTCAGTTGCTGCTCCTCGACCGAGCCGATGCCGCACAGACCCAACCCGTGCTCGACGGCGGTCATGCTCAGCAACTGGGCCATGGCGCCGCTTTCGATGTGGCAGAAGTCGCGGCTGCGCTCGCCATACAGCGGGTGGATCGCGGCCATGTCGGCAATGAAAAACAGCGAGAACGCGGCGTTCTCGTACACCGGACGGTTGACGAAATAGTCGTAGGTGTCCGGGTCGAGTGCGCCGCTCTGGAGCGCCAGCAGACGATGCTGGCGGGGATCGTAGTAATACGCGCCGCCGGGCACGCCAAGCACGCGATCCGGCTTGACGTAGAGGTACGCCTGAATCGGGTACAGCCCGCCCGCCGACGGGAACTGGTATTTCACCTCGCCGTCGAGTTGCCCCTGGGCCAGTGCCGCCAGTACATGGGCAAAGGCCTGGGTGGCGATCGGTTGCAGAGCGTATTGACGCACCGAGCGGTAGTCGCTCAAACGTCGGGCGAAGGCCGGGTCTTGCGGCAGGTCCAGCGCCAGCGCCGGCAGGGTCTGAGCGAAGTCGCGGCGTCCGCGCTGTTCGGCCTTGAACTGCGCCCGCTGCTGCGGATCCTCGATGATGTCCTGTACGGGTTCCTGAGCCTGCTGAACGTTGCCAAGCAGATCCTGCCGCGCCCGGTTCTGGCGGTACATGCCGAGCAGATGCAGCAAGGTCGGCTGGGCCAGCAATTGCGCCACGTGCGGGCGGAACTGCAAGGCGCCGGACAAGGCGTTGCTGATCCGGACGATATCGATCGACGTTGCGCCGAGGTTCAGCAGATTGGCGTTGGCGGCAATGGATTCGCGCTTGAGCACGTCCTGCACGATGTCCACCAGCCGTTGCTCAAGCGGGCCCTCGACTTCCAGCGCCGGCCCTTGTTCCTCGATTTGCTCCGGTTCAGGCAGGCGTTTCTTGTCGACCTTGCCGTTGGACGATAACGGCCACGCTTCAACAAAGGTGAACGACGGCGGAATCATGTAGGCCGGCAGTTTGTCGCTCAGGTAGGCGCTGAAATCGCTGGCCTGCAACGCCGGGTCGGCCTTGAGCACATAACCCGCCAGACGCTTCTCGCCCAGCGTGCTGCCCAGAATCCGCACCACCGCGCTCTGCACGCCGGGATGGCGATTGAGCGCGGCTTCGATCTCGCCCAGCTCGATGCGATAGCCCTGGACCTTGACCTGATTGTCTTCGCGACCGAGGAATTCGATGTTGCCGTCCGGCAGCAAGCGCCCCAGGTCGCCGGTGCGATACAGCCGCTCGCCGGTCAGTGGATGATCGAAGAAACTGCCCGCGCTGAGTTTTTCATCGCGCCAGTAACCTTTCGCCAGACCGATACCGCCGATGTACAACTGGCCCGCGACCCAGGTCGGGCGCACTTGCAGCGCTTCATCCAGCACGTAGAAGCGCTGATGATCGAGGGCCTTGCCGTAGGGAATGCTGCGCCAGGCCGGGTCGACGTGTTTCACCGGATAATAGATCGACCAGATCGACGCCTCGGTGGCGCCGCCCAGGCTGATCAGTTGCAAGTCCGGCTGCAAGGCCCAGGCCCGCTCGGGCAGGGTCAGGGGAATCCAGTCGCCGGACAGCATCGCCACCCGCAGGCACACGGGCAACGCGCCGCCCTCGCCCTCCACGTACTCGACCAGCATGCCGAGCAGCGCCGGTACCGAGTTCCACAGGCTGACCCGATGACGTTCGATCAACGCCAGCCAATACGCCGGATCGAGCGACAGTTGCGGCTCGAGAATGACCACCGCCGCGCCCACCGCCAACGTGCCGAAGAAGTCATAGACCGACAGGTCGAAACTCAGCGACGAGATCGCCAATACGCGGTCGTTCGGGCCGACGGCAAAGCGCCGGTTGATGTCGAGCAAGGTGTTGACCGCGCCGCGATGGTCGATCACCACGCCTTTCGGCTGCCCGGTGGAGCCCGAGGTGTAGATCACGTAAGCCAGGTCGCTTTCGTTCACCTGCACCGGTTGCAGTGGCAGTGCATCGTTTGAAACGTCATCGCTCACGGCAATGGCCGTGACCTGCGCCGGCCATTCGATTGTGTCGAGCAGCGCCGGTTGGGTCAGGGCCAGACTCGCCTCGGCCCGCTCCAGAATATGCCGCAGCCGTTCCGCCGGCTGAGTCGGTTCGATCGGCAGGTACGCACCGCCGGCATACAGAATCGCCAGGGTCGCCACCACTTGCTGCCAACCGCGCTCCATCACCACCGCGACCAAGCGGTTCGGCAGCACGCCCTGCGCTTGCAGGCGGGCGCCGAGTTGTCGGGCTTCGTTGCGCAGTTGCATGTAAGTCAGCTGCCGCGTGCCAATCACCGCCAGTGCATCCGGTGTGGCGAGAGCCTGACGCTCGAACAGTTCGTGCATCAACGGCAGTGTCTGCGGATTGTCGACCGGTGCCGGCAACCGCGCCTGCGGCAACAACTGTGGCGTGTTCGCGCCCCAGGTTGCCGGCTCGCACAGGCTGTCGAGCAGCGCGTTGTAGGCGACGAACATCTGCTCGATCATGCCTTGCGGGAACAGTTCGTCGATGCTGTCCCAGTTGAACAACAGGCGCCCTTCCAGCTCCAGCAACGTGTGGTCGAGCCACACTTGCGGGGTCTGGGTGATGCTGTGCATGTGTCGGGCGTTCAATGCGTCGGCCAGGTTGAATTCGGCCAGCTCCGGCGCCGCTTCCGACAGCGTGCTGTTGAACACGATCGGCATCGCCGTCTGCTGCACGCCCCGGGCCTGGGACAATTCGCGCAGCACCCGCACGCCGCTGACCACCGAATGGTCGATGTCGCGCCACAGTTGCGCCTGCACCGCGCGGGCCTTGTCGGTGAAACTCTTCGAACCGTCGATACCGACTTCCAGCAGCACCAGCGAGGTGAAGTCACCGATGATTTCGTCCACATCGGGATGCAGCGGCATGCGGTTGAACAGCGGCAGGCTCAGGGTGAAACGCGGCGTGCGGCTCCACAGCGCCAGCACTTCGCTAAACGCGCTCAGGAGCATCACCGACGGCGTCACCGCAAACTGTTTGGCCACGGCTTTAAGCTGCGTCCACTGCGCTGCCGACATGTCGCGGTCGCGACGGGTGAAGTGCGGGTTGGCGATGCTTTCGGGTTGACGTACCAACGGCAGGTCCGGCGCCGGGGCCAGCGTGGTCACCCGCTCGCGCCAGTAGCCCAGCGCCTGCTCGTAGCGGCGGCCATTGCGCAGTTGCTGTTCGGCCAGCACGTAGTCGCGGAAAGTCAGGCCCGGTTCGACCAGCTCCAGGGTCGGATCAACGTAAAACGCCATGAGTTCGCGGGCAAGAATCTGCGTACTCGCGGCGTCGACGATCAGCGCATCGAGGCTGATGTGCAGATGGGTGATGCCGTCATCAAGCAGCGACAGGCTGAACTCGAACAGCGGCCAGCGACTGGCGTCCAGCACCTGATGGGACTGGCGTTCGCGGGTTGCCTCGAGGGTGCGTTGCGCTACGTCAGCGGGCAACCCGCGCAGGTCGCTGCGGGGCATGCGATAGGTCGGCACCTGCGCCAGCACCTGTTGCGTGCCGTCGCTGAGGAACACCACGCGCAGCATGTCGTGGCGCTGGATCATGCGGTTCAGAGCACGCTCGAAACGCTCGGCGTCGAATTCGGGAATGCGCAGTTCTTCGTAGCCGTGAGCACTGACGCCGCCGAGGCTGACCGTGGCCTCGCGACCGAACCAGTAGGCTTGCTGGATATCGGTCAGTGGGAACGGTTCATGTCGATTAGCGCGATCCGGCTCGATCTGGATGAATGCCGGCTCAACACTTTGATCATCACGCGACACCTGCGCCGCCAGATCCCGCAACACCGGCGTCTGGAACAGACTGCTCAGGGACAGTTGCGCGCCCATGCGCTGGTTGATCGCGTAGATCATCCGCGTCGCCAACAGCGAGTGGCCGCCGAGGTCGAAGAAGTTGTCGTGGATGCCGACCCTTTCGCACTTGAGCACTTCGGCCCAGATCTCGACCATGTGCCGTTCGGTGTCGTTGCGCGGCGCCTCGTAAGTCGCTCCGGCGCTGCGTTCCGGTGCCGGCAGCGCCTGGCGGTCGAGCTTGCCGTTGCGGGTGAGCGGCAGTTGCGACAGGCGAACCCAGGCACTCGGGATCATGTGTTCGGGCAACTGGCGTTGCAGTTCGGCACGCAGGCCTTCAGGGGTCGCGGTGCCGACCACGTAGGCCACCAGACGCTTGTCCCCGGCCACGTCTTCGCGCAGCAACACGGCGGCTTCCTGCACGCCGGGCTGCTGATGCAACAGGCTGTCGATCTCGCCGAGTTCGATGCGAAAGCCGCGCAGTTTCACCTGTTGATCGATGCGCCCCAGGTACTGCACGTTGCCATCGGCCAGGAATTTTGCGAGGTCGCCGCTGCGGTACATCCGCGCGCCCGGCTCGTCACTGAACGGATCCGGCAGGAAACGTTCGGCGGTCAGGTCCGGGCGGTTCAGGTAACCACGGGCCAGACAGGCGCCAGCGATGTACAACTCGCCCGCCACGCCGACCGGCACCGGATTCAAATGCTCGTCCAGCACGTACAGCCGCGCATTGGCGATGGGACGGCCGATGGGCGGCGCGTCCGGCCAGGACTCGGCCTCGTTGCAGTCAAGGCTGAACTGGCTGACCACATGGGTTTCGGTCGGCCCGTACTGGTTGTGCAACTGCGCACCGCCGAGCCCCCGGACAAAACCACGCAGTTCGTCATTGATTTGCAAGGCTTCACCGGCGGTGATGATCTCGCAACCACCGGCCGGCATCGGCGCATCGGCCTCGGTCAGGCCGGCGAGTTGCTGCAACACGGCAAACGGCAGAAACGCCCGCTGTACGCCTTCGGCCACCAGGGTCGGGCGCAACGCGGCGAGGTCCTTGCGACGGTCTTCGGTCATCAGCAACAGGCTGCCGCCCTGGCAGAGGGTGCTGCAGATTTCCTGGAACGAGACGTCGAAGTTCAGCGAGGCGAATTGAAGAACGCGCGGCGGCGTTGTGGCTTGAGCGAGCTGCCAGGCGATCAGGTTGTCCAGCGCGCGGCGGCTGTGGGCCACACCTTTCGGACGCCCGGTGGAGCCGGAGGTGTAGAGCACGTAGCCGAGGTTTTCCGGACTCACATTGATTTGCGGGTCATCCGTCGGGTGTTGCGCCCATTGCGATGCATCGGTGTCCAGGCAGCAGATTTTCGCCTCGTTAGCCGGCAACCCGGCCTTCAGACTCGACTGCGTCAGCAGCAGGATCGGCGCGGCATCGCTGAACATGAACGCCAGACGCTCGCTCGGGTAAGCCGGGTCGAACGGCACGTACGCCGCGCCGGCCTTGAGGATCGCCAGCAGGCCGATGACCATTTGTGGCGAGCGTTCCAGGCACAGGCCGACGCGATGCTCGGGGCCGACGCCTTGCTCGATCAGGTAATGCGCGAGGCGGTTGGCCGCGCGATTGAGTTTGCCGTAGCTCAACTGCTCACGATCGGCGAGCAGCGCAACGGCGTCGGGCGTCTGCCGGGCGAGGGCTTCGAAGCGCGCCACGCAACCGGGCAGTGACGCGGTATCCCGCGCCGTACGGTTCCAGTCATGAACAATCTGCTGATGTTGCTCGGCGTTCAGTAACTTGATCGCGGCCAGCGACTGTTGGCTGTCGTCGACCATCTGCGTCAGCACCCGGCGCAGGTACTCGCCGAACTGCTCGACAGTGCCGCGCTCGAACAGGCCCGAGGCGTATTCGAGACCGCCGACGATCTGCCCGTCGCGCTCACTGAGGGCCAGTTGCAGATCGAACTTGGCCACGAGATGACTGCTTTCGACTGGCGAGACGTCGAGCCCGGTCAACAGCAGGTCGGAATCCTGATCCTGCTCCCAGGCAAACAGCACCTGAAACAACGGACTGTGGGCCAGACTGCGCGGCGGGTTGAGCAATTCCACCACTTGCTCGAACGGCAGGCCCTGATGCTCTTGAGCCTCCAGCGCCACTCGCCGCGCCTGTTGCAGCCATTGCGCCACCGACGGCGTGCCGGACTGAGTCATGCGCAGCGCGAGGGTGTTGACGAAGAAACCGATCAGCCCTTCCAGTTCCTGTTGCGGGCGGTTGGCCGATGGCACGCCGATCACCACGTCGCTCTGCCCCGAGAGGCGCGACAACAGCAGCGAAAACCCGGCCAGCAGCGTCATGAACAGCGTGGTGCCTTGCTGCATGCCCAAGGCTTTCAATCGCGTGGTCAAGGCTTCGTCGAAGACCAATGGAACAAAGCCGCCGAGGTAATCCTGCACGGGCGGACGCTTGTGATCGGTCGGCAACTCCAGCAGCACCGGCGCGCCCGTTAGGGTTTCGCGCCAGTAACGGCTCTGCTGCTCCAGCACCTCTGCGGACAGCCATTGCTTTTGCCACACGGCGTAATCCACGTACTGCACCGGCAACGGCGGCAGCGGATCGTCGCGATCCAGCAACGCCGCCGCGTACAGCTGACCCAATTCGCGGGTGAGCACACCCATCGACCAGCCATCAGAGATGATGTGGTGCTGGGTCAGCAGCAACACATGGTCATCCGCCGCCAGCCGCAGCAGGCTGACCCGCATCAGCGGGCCCCGACTCAGGTCGAAGGGTCTGGCGCCCTCTTCGTCGATCAAGCGGGTCAGGCGTTCTTGCGCATCGTGCCCCTGCACGTCCGTCACCGTCAGCCGGATGCTGTGCGCCGGCGGCGAAACCAGTTGACGCCCTTCCCCTTCAACGGCGATGAACGTGGTGCGCAGCGCAGCATGACGCGCCACCAGTTGGTTGAAGCTGCGCTCCAGTGCCGGCACGTCCAGCGAACCACGCAAACGCAGGTTCAGCGGCATGTGATACGCCGCGTTGCCACCCTCCATTTGTGCCAGAAACCACAGGCGCTGCTGAGCAGACGACAACGTTTGCGCGCCCGTCCGTTCAAGGGCCGTGATGGCTGGGCGAGCCACCGCCTGACTGGCTTGCAGCCGTTCGGCGAACGCCGCCAGAACCGGTGCGGCAAACAGCGTCGAAGGCGCCACTTCCAGCCTCAGCGTGTGGCGAACCTGCGCCAGCACGCGCATCACCAGCAACGAGTGGCCGCCGAGGGCGAAGAACTGATCCTGACGCCCGACCCGCTCGACGCCGAGCACGTCGGCCCAGATCGCGGCGAGTGCGGTTTCCAGCGAACCTTGTGGTGCCTGGTATTCCTGCTGATCAAATGCCTCGACGTCCGGTGCCGGCAGATTGGGCCGGTCAACCTTGCCGTTGGCGGTCAGCGGCAGTGCATCGAGACGCACGAAGGCGGTTGGCACCATGTAGTCCGGCAGGCTGATCTGCAGCTGTTCACGCAAGGAACGCGGGCTTAGCGTTGAGTCTGGTTTTTCGCAGTAGTAGGCAACCAGACGCGGTTCACCGGGACTGTCCTGGCGCAGCAGCACCACGCTTTCCCGCACGCCCGGGATGTCCGCCAGCCGGGTTTCGATTTCCCCCAGTTCCAGACGCAGGCCACGCAACTTGGCCTGGGAATCGTTGCGGCCAAGAAATTCCAGTTGGCCGTCGGCCCGATAGCGCGCCAGGTCGCCTGTTCGGTAAAGACGCTCGCCCGCCATGAACGGGCTGTCGATGAAACGCTCGGCGGTCAGTTGCGGCAGGTTCAGATAACCGCGTGCCACGCCGACGCCACCGATGTACAGCTCGCCCGCGACACCTTCGGCAACCGGTGCGCCGTCAACGTCGAGCAGGTAAATCCGGGTGTTGGGCAGTGCCCGGCCGATGGGCAGTACCGCGTCGATCTGGCTACCTTCGGTGAACTCGAAACAGGTGCTGTCGATGCTCGCTTCGGTCACGCCATAGGCCTGGACGATCTGCACCTGCCCACCACACAGCCTGCGTAATTGTCGCGCGCTGTGGGCGGTCCAGATGTCGGAGCCGCAGACCACGGTGCGCAGGAACGACAAGTCACGGCCGGTCTCTTCGACCCACGCCAGCAGCGGATTGAGCAGCGCCGGTACGAAATCGGCAAAGCCAATCTGCGCCTCGCGCATCCGCCGATACAGGGCCGGCGGGTCCATCAGGGTGTCCCGTGGACACAGCACCAGCGTGCCGCCGAAACCCAGAGCACGGATCACGTCCGCGCTGAAGACGTCGAAGGAAAACCCGGCCATCTGCAGGTGGTTGATCGGCTCGCCCAACTCATAGAGCCGCGCCCAGTCAGCGCTCACGGCCACCAGTCCGCGATGCTCGACCATCACGCCTTTCGGGGTGCCGGTGGAGCCAGAGGTGTAGATCACGTAAGCCAGATGTCGGGGTGTCAGGCCGATCGCGTGAGGATCGGGGTTGTCAGCCGACAGCGCAGCCCAATCCCGGGCGTCGGCCAGATCCAGCAGCGTCGGGGTGGTCGCCGACTGTTCGAGCGCTGCCCGCAAAACACCGCGCACCTGGCCGTGAGTCAGCACCACCGACGGTGCGCTGTCGGCCAGCATGTGCGCCAGCCGCGCCTGCGGGTACGCCGGGTCCAGCGGCACATAGGCGCCACCGGCCTTGAGCACCGCGAGTACGCCGACCAACATCTCCAGTGAACGCTCCAGACACAGCCCGACCCGCACGTCCGGCCCGACCCCGAGCTTGCGCAGGTGATGGGCCAGCCGGTTGGCGCGGGTGTTCAGTTCACGGTAACTGATTGCCTCCTGCTGCCAGCGTGCGGCGATGGCCTCGGGGGTGCGCAGCACCTGCGCTTCAAACAGACCGTGCACGCACAGGTCTGCATCGAACGGTTTCAAGGAGCAAACGTCGGGCTGCGCGGAATTCGTCCCACGCAAGGAAGTGTTGTCGAACATCGGAGGCTACCGTCCATGACTACTTTATTTTTGTGATCAGGCGGAACAGAACATGCCCCGCCAGTCAGGCCCCGGCTTCAAGGTGCCGGTACGGTCTTTCGAATTCAGGAGGATGGCGCGGCGCGCGCGTGCAGACTCGCGTTGAACGCGGGCACACGCAGAAATTCGGGGGGAGACAGGCTGGAGAAAAATGCCGCCGCGCGGTCGGCGCAGGCAACTGGAAAGTGGGCCGGATCATTGGCGACAGAGGTCGCCCCGTTCATTGCATCGACGATTGCAAACCGCGTGACCAATTGAAACCTCGACTTCCATTTGAGGGTCAACGACGAGGAACAACCTGCGCGGGGATGACAGCGCCAGGGTGGTCCCGATCGGCTGCGACTGCCGGGTCTGTGGACACGCGGCAATCTTCTGGCGCCGGGTTTGTGACCCGAAGCGCCGGCGGATAATAACCACGTTTTTTGTTAGGGAGGCAAACAAAATGTAGGAATTTTGCGAAATAAATATCGGATGTTTCCTACTCGATTGTGACGATGGCAAAGAGACAGGGATGTCAAAAATGCGCCAATGCAAGCCTCTGGCATGTTGAAACGAAGGAATCCGCAAAACATCGCGCCGGCCGCGCGAAACGCGCTTCAGCATCCGCTGTGCGCCCGGGTTTCAGCCCTTTATTTCACCCTTGCGAATGGCAATCTTGATGGCCTGGGCGGTGGTGGCCACGCCGAGATGCCGACGGGCCGAACGCAGGTGATTTTCCACCGTGCGCCCGGACAAACCGAGGGTGGCGGCGATGTCAGCCTGCCGCCGACCGGCGGCGACCCACGCCAGCACTTCGCGTTCACGGTTCGACAGCCTGCCGGACGCCTCGTCCAGCGGCGCTTCGAGCAATCGCCGGGCGGAGTAAAACGCCACCGAGGCGAGCATGCCCAGCGCCAGACGAATCCGCGCCGAGGCATCGATCTGTTCGCCGCCCAGGCTCATGGCACCTTCAAGCCCCTGCGGGCCGAAGACCGGAATCTGCAAACCATGCACGCCCGGGCCACTCGGCACGCGAACCACCCGATACAGTTCGCCGTTCTCCTCCTGCACTTTGCTCCAGAAGAAGGATTCGCGGACGTCCAGCAGGTGGCGAGTCACGGGGCAGCGTTGAACGTAGGTCTCGGCGTCGACGCCAATACCGTCGCCAAACCAGTTGCCTTCCACCCAGTAAATGCGCTCGACCACGTCCTCCGATGCCGAGGTGGCGGAAAACAGGACGAATCGATCGTAACCATAGGCCCCGGCAAAACTGCGGACGACCTTCTGGATCGTCGCCAGCGTGGGCGCCGCCTCGATGTCGAGGGCGGCGCGCAAGAGTGCCTCGGCAGGTCCGGAGCTCACCCCGAGGTGACCTCTTTCAGGAGCGCGGCCGCCGCCAGTTTGCCCAGTGCATTGCCCGCCAGCGGACTGTCACCGGTCAGCAGTTTGCGATCCTGAAGCGTGGCCCCGGAAATGCCCTGGTTGGTGATTTCCACACCGAGCGCCTGCAACTGCTCGCCGAACTTCCAGGTCAGGTGGCCGGGCATGTAACCGATGTCGGGGGTCGTCGCGTCCAGGGCATCGGGAAAGGCGCAAATCCGGTAACCGTTGAAGATGCACGAGTCTTTTGTTTCACCGAGGCCGGCCGCCAGCAACGCTGCCGGGCCGTGGCACAGGGTGATGACGAATTTGTCCTTGGCGACGGCCCATTGCAGGACCTTCTTCACGTCCTCGCTTTCCGGCAGGCCGATCAGCGCACCGTGCCCGCCGGGAATGAACACGCCGATGTAGTCCGAATGTTCGCCCAGCGCTTGTTCGATCACCTGGGACAGCTTGAGCGGACGCTTGAACTGATCGCGGTATTGCTCGTAGAAGCCCTTCACTTCGGCGTCTTCGGAGGGCATGGCCCAGAACTCGAACTTGACCGGGTTGCCCGACAGCGTCGCGACGTCGAAGCCGAAACCGGCCTTGTCCAGGTGATACATCGGCAGCAGCGTTTCAACCGGGTGATTGCCCGTGGAGAACATCGTGCCGTTGTCGGTCAACAGATAGCGCTCGTCCGCGCCGATCATCAGGACCTTCCAGCGCCCGCCCTTGTAACGGTTCGGGTATTCGGCATCACTGAGATCGGATTGGGGTGAAGTGAACTGGCTGAGGGAATACGGCGAGGGGAAAAACGCGTTGTCCTCGGCAGGATCAGGGGTTGGGCGCTTGTCGTCAGTCTGCGTGGTAGCCATGGTGCTCTCCATCGAGTGGGTCAACGTCGGAGTTCATGCTAGTAAGGCGTCAGCGTTACAACAATGAGGGTTTTCCCTCAAAAGATCATGCGCTGAACCTGCGGCCCCTCAATGTGATCGATAAGTGGCAGAATCCCCCGCAACTGATGAATTCGGAGACCCCCAATGCTTCGCCTGTTTGAACAACGGCTCGACCCCTTCCCGCCCGACGAAGCGCCGCCACCGCCGGTCGGTCTGGCGCGATTCCTGTGGGCCTGCACCCGTGGCGCTCGCGGCTATATCCTCGCGCTGGCGCTGCTCAGTGCCGGTGTGTCGATCTACGAAGCCTGGTTGTTTTCCTTTCTGGGCCAGGTCGTGGATCTGCTCTCGACCTGGCAGGCCGGCGGCGCTGCGAACGGCCAGGAGAGCCGTGTGCTGTGGGGCATCGGTATCGTGTTGCTGACCAGCGTCGGGCTGGTGGCGCTGCGCACCCTGGTTCAGCATCAGGTGTTGGCGATCAATCTGCCGCTGCGTCTGCGCTGGGATTTTCATCGGCTGATGCTGCGCCAGAGCCTTTCATTCTTTTCCGACGAATTTTCCGGCCGGGTCACGACCAAGGTGATGCAGACCGCACTGGCCGTGCGCGAGGTGCTGTTCACTGTGATCGAGATCGCACCGGGCATCGGCGTTTACTTCATTGCGATTATCGCGCTGGCCGGCGGCTTCGCCCTGAAGCTCATGCTGCCGTTCATTGCCTGGGTCGCGCTGTTCGGGCTGGCAATGCTGTATTTCGTGCCACGCCTGGGCCAGGTCGGACAGGAACAGGCCCATGCACGTTCGTCGATGACGGGCCGGGTGTCGGACGCCTACACCAACATCACCACGGTGAAACTGTTCTCCCACTCCAAACGTGAAGCGCACTTTGCCCGGGCGGCGATGGAGGATTTCAAGCAGACCGGTTTCCGCCAGATGCGTCTGGTCAGCCAGTTCGAGATCGTCAATCAGGCGCTGGTGGTCGGGCTGATCATGGGCGCCGGCGGCTACGCCTTGTGGCTGTGGCATCAGGGCGACGTCGGCACCGGGGCCGTGGCGGCGATCACGGCCATGGCGTTGCGCATCAACGGCATGTCGCACTGGATCATGTGGCAGATGACGTCGCTGTTCGAAAACATCGGCACCGTGCAGGACGGCATGGACACCCTGACCCGTGGCCCCAAAGTGCAGGATGCGCCGGACGCCGGCGTGCTGGTGCCTTCCGGCGGCGCCGTCGAATTCGACAACGTGAGCTTCAACTACAACGGCGAACGCCAGGTGCTCGACGGCTTGAGCCTGAGCATCCGTCCGGGGGAAAAAATCGGTCTGGTGGGCCGCTCCGGCGCCGGTAAATCCACGCTGATCAACCTGCTGCTGCGCTTCTATGACGTCGATCGCGGCGAGATTCGCATCGACGGCCAGAACATCGCACAGGTGACACAGGACAGTCTGCGCAGCGCGATCGGCATGGTCACTCAGGACACGTCCCTGCTGCATCGCTCCATTCGCGACAACATCGCCTACGGCCGACCGGACGCAACCGACGAACAGATCCAGCGTGCCGCCGCCAACGCCCAGGCCGACAGCTTCATCAACCAGCTCAGCGACCGCCAGGGCCACACCGGCTACGACACGCTGGTGGGCGAACGCGGCATCAAGCTTTCCGGTGGCCAGCGCCAACGCATCGCCATCGCCCGGGTGATGCTCAAGAACGCGCCGATCCTTCTACTGGACGAAGCGACAAGCGCCCTCGATTCGGAAGTCGAAGTCGCCATCCAGGAAAGCCTCGATGAAATGATGCAAGGCAAGACTGTGATCGCGATTGCGCATCGACTGTCGACGATTGCGGCGATGGATCGCCTGATTGTCATGGATGAGGGGCGCATCATCGAGCAAGGCACCCACACCGAACTGCTGGCGAAAAACGGCACCTATGCGCGGCTGTGGCAGCACCAGAGTGGCGGGTTTCTGGGTGAGGATCAGGGCGTCGCCGAGGCGATGGATCAGGCGTAAACGGTGCTGCCCCGTTACTGCCGGGGCAGAAGACGAGGGCTCAGGCGCTCGGGTGGGTGTGGTAGATCTTGCTGACGATCGTCCACTTGCCGTCTACCTTCAGCAGGTTGAAGAAGTCGGTGAAACGGAACCCCGACACGTTGTCGGTATCGACCCGGGCACTCGCAGCCGTGCCGACGATATCGATGCGAACGATGGCGGCTTCGGCTTCGGGGGATGGACGGAACGCGGTGTCGATGACGTCATACAGATTCTGGATCGCGCCGCCGACTAGCTTGCCGTCGTCAACCCCCAAACATGGTCGCCTGCGCATTGAACGCGGGCTTCATCAAGGCGCTGTCAGCCTTTGCTCCACCTTCGTTGTACTGGCTGAGCACTTCGACGATTGCGTTGTATTCCTGCACGTAAGTTGGATGGCTCATGATGAACTCCTGTTTGCTGTGAATGTTTTTTCAATCAAGCCGCCCTGCGCCGATCCGGTGCAGGGCGCACAAATCAATGGTCAGCCGCTGGCCAGTCGGTGTAGCCCTTGGCGCCGCCGCCGTAGTAGCTCTCGCGTGGCGCGATGGTCAGTTCGGTGCCCCGACGCAGGCGCTCCACGAGGTCGGGGTTGGAAATGAACAGACGCCCGAACGCCACCGCATCAACCCGGCCCAGTGCCCGGCGCTCCAGTGCCATCTCGAGGTCGTAGTTGTTATTGCCGATAAAGGGGCCTTCGAACTGCGCGCTCAATGCATCCAGATCAACGCGATCAGGAACCGTACGCGAGGTCGCGGTGGCGCCTTCGACGAAGTGCAGATAGGCCAGATTGAGCCGGTTGAGCTGCTGAATCAGATATCCGTAGGTCGCCATGACATTGCTGTCGGGAGGTGTGTTTCCGGCATCGGGCGTGACCGGCGAAAGACGAATGCCGACGCGGTCACTGCCCCAGATCGAAATCACCGCTTCAGTGACTTCAAGCGTCAGTCGGGCGCGGTTCTCAATGGTGCCGCCATACCGGTCAGTGCGCTGATTGGTCGAGTCACGCAGAAACTGGTCGAGCAGATAGCTGTTCGCCGAATGAACCTGCACCCCATCGAAACCGGCACGCCTGGCATTTTCAGCGGCGCGCTTGTATTGCTCGATGATGCCGGGAATCTCCGATGTCTCCAGCGCTCGGGGCATCGACACTTCGACAAAGCCGTTCTCGGTGTAGGTGCTGCCTTCTGCCTTGATCGCCGACGGCGCAACGGGAGCGGCGCGGTCGGGCTGCAACTCGACGCTGGAAAAACGCCCCACGTGCCACAGCTGGCTGACAATCCCGCCACCTGCGGCATGGACGGCGTCCGTGACTTTTCTCCAGCCCGCCACCTGCGCGTCCGACCAGATCCCCGGCGTCATAGCGTAGCCGCGCCCCTGCGCCGAAATGTTTGTAGCTTCGGCAATGATCAAGCCGGCACTCGCGCGCTGTGCGTAGTAAGTCGCGTGCAGTTCGTTCGGAACGCCGTCTTCAGCCATCCGGCTGCGAGTCACGGGCGCCATGACAATCCGGTTGGCCAATTGCAGGGCGCCCATTTACATGGGAGAAAAAAGATCCGTGTTGCGACTGTTATCAATCATGTTGCATACCTTCAATATCAGACCGGTCGTCTAGTAACTTGATGAAAAAAATCGCCTGTACATCAGCAGGCGTTTACTCGTGCAGCGCCGCCAGCGCTCCTTATGATCGTCAGGCCTTTTGTACGTCCGGGAGGGTGCGCGAAGGCTCTAGAGTCACCCTCTCCCATTTGGCGATCACCAGGGGCGCGATCGCATTGCCCAACACATTCAGGGTGGTGGTGCCGCTGTCGATAATCCTGAAGATGCCGGCGATCAGTGCCACGCCCTCCAGCGGGAGACCGGCAGACGCCAACGTGGCCGACAGGATGACGATGGCGAATCCAGGCACCCCGGCAGCACCTTTGGAGGTCAGCACCATGGTCACCACCAGCAGGACTTCCTGAGAAAGCGACAGATCGATTCCATAAAGCTGGGCGATGAAAATTGTCGCCACGCCGAGGAAGATCGACGCGCCATCGAGGTTGAACGCGTACCCCACTGGCACCACAAAACTGACAATGCGCCGTGGTACGCCGTAGTTCTCCAGCTTGCTCATCAACTGCGGCATGACCGCTGCAGAGGCAGCACTGGAGAACGCAAGAATCAACTCGTCGCGGAAATACCTGATCAACTTGAAGATGTTCTCGCCGATCAGGTAACTGATTCCTCCGAGTACCACCAATACAAAGACGATCAGCGCCAGATAGACCACTCCAATCAACTTGAGCAAGGGCAGCAAAGAGGCAAAGCCGAAGGTAGCGACGGTCGCACCGATCATGCCGAACACCCCTATCGGGGCATAGGCCATGACGATCGAGACGATCCTGAACATCGCATCTGAAATGCCTTGGACCAGCGCAACCACAGGTGCACTTTTCTCCCTGGGCAATGCGTTGAGCGCGACACCGAACAACACCGCGAAGAACAGCACAGAAAGCAACTTCGCCTCGGACATCGCCACCAGAAAGTTATCCGGAACGATGTTTTGCACAATCACGAGCGCGCCCTTCGAAGGCTCCATCGTGATGGCGGCAGCACCGTGTGCGATGCCCGAAATATCGGTGCCCGTACCGGGTTCGAAGAGGTTCGCGAAACACAGGCCGATCACGATGGCCAGGCCGGTGATCGCAAAGAAATAGCCCAGCGACTTGATGCCCATCCGGCCGAACGACTTGTTATCCCCGCCTCCGGCGATACCCAGGATCATGCAACAGAACACGATAGGCACGACCACCATCTTCATCATCTTGATGAAGATATCGCCAAGCGGTTTCAGGATCTCCGTGCTGACCCACGACTGATACTGCGGATGGGTATTGAAGTACCAACCAACGAGCACGCCAAGCAACAGCCCGGCAACGATTTGCCACACCAGGGGAACACGTTTCATGTCTAGCCTTCTTGTTGGAATGAAAGGACTGCATCAATCGGCAGTTGCTAGAGTCATGAGCTTCCAGCTCACTTGAGATCAAATGGCACAACGCCGTTGTGCCATTGCGTTTCTTACTTGGCGAAGAGCTGGCTCATATCCTTGAAGGCCTTGAATTCGAGGGCATTGCCGCAAGGGTCGAACAGGAACATGGTGGCTTGCTCGCCAACCTGTCCTTTGAATCGAATGTAAGGTTCGATCACAAACTCGGTACCGAAAGACTTGAGGCGCTCTGCCAGCGCTTCCCACTCTTCCCATCCCAGGATGATGCCGAAGTGAGGAACAGGAACGTCGTACCCGTCGACCGGGTTGCTGTGAACGCTTTCCTGAGACGCGGTTTTCGGGTGTTCGTGAATCACCAGTTGATGCCCGTAAAAGTTGAAGTCGACCCATTGGTTACTGGAACGACCCTCTTCCAGGCCAAAGACCTCTCCGTAAAAACTGCGGGCTGCAGCCAGGTTGTAAACGGGGATGGCGAGGTGGAATGGCGAAAGGCTCATCAGGACTCCAATACGGTTTTTGTGGTTGGTGAGCACATCGTAGGGCGACACTGACAGCAAAAAAATCAATATATATTTCTCAGAAACACAACTAATATTTGTGAATGATCAAAGAACTCAAGACCCTCATTGCCGTCGCCCGGGAAGGCACTTTCGCGGCTGCCGGCAACCGGATAGGCCTCACCCAGGCGGCGGTGAGCGCCCAGATTCAACGCCTGGAAGCCGAGCTCGGCTTTGAAATATTCGACAGAAAAGGACGCTCGGCCCACCTCAACAGGATGGGCCAGCAAGTCCTGCTTCAGGCGCAGGAGCTGCTTCGTCTTTACGACAACCTGGGATCGACCACCGTCGGTCTTTCCACCAGCATTCTGGTCAACGTCGGCGCTATCGCCTCAGTCCAGCGATCGTTTCTCCCGGACGCACTCGCCAGGTTTCACCAGCAGTGCCCGGAATGCCGAACGCGTGTCGTGCCCGGTCTTTCCATGGAGCTGGTGAATCTGGTGGACATCGGCGAAATCGACATGGCAGCGATCATTCGGCCGCCCTTCTCGCTTCAAAGCGATCTGCGCTGGACCACGCTGGCGCTTGAACCCTACCGTCTGATCGTGCCCAAGGACGTACCGGGAGAAGACTGGATCGAACTGCTCTCAAGCCTGCCGTTCATTCGCTATGACCGCTCATCCTTCGGCGGCAGGCAGGTCGATCGTTTCCTGCGACAGATGCATTTCACTTTGCGTGAAGTCTCTGAGCTGGATGAGCTGGAGGCCATCATCAGGCTGGTGGAAAATGGCGTAGGGGTCGCGCTCGTGCCGCAGACGGCCACCCATCAGCAATGGCCGTCAGGTGTGCGGGCGCTTGATCTCGGCCAACACACCTTCCATCGTGATATCGGACTGGTGCACAGGCCTCGGCGAAGTTTCACCGAGCCTGTCAGGACATTGGCTGAACTTATTCTCGAGCAATTCAAGGTGGCGGCTGAGTGAGGGTCGATGGCTCAGCCCTCAACAAGCCGCCCCGCAACCCACGCACGACTATACCCAAGCACTTTCCCCGCCAACCCCAGCGGAAAATGAATCACCCCATGTGCGGTTTCCGGCAACAGATGTACCTCCACTTCCGCCGCCCTACCCCAACGCTCAGCCAACTCAAGCGTGTCATCCCTGAGCGGATCCAGTTCCGCAGCAAACATCAACGCTGGCGGAAAACCGGTGAAGTCACCGTACAGCGGTGACAACGGCGCCTGCCGGCGTTCTTCATCGTTCAATCCCGGAGTGAGCATTTGCAGCGCTTCAACCATCCCCGGCCCGTCCAGCAGCAAGGTATCGGGCCCGGCGTTGCGTACGCTGGGGGTTCCGGTCAGGTCGTAGACGCCGTAATACAGCAGCGCCCCGCTCACCCGTTCGAGCAGGTCAGGCCACTGTTTGAGTTGCAACAGGGTCGCGGCGGCGAGATGGCCGCCTGCCGACTCGCCCACGACGATGACGGGCAGGTTCGCAAACTCGCGGCAGTCATCGCTCAGCAGCCAGCGGGCCGCCGTGAGGCAGTCCTGCATGACGCCCTCGATCGGAGTCGAGACCACAAGCCGATAGTCGACCGAGACCACTGCCACATCGCAGGCTTTCACCATGGCGATGTTGAGGGGATCGTTCATCTGCGCGTTGCCGATGACCCAGCCGCCGCCATGGAAATCCAGCACTACGCCTTTGGCCTTTGTATTTGGCCGAATAATCCGCACCGGCACTGACGCGCCGTCGACACCCACCACTTTTCGTTCGGCCTTAAGCCCGTGCTTGAGCAACTTTCTTGCGCCGCCCAATTGGCTTAGGCGCAACAACAACTGAATCGCCCGTGGGGTGATGCGATTGCGGATGCGAAAGCGCGGCAGCCGGGCAAGCTTGCGGTTGAACGCGCGCAATTGCGCCAACTCTTTATCGTCTGCGGGCCAACGGGTTGATGTCTTCATTTCGTCCTGGCTCATCGGCGGTTGTTGCGCAGGATATCAGCGGTTGCGGTCTGTTCCAGTCTGGATGCCTGGAGCAACGCAAAAAGCTCATTGGCCGTTTGTCGCGCCGTTGATAGGAATAGGCAATGATCAAAGACAAACCGACATAGGTGAGTGTTTCTTCGATGGATACCATGAGTTGAAACCGCATTAACTGGAGCCCGTCATGACCACCACCAAAACCCTCTTCATCACCGGCGTCAGCAGCGGCTTCGGCCACGCGCTGGCCAAGGAAGCACTGGCCGCTGGTCACCGCGTCATTGGCACCGTGCGCAGCGAAGCCGACTTGCAAGCCTTTCAGGCGCTGTCCAGCGACAATGCGTACGGCGTGCTGCTGGATGTCACAGACTTCGAGCGGATTGAGAGTGTCGTGGCGACTGTGGAAGCGACCCACGGCCCGGTCGATGTGCTGGTCAACAACGCCGGCTACGGCCACGAAGGCATTTTCGAGGAGTCGCCGCTTGAGGACATGCGCCTCCAGTTCGACGTGAATGTGTTCGGCGCGGTCGCGGTGACCAAGGCGTTTGTGCCGTTCTTTCGCCAGCGGCGGGCGGGTCATATTCTCAATATCACGTCGATGGGCGGCACGATCACGATGCCGGGCATTGCCTACTACTGCGCCAGCAAGTTTGCCCTCGAAGGCATCTCCGATACCCTGAGCCAGGAACTGGCGCCGTTCAATATCTTCGTGACCGCCGTCGCACCGGGTTCATTTCGCACCGACTGGGCCGGTCGTTCGATGCAGCGCACGCCCCGCAGCATCGCCGACTATGACGCCAGCTTCGATCCGGTGCGCAAGGCCCGCGAAGACAAGAGCGGCAAGCAGCTCGGTGATCCGCGCAAAGCCGCGCAGGCGATGTTGCAGATCATCGCCAGCCCCGCTCCGCCAGCGCATCTGTTGCTGGGCAGCGATGCATTGAGCCTGGTGCGCGACAAGTTGAAACGTGCCGCCAGCGAGATCGATGAATGGGAAACGCTGACCCGCTCCACCGACCATTGAACGGCCCACAGAGAGAACCCGATGAAACAGGCCGACCCAGGCATTTCGCGCATGGTGCAACTCATGGAAACGCTGGCGCCCGTCGAGGGCTACAACCTCAGTGCGCTGGAAGGCGTGCGCTTCCTGCGCTCGAACCGCCCATTGACCCGCACGCCGGTGCTGTACGACCCCGGCATCGTGATTCTCTGTCAGGGGCAGAAGCGCGGGTATCTGGGCGATGACGTCTACGTCTATGACGCCCAGCACTATCTGGTGGTGTCCGTTCCGATCCCCTTCACCATGGAGACCGACGCCTCTGAAGATGAGCCGATGCTTGCGATCTATCTGCAACTGGATTTCCAGGTGGCCAGCGAGTTGATGCAGCAAGTGGATGAGATTCACGGCCCGAGTGATGCGCCCCCCAAGGGCATGTACGCCTCGCCGATGGACGACCGCCTGCGCGCATCAACGCTGCGCTTTCTCGAAGCCATGAGCATTCCGGGTGAGGCGCAGATATTGGGGCCGTCGCTGTTGCGGGAAATCTATTACCGCATCCTGACCGGCGAACAAGGCGGCTCGATGCGCGCCGCACTCAATCGGCAAGGGCACTTCGGCAAGGTGACGCGGGCGATCCGCAAGATCCACAGCAGCTATCAGGAGCGTCTGGACGTCGAGCAACTGGCCCGCGAAGCGAGCATGAGCGTGCCCAGTTTTCATCTGCATTTTCGCAGCGTGACGGACGCCTCCCCCATGCAATATTTGAAGTCGACGCGCCTGCATCAGGCGCGATTGCTGATGCTGCGCCACGCCATGACTGCATCAGCGGCGGCGTTCAGTGTCGGCTATGAAAGCGCTTCGCAGTTCAGCCGCGAATTCAAACGTTTCTTCGGCCGGACACCGCAAGCGGAGATCGAGTGGATGAAGGCAACGTACGCGTTGCCTGCGCCGACGTCGCCCTCGGTCTATGTTTCGTCGCATTAAAGCGTTGAGCAGCTAATCGCACGCAGGAGGATCGAGACCTCTTCCAGATCCATCGGATCGCACTGCAAGTGCGCCAACACAAAGGTCTGGGAAACGTTGATCACCACGAATTGGCTGTTCGCCGGGTGTGGGATCACCTGCACGCGGTGCGGCAGGGTGAATCCCAGTGCGTTATGCGCCAATGTGCCGCACCCTGTCGCCACCGAAGTTGATCAGGATCTGGAAGTATTCGTGTCGATGCCGGCCGGCGTTACCCGCGCCGTACGGACTACAAGGTGTAAGAAATACCGACCTGCACCGTTCTCGGCGCCCCCGGATAGGCGTAGACGTTACCGAATGCACCCTCGTCATAGTCCCGGTCAAACAGATTCTTCAGGTCCAGATTGAGGCGTACCTTGTCATTGACCTTGTAGTACCCGAGCAGGTCGACAACGGTGTAGCTCCCCATCGAAAACGCGGTGTTCGCCGTTTGACCCGCGCGCTCATCGACATATTTGAGGCCGGTCCCCAGACCCAGACCTCTGAGGGCTCCGTCCTGAAACTCATAGACATTCAGCAGGCTGAAGCTGTTTTTCGGGATGTTCATCAGTCGCGTGCCGGAGCGGATCACGTTGTCCTTGGTCACCTCGGCATCGACGTAAGCGTAACCGCCGATGACACGCCACTCGGGGGTCAGGTTGCCGGCGACATTGAGGTCAAATCCTCGGCTGCGCACTTCCCCGGCAGCGACGCTGAACGTCGAGTCCACAGGGTCAGTGGTCAGGACATTGCGCTTTTCAATCTGATAGATCGCCGCGTCAACGCTCAGCTGATGCTCCAGCGCTTCCCATTTGACCCCCATCTCCCACGACTTGCCTTTCTCCGGTTCGAAGCCCCCGCCCTGTCGGCTTGCGCCGGTATTGGGTTTGAAAGAGCGTGCGGTGTCCGCATAGACCGCGAGGGTGTCGGTCAGGTCATAGGTCACACCGATGCGCGGCGTGACGGCATTGTCGCTGGCCTGCCAGTTTTTGCCGCCGGGCACGTAGGTTTCGTAGTCGTGCTCGAAGCGTTCGAAACGGGCACCGGCCAGGACCTTCAGCCGATCGGTCAGCGCCACCTGGTCCTGCACGAACGCGGCGTAGGTCTTGAGGTTTTCCTTGTCGTGGGTCGGGGTGCGCGTCAGGGCCGGACGGGGCTGACCATAGACCGGATTGAAGATATCGATCGGATAGGCACTCACCGCGCCGCTGGAGCGCTGGATGATCGACTGGTAGTCGTAATCTTCGTATTCGATACCGGTCAGCAACGTGTGCTGCAGGCCGCCCGTGGAGAAGTGACCGGTCAGGTTGAGCTGGGTGTCCTTGTCCGTCCACTCCAGCTTGCGATAGTTGAAATTCCGTCCCAGGGTCCGGCCATCGGCGGCAATGCCGTTGGCTTCGATGGCATTGCCCTGCAAGGTTCCGTCGAGCCACTGGAAGCCACCGCCGAGCGTCCAGTCCTCATTGAGCACATGCTCGAAGCGCAATTGCGCCATGTTGTTGTCGTTGTGCAACTTGCCAGCGTCCGGTTCTCCGAAGAAGGTGTCGCGGGAGGCCGTGCCGATCTGCCGTGGATAACGCGTCGCGCCCCGGTCCAGCGGATGGTTGTTACGCATGAAGTCACCCTCGAAGATCACGCGGGTGTCATCGCTGGCTTGCCAGGTCAGCACCGGGGTCACGCCGTAGCGTTCGGTTTCGACGTGATCGCGGAAGGTTTCGCCGCCCTCGCCCACCACGTTCAGGCGGTAGGCCAGACGTCCCTCTTCATCGAGCGGGCCGGAAGCATCCAGGGTACCGCGCTGCATGCCTTGGTCATTCAACTGGCTGCCCAGTGTGACCGTGCGCTCAGGCAACGGTTGTTTGGAAACGACATTGAAGGTACCGCCGGGATCGCCACGGCCGTAGAGCATGGTCGCCGGCCCGCGCAGGACCTCAAGACGCTCGATGGTGTTGGCATCCGGCATGTTCGGATAACCGCGGTTGATCGGGAAACCATTACGGTAGAACTCGCCGGTGGTAAATCCGCGCACGGTGAACGTGGTCAGTCCCTGGCCGCCGAAATTGTTGGCACGCCCGACTCCGCCCGCGTAATCCAGTGCGTCCTGCAACCGAGTGGCGCCGATGTCTTCGACCGCATCTTTGGTGACGACACTGATCGATTGCGGGGTTTCATGGATCGAGGTATCGGTTCGGGTGGCGCTGGCCGAACGGGTCGCGCGATATCCGACTACCGGGCCGTCCGCTCTTTCGTAATCCACGGTACCGACCACATCGGTTGCATCCAGCTCCAGCACTGATGCCGTTGAATCGGAGGGCTCGGCCCACGCAAAGGGAGACAACGTTTGCAACACACAGATGGACAGCAGAGTTCGACGCATGAGGGGAGAACCTTACGGATAGGCCAGAACGAAGGGTATAACTGCCAGCAAAACGCGGCGGATGGTATACCACTCGCCGCGCAATTGATAGGCATTCCCATTCGTTTGTGCAGCTGACTCTCAACCTCTTGCGTTTATCCTTTCCTCACACGGTCAACAGGCGCTTCGTGGTCGCCATCGACGTACTCAACGATTGCCCTGTGCGTTGCAGTTTGTTCAGCAAACTGGCCCCCAGCCACAGCTGGTACAGAGTTTCGGCCAGTTGTCGGGCATCCCCCTCAGGCAAGCTTTTTTCGACCTGGCCCTGTTCAATGCTCTCGGTGATACGCGCCACCACTCGCTCGGCGCCGTCACGCAAGGTCAGGCGCATGGTTTCGGACAGGTCAGCCACCTCGGCACTGAGTTTCACCACCAGGCATTCGTCACCATGGCCTTCCAGGGTGCAGCGATCCTGCCAGCCCTGCCAGTAATCCATCAGCCGCTCACGAGCACTCAAACCCGGCAGCGTCAGGCGTCGCTCCATGTCGGCCAGGTAGTCGACGAAGTAATCCTCGAGCAACGCCTGGCCGTAGAGTTCCTTGGATTTGAAGTAGTGATAGAACGAGCCCTTGGGCACGCCGGCGGTCTGCAGGATCTCGTTCAGGCCGACACTGGTGAAGCCTTTTTCGGCCATCATCCGGTGGCCGGTGTCGAGCAAATGTTGGCGGGTGTCGTCGTAGGTCGGTTTCATGGGGCGCGAATTACCAGGCAATAGACCAGTCGTTTATCTCAAAGGAACGCGAGTTTGCCACACCTGTCCATGAAAAAGCTTCAGAGAAAAAATTACTAGACGACTGGTCTATTTGGAAACTATGCTGCGCTCCGACAAACCTTTTCCCCGGTGTCGATCCTGTGCGAATCCCTTGCTCATGAACGCCGCCAGACCAACCCAGGGTGCTCTATGAAAATCTTGATGGTTCTGACTTCCCACGATCAACTCGGCAACACCGGCAAGAAAACCGGCTTCTGGCTCGAAGAGTTCGCTGCCCCCTACTACGCCTTCAAGGACGCCGGCGCCGACATCACCCTGGTTTCACCCGCAGGCGGCCAGCCACCGCTGGATCCGAAGAGTGACGAGCCCGACGCTCAGACGGCTGAAACCGAGCGTTTCCGCCAGGACCCTGCGGCCCAGCAGGCACTGGCGAACACCGGCCGCCTGGCCGATGTCCACGCCGAAGACTTCGATGCCGTGTTTTATCCAGGTGGGCATGGCCCGCTCTGGGACTTGGCCGAAGACAAGCATTCGATTGCCCTGATCGAAGCCTTCGCGCGCCGTAACAAGCCCCATGGCTTCGTCTGCCATGCGCCGGGGGTGCTGCGTCATGTCGTCGACGCAGATGGCAAACCGCTGATCCAGCATCGCGAAGTGACGGGTTTCACTAACTCCGAAGAAGCAGCGGTCGGTCTGACGGACGTAGTGCCGTTCCTGATCGAAGACGAGTTTCAGCGTCTTGGCGGCCGCTATTCCAAAGTCGCCGACTGGCAGGTACACGTGGTGACGGATGGCAAACTGGTCACCGGGCAGAATCCCGCCAGCTCGGCAGCGGTCGCCGAAAAATTGCTGAAGCTGCTCGGCTGAAACTTTTCGCTCCACCCTCGAACGACTGATCCGGACACCGTGTGTGTTGCACGGTGTTCTTTTTTCGTCCCTCAAATAGTTGACCGGTCTAATAAGACCATGACCAGGGTACATCCATGAACCGCAGCCGCTTCTTCACCCCCGCCACTCTGGGCCACCACACCCTGAAAAACCGTATCGTCCTGCCGCCCCTGACTCGTCAGCGCAGCACTCAACCGGGCAATGTCGCCAATGAATTGATGGCCGAGTATTACCAACAACGCGCCGGTGCAGGTTTGCTGGTGACCGAAGGCACCCAGATCGAACCCCGTGGCCAGGGTTACGCCTGGACACCGGGTATTCATACGCCTGAGCAAATTGCCGGTTGGCGCCAGGTCACCGAGGCCGTTCACGCCAAGGAGGGGGTGATCTTCGCCCAGCTCTGGCATGTGGGACGCGTATCGCACAGTGCTTTGCAACCCGATGGCGCCGCGCCAGTGGCGCCCTCCGCCGTCGCCACCGATCGGGTCAGCGTTTTCATCGAGACCGGGCCTGGCATTGGCACTCTGGTTCCACCGTCCACGCCTCGCGCACTGACCACCGAGGAAGTCCAGGAACTGGTTCAGCTGTACATCCAGGCGGCGCGCAATGCCATGGACGCCGGTTTCGACGGTATCGAGCTGCACTGCGCCAATGGTTATCTGGTGAACCAGTTCATCTCCGCCCACAGCAACTTGCGAACCGACCCATACGGCGGTTCGCTGCATAACCGTCTGCGCTTTCTGCGCGAAGTGGTGGCCGGGGTCGCCGAGTGCATCGGCAAGGAAAAAGTCGGTGTGCGCTTCGCGCCGCTGTTCACCACCACCGATGAAGCGCGGACTTATCTGGGCATGGTCGAGGATGACCCGCACACCACCTACATCGAAGCGATCAAGGTGCTGCAAGACGTCGGCATCGCCTACCTGTCCATCGCCGAAGCCGACTGGGACGACGCGCCAGTGATGCCGGAGACGTTCCGTCGAGCGGTGCGCAACACCTTCAGCGGCGCGATCATCTATGCGGGCCGCTACAACGCCGAAAGCGGGGCACAGTTGCTTGAATCCGGACTGGCCGATCTCGTGGCTTTCGGTCGCCCGTTCATCGCCAACCCGGATCTGCCCGCACGCATCGCCAATGACTGGCCGCTGAACTCGCTGAACCCGGCCACGGTGTATGGCGGTCAGGCCGAAGGCTATGTGGATTACCCGGTGTACGCAGAGTAGCTTTCGCTGGCGACACGCTTGGCGAGCTGGTTACGGCCCGCTGCTTTGGCTTGATACAGCGCCTGATCTGCCGCAGCGATCAGGCCTTGTACCGTGTCCAGTCGCGACCCTGTGGCGGCCGCGATGCCGATACTCACACTCACTCGGCCAAATGGACTGGTCGGATGAGCAATGGGCTCGTGCGCCAATCGTTCCAGAATCAGTCTCGCCACGACTCCCGCACCGTCACTGTCGGTCCCGGGCATGATCACCGCCATCTCTTCACCGCCATAGCGCGCCACCAGATCGGACGGCCGGCGCACGCAGGTTTCGAGGATTCTGCCCACCTGCCGCAAACATTCGTCGCCGGCCACATGCCCCTGGGAATCGTTGAACAGCTTGAAATAGTCCAGATCAATCATCAGCAATGCCAGTGAAGTCCCGTCACGCTTCGCCCGGCGCGCTTCCATCTCGAGGGTCTGATCGAAGCACCGCCGGTTTGCCAGATCGGTCAGCGCATCCTTCATCGCCAACAATTCCAGCTGCCGGTTCGTACCGAGCAATTGCTGTTGAGTGTCCCGCAGTTCGCCTTCCACCTGGGTCCTGCGACGGATATCGAGAATCAGAAACCAGCCGATGATGCCGGTAAGCCCCAATAGCGTGGCGACCACACCTATCGACAGAAGCGCTTCGAGTCGCCACGCTGTCAGGGCTTCGCGCTTACCGAGCGCAACCGTAGTGATCAGTGGCAACGTTTCACTTTTGCGAAAGGCATAGAGCCGTTCAACGCCGTCCAGGCTGGAGGTGAAGGAAGCGGTACCGACCGATTGGTCCACCAGGTATTTCGCATAGATCGGCGACTTGGAGAAGTTGCGCCCCATGTCCTGTTCGCGGAAGGGATAACGAACCAGCAGTGTACCGTCGGTATAGGACAAGCCGATGGCACCCTCCTGCCCCACATCGAGTTGCCCGAACAGCCGCAGGAAGTTTTCCACCCCCAGGGTGACCGCCACTACACCGGCAAACTCCCCGTGATCGTCATTGAAACGCCGGCTGATGGTAATCACCCATTCCTGATTCGAGCGACTGCGGATCGGCGGGCCGATGAAAGGCTCGCGGGATGGATCATCGCGGTGATGAGTGAAATAGGCACGGTCGCTGCTGTTGGCACCGACAGGAATCGGCCGGCTGGATGACATCAACCAGTGCCCCTTGTTGTCGTAGATAGTGATGCCACTCATCTGCGGCATCAGCGGTTGCTGCCGGTTGATCAGTGTTTTCAGCCGTTCGACCTGCGCAGGGCCACTGCCCTCGGTTTCCAGACGTTCGACGAGTCCGAGCAGAAGCAGAGAGCTCTGCCGGACAATGCCTTCGGAATAAGTCGCCAGTGCCTGCGTCAGGTTCAACCCGTCGACGTTGACCTCATCCAGTGCTCGATCCCTGGAGCCCAGCACCTTCCAGATCGTCAGCGATGCCAGGGAACAGCCGATGACCAACAGCAAGAGCATTACGAGGTGAGTATCACGCTTCACGACAGTACCTTATGGAAAGTCCGATTTCCGTCACCGCTACTATTTGACCAGTGCATTACATCGACCGCACGTCCTTGGCGGCATGTCCGCCGCGGTACCGTCGTTTTGGTTTTTGCGCAAGAATTCGAAATGTGCCGGACGACGGCAGGCGACGCGAGGATCTCCTGCCGTCCCTCTTCTCGACTAGACGATTTTCAAAGCCTTGAGAATCACCAGAGTACTCTCGGCAAACGCTTGAGCCTGCCCGGTCAGTTCGGCAAGATTTTCTTCAGCGGTGGTCAGGACCTTACCATCCTTGAGCAGACCTTCGCCTTGACCACCGATGATGGCCCATGCCAGTTGCGCCCATTCAGCCGGGTGTTTTTTACCTTGCTTGATTGATATCAGGAACAGCTGCTGGAAGCGACTGACCGTCACGCCACCTCCGGTCACCGGACTCGCCAGAGTCTGAATCTTGTTGTCATACAACGAACGCTTGCACAGCTGCAGGTTGAGGCTATTGCAGCGGGCCTGCACCAGTTTTTCGGCCGCTTCGCTCTGACAGGGCGCCACGGCGCTCATGGCGATCAGCACGTTGAGGGCCTGCTCCGCATCGCCATAGGCCAAGGAGGGCAAAAGATCCAGCAAATGCCGCAAGGTCTTCGGCACATAGGCGTCCTCCGCCAGTGCGGCGAGTACTGGGCCATAGATCTCTGCCTGCAAGGTGGCTGCGCCCGCCGGACCGGTGACGTTGGCCGGCACGCTGTCGGCGGCCTGCAACAGGACGAAGCGCGTGCTGAGCATACGCTCGCGGTGCTCGAAGGCGGACAACCTGTTGGCGCCGCGCACATACAGGTCCCGGCGGAAACTCTGGTTCACGAAATAGTCACGCGCCTGCTCACGCATGACGGGATGGTCGATGCCCTCCAGAAAGTCCATGCCTTCGGCGCTCAGATTGAGTGGGTCGACCGAGTCCAGCGGCACCGCTGTCGTGGCGTAATCGAGCTTGGCGGCCGCCAGGGCATCAACCACATCGGTGAAATACATGCAGTTCCAGTCGCGGTTGAAATACTCATGGGCGACGTACTGGCGATCCTGACCTTTGACGCTCTGGAGCTTGGAGTCCAGCCCAGGCGCGGAGTTGACATATTTAGGATTTGCCGCCAGCAGCGCTTCGGAAAACTGCAGCGCGGCGTCGATACGTTGATCCGGACGCAAAGAGGCCTGGCTGACGAAACGGTCGTGCAGGCTGAACAGTTGGCGCAATGGTGCCTGAGGTGACCAGCCCGGGAAGCAGTTGTAACTGACGTACAGCAGGCCACCTGGCTTGAGATGACGACGGGCGAACTCGACGATCAACTTGTGGTTATCGCGGCTGACCCAAGTCCAGATGCCATGCAGGCTGATACTGTCGAACTGAGGCAAATCATGACGGGCCAGTAGCTGCTCGAAGCTGTCGTCATACAGTCGCGCATCGCTGCCCCAGTCGCTTGCAAGCGCGATGGCATGGGACGCCTGACCTGGGTGAAAGTCGGTGCCGACATAAGAGCCCGGATTGCCCGCCGCATGGATGTTGATCGAAACACCCTGACCAAAACCCAGCTCACAGTGGTGACCGTCGCTACTCTCCAGCGTGGCAAAACCGCGCAACAGCAGACAATATCGCTGGAAAACCGGATTGATTTCCCGGCTGTAGCTGTAGGTGTAGCCTTCGTCCGTGAAGTATCCCTCGTTCCAGGCATTGCTCATGCGTGCACCCTTTTCTTATATCGGAAGTGAAAGTCGCTCTTATACGGGGTAGCCATGGCGTATCACAAGAGGAAAGTGATCAGGCAAACGCCTCCTGGATAAACGCCTCCAGCGTCTGTTCCTCAAGAACCTCGATCGAGAAGTGACCGAACCGTCTGGGCAACCAGATGATGCGTGTTCCTGCCGGCGATTGCAGGTGTTCGCGGGCCAACGGTTTACCGTTTTCATCTTCAGGCTGTACGCCTTCAGCGACCAGTTCGTCGTAGGCTTTTTCGATGTCGGGGGGGCGAAGCATTGCCTGATTCCTGCCGAACGGACGCAGATGGTAACCATCAACGTGATCGCTGACGCGAGCAAACACTTTCCCGCGGACAAAACAAAACCCCAACTGCTTTCGCAATTGGGGTTTCGGAATTTAATCTTGACGATGACCTACTCTCACAT
>NZ_JBJXHJ010000009.1:0-183056 GCF_046487845.1 Pseudomonas sp. PHC1
GCGTCCCCTAGGGGACTCGAACCCCTGTTACCGCCGTGAAAGGGCGGTGTCCTAGGCCACTAGACGAAGGGGACACAAACCTTCTATACAACTGATCAGCGCTGAGAACTGATCGATTCAAGGCCGGTGTGGCCAGACCTTGAACTGTAAATTGGTGGAGCTAAGCGGGATCGAACCGCTGACCTCCTGCATGCCATGCAGGCGCTCTCCCAGCTGAGCTATAGCCCCGGACTTTTCGCCTCTCGGCGGAGCGACATCTTGCAACATCGCTTCTGTAAAACTGGCGTCCCCTAGGGGACTCGAACCCCTGTTACCGCCGTGAAAGGGCGGTGTCCTAGGCCACTAGACGAAGGGGACGCAAACCCTTCCATACAACCGATCAACGCTGAGTGTTGATCGCTTCGAAGCCGGCGTGGCCAGACTTCGAAGTGTAAATTGGTGGAGCTAGACGGGATCGAACCGTCGACCTCTTGCATGCCATGCAAGCGCTCTCCCAGCTGAGCTATAGCCCCTCATCGTTGATGTCATCGCTGAGGACGGGGCGAATCTTAAGGGCGTATCGAAAGGCTGTCAAACTTATTTTTGAAAAATTTCAAAATTTTTTGTCGGCATAACAATCACTTACCGCCCTCCCCCCGTAAATTCGGGGGAAAACGCCGAAGGACGGGATCAAAAGATCCTGGCCTGCGGCGCGTCCTGCAGCGTCAAACGCGATCAGGCGATAGTGCCCAACAGCTTTTCCCACTCTTTGTTTTCTTTCTTCGACACGCCGCCCAGCAGGTCAATCGCCTGGCGCAGACGGAAACGGGTCAGGTCCGGCCCGAGGATTTCCATCGCATCGAGCACCGACACCGAACTCGCCTGCCCCGTGATCGCGGCAAACATCAGCGGCATCGCGTCACGCAGCTTCAGCTCAAGGGATTCGACCACCGCCTGAATCGTCGCGGTGATGCTGTCCTTCTCCCACTGACGCAGGCTCTCAAGCTTCCACAGGATCAACTGCATCAGTTGACGCACCTGATCGCCCGACAGCTTTTTCGATTCGAACAGCTTGGCATCCGGGTTCACGCCACCGGCGAAGAAGAACCCGGCCAGCGGTGCAACCTGGCTGAAGGTTTCAACGCGGCCCTGAACGTGCGGCGCGATCTTCATCATGTATTCGGAATTGAACGCCCACTTCTGCACGCGAGCGGCGAACTCTTCCACCGGCAGATCACGCAGCCACTGGCCGTTGAGCCACGACAGTTTCTCGATATCGAAGATCGGCCCACCCAGCGATACACGCTTGAGGTCGAAATTGTCGACCATTTCCTGCAGCGAGAACTTCTCGCGCTCGTCCGGCATCGACCAGCCCATGCGGCCCAGGTAGTTAAGCATCGCCTCAGGCATGAAGCCCATGCGCTCGTAGAACGTCACCGAAGTCGGGTTCTTGCGCTTGGACAGCTTGCTCTTGTCCGGGTTACGCAGCAGCGGCATGTAGCACAGCTCCGGTTGTTCCCAGCCGAAGTACTCATAAAGCAGGATCAGTTTCGGCGCCGATGGCAGCCACTCTTCACCACGCAATACGTGGGTGATGCCCATCAGGTGGTCGTCGACCACGTTGGCCAGGAAGTAGGTTGGCAGGCCGTCGGTTTTCATCAGCACTTGCATGTCCATGCGATCCCACGGGATCTCGACATCGCCACGCAGCATGTCCGGCACCACGCAGACGCCTTCGCTCGGCACTTTCATGCGGATCACGTGCGGCTCGCCGGCAGCCAGGCGACGGGCAACTTCTTCCTTGGACAGCAGCAGCGCACGGCCGTCGTAACGCGGGGTTTCGCCGCGAGCCATTTGCTCGGCGCGCATCTGGTCCAGCTCTTCGGCGGTGCAGAAGCACGGGAAGGCATGGCCCATGTCGACCAGTTGCTGGCAGTACTTCTGGTAGATATCGCCGCGCTCGCTCTGCCGGTACGGGCCGTGCGGGCCGCCGACGTCCGGGCCTTCGCTCCAGTCGATGCCCAGCCAGCGCAGGGCGTCGAAGATCTGCTGTTCGGACTCGCGGGTCGAACGCAATTGATCGGTGTCTTCAATGCGCAGGATGAACTCACCGCCGTGCTGCTTGGCAAAGCAGTAGTTGAACAGTGCGATGTAAGCGGTACCTACGTGGGGATCCCCGGTAGGCGATGGCGCGATGCGAGTGCGGACGGTGGTCATGGCATGTCTCGAAAAGAATGAAAAGCAAAGAACGATCAAGCGGCGAATGGTAACAGGCGACACCCGCCCCGCTCCAGCGGGCAGGGCATTTAAGCCAAGGTTGCGTCTGGAACGCCCGTTGGCCGTGGTGAATGGCCGAATATCACCAGACGGCATTTACCGTTCATCGGCTGTATGCCAGATTCGCCCGCTGATAACTTTCCTTACAATTACTCGACTGCAGTTTGCCCATGCCTGTCCAACTCAAGCGTCGCCTGTTGATTTTCCTGCTGCTGGTCCTGTTGATTGCCGGGGGCTTTTTCGCCCATTGGTTTTTCAAGGGACGCTTTTATGAAAGCACCGACAACGCCTATGTCCAGGGTGAAATCACCCGCGTGTCGAGCCAGTTGAGCGCACGCATCGACGAAGTGCTGGTGCAGGACAACCAGCATGTGGAAAAAGGCCAGTTGCTGATCCGTCTCGAACCGAATGATTTCCGTCTCGCCGTCGATCGCGCCAATGCCGCCCTCGCCACCCGCGAAGCCGAACGCCTGCAGGCCCAGAGCAAATTGACTCAGCAATCGAGCCTGATCGCCGCCAGCGATGCGCAAGTGGCATCCACACAAGCCACCCTCGGGCGCTCGCAGATGGATTTGTCGCGGGCAGAAACCCTGCGCAAACCCGGCTACGTCTCCGAGGAGCGGGTCACCACCCTCTCCGCCGACGCCCATATTGCCCGCTCGCAAGTGGCCAAGGCCCAGGCCGATGCCCAAAGCCAGCGCCAGCAAGTCAACGCGCTGACGGCCGAGATCAAACGCCTCGATGCGCAGATCGCCAACGCCCGCGCCGACCTCGCCCAGGCTGAACTGAACCTGACCCGCAGTGAAATCCATGCACCGATCAGCGGCCTGATCGGTCAGCGTGCCGCGCGCAATGGTCAAGTGGTGCAGGCCGGGGCCTATCTTTTGTCGATCGTTCCGGACGAAGACATCTGGGTGCAGGCCAACTTCAAGGAAACCCAGATCGGTCACATGCAGCCGGGCCAGAAGGCCGAACTGGTCTTCGATGCCTATGGCGATACGCCGATCGAAGCCCGGGTCGACAGCCTGTTCGCAGCCTCCGGCGCGCAGTTCAGCCTGTTGCCGCCGGACAACGCCACCGGCAACTTCACCAAGGTGGTACAGCGGATTCCGGTCAAGCTGACCTTCAAGGCCGATAACCCGCTGCACGGCAAGATCCGTCCGGGCATGTCCGTCACCGCCACCGTGAACATCAAAGACGCCCCGGACAATGTCCGGTGATTCGCTGATCCGCCCGGTCGGCGAACCGACCCGGCGGGACTGGATCGCGGTGATGAGCGTGATGCTCGGCGCCTTCATGGCGGTGCTCGACATCCAGATCACCAACTCCTCGCTCAAGGACATTCAGGGCGCCCTGTCGGCGACGCTGGAAGAAGGCTCGTGGATTTCCACCTCTTATCTGGTGGCGGAAATCATCATGATTCCGCTGACCGCCTGGCTGGTGCAGTTGCTGTCGGCCCGGCGACTGGCGGTGTGGGTGTCGCTGGGTTTTCTGATTTCTTCGCTGTTGTGCTCGATGGCCTGGAGCCTGGAGAGCATGATCGTGTTTCGCGCCATGCAGGGCTTCACCGGCGGCGCGCTGATCCCGCTGGCGTTCACCCTGACCCTGATCAAACTCCCCGAACACCACCGCGCCAAAGGTATGGCGATGTTTGCCATGACCGCCACCTTCGCCCCGTCCATCGGCCCGACGCTGGGCGGCTGGCTCACGGAAAACTGGGGCTGGGAGTACATCTTCTATATCAACATTCCGCCGGGACTGATCATGATCGCCGGGCTGATGTACGGCCTGGAGAAGAAAGAAGCGCACTGGGAGCTGCTGAAAAGCACCGATTACACCGGCATTCTGACGCTAGGTGTCGGCCTCGGTTGTCTGCAGGTTTTTCTTGAGGAAGGCCATCGCAAGGACTGGCTCGAGTCGAGCCTGATCGTGACGCTGGGCAGCGTCGCCCTGCTGAGCCTGATCACCTTCGTCATCGTGCAGATTTCCAAACCCAACCCGCTGATCAACCTCGGCATCCTGCGCAATCGCAATTTCGGGCTGTCGAGTATTTCCAGCCTCGGCATGGGCGTTGGGCTGTACGGTTCGATCTATCTGCTGCCGCTGTACCTGGCGCAGATCCAGAACTACAACGCCCTGCAGATCGGCGAAGTGATCATGTGGATGGGCGTGCCACAGCTGTTCCTGATTCCGCTGGTGCCGAAACTGATGAAATTCGTCTCGCCGAAATGGCTGTGCACGATCGGATTCGGCCTGTTCGGGCTGGCGAGTTTTTCATCCGGGGTGCTCAACCCGGATTTCGCCGGGCCGCAGTTCAACCAGATCCAGATCATCCGCGCGCTGGGTCAGCCGCTGATCATGGTGACCATTTCGCTGATCGCCACGGCGTACATCCTGCCGCAGGACGCGGGCTCGGCATCGAGCCTGTTCAACATTTTGCGCAACCTCGGCGGCGCCATCGGCATCGCGCTGCTCGCCACCCTGCTGGATGCGCGCACCAAGACCTACTTCGATTACCTGCGTGAAGCGGTGGTGCCGACCAATCCGCAGGTGGCCGAACGCCTGGCCTCGATGACTGATCGGTTCGGCAGTGACACGGCGGCTTTGGGCAAGTTGAGTGAAATCGTTCATCAGCAGGCACTGATCATGGCCTACAACGATGCGTTTCATTTTGTCGGGATTGCGCTGGGAATCAGCATGTTGGCGATTTTGCTGACCAAGAAACTGCCCGCCGGACTGAAGGCCGGCGAGGCACATTAACCTTGAGCGGACGCAGAGCGTCCAGGGCTGCATTCCCACGCAGAACGTGAGAACGATCCGTCAGACGGCCAACAGCCGCTCACGCAGCTTGGCGATTTCGTCGCGCATCTGTGCTGCCGCTTCGAATTCCAGGTCGCGGGCCAGCTGGTACATCTTCTCTTCCAGTTGGCGGATGCGCTTGGTGATCTCGCTCGGCGAGCGCAGTTCGGCCTCGTACTTGGCGTTTTCTTCGGCGGCCTTGGCCATGCCTTTGCGCTTCTTGCTGCGCGAACCGGGCACGGTGGCGCCTTCCATGATGTCGGCGACGTCCTTGAACACGCCCTTCGGCGTGATGCCGTTGGCCAGGTTGAAGGCGATCTGCTTGTCGCGACGGCGCTCGGTTTCGCCAATCGCCCGCTCCATCGAACCGGTGATGCGATCAGCATAGAGAATCGCCCGGCCATTGAGGTTACGCGCCGCCCGGCCGATGGTCTGGATCAGCGAACGCTCGGAACGCAGGAAGCCTTCCTTGTCCGCATCGAGGATCGCCACCAGCGACACCTCCGGCATGTCCAGGCCTTCACGCAGCAGGTTGATCCCCACCAGCACGTCAAAGGTGCCCAGACGCAGGTCACGGATGATTTCGACCCGCTCGACGGTGTCGATGTCCGAGTGCAGATAACGCACGCGCACGCCGTGATCGGCCAGGTAATCGGTCAGGTCTTCGGCCATGCGTTTGGTCAGCGTGGTGACCAGAACCCGCTCCTCCACGGCCACGCGCTTGGTGATTTCCGACAAGAGATCGTCGACCTGAGTCAACGCCGGGCGCACTTCAACCTGCGGGTCGACCAGCCCGGTCGGGCGCACAACCTGTTCGATCACCCGCCCGGCGTGCTCGGCTTCGTAGTTGCCGGGGGTGGCCGAAACGAAGATCGTCTGCGGGCTCACGCCTTCCCACTCGTCGAAGCGCATCGGCCGGTTGTCCAGTGCCGATGGCAGGCGGAAACCGTACTCCACCAGCGTCTCTTTGCGCGAGCGGTCGCCCTTATACATTGCGCCGACCTGCGGCACGCTGACGTGGGATTCGTCGATCACCAGCAACGCGTCGGCGGGCAGGTAATCGTAGAGCGTCGGCGGCGCCGCACCGGCCGGACGGCCCGACAGGTAGCGCGAGTAGTTTTCGATGCCGTTGCAGTAACCGAGTTCGAGGATCATCTCCAGGTCGAAGCGGGTGCGCTGTTCCAGACGCTGGGCTTCCACCAGTTTGTTGTTGTTGCGCAGGTATTCCAGGCGCTCCTGCAACTCGACCTTGATCCCCTCGATGGCGTCGAGCAGGGTTTCCCGGGGCGTCACGTAGTGGCTTTTCGGGTAAAAGGTGAAGCGCGGCAGCTTGCGGATGACTTCGCCGGTCAACGGGTCAAATGCGGAAATACTTTCTACTTCGTCATCGAACAACTCGATACGGATCGCTTCGAGGTCGGATTCGGCCGGGTAGATGTCGATCACATCGCCGCGCACACGGAAGGTTGCGCGGGCGAAATCCATGTCGTTGCGGGTGTATTGCAGGTCTGCCAGACGCCGCACCAGCGCACGCTGGTCGAGCTTGTCGCCGCGATCGACGTGCAAGACCATTTTCAAATAGGTTTCCGGGCTGCCCAGACCGTAGATACACGACACCGTGGTGACGATGATCGCGTCCTTGCGCTCCAGCAACGCCTTGGTGGCCGACAGACGCATCTGCTCGATGTGATCGTTGATCGACGCATCCTTCTCGATGAAGGTGTCGGACGACGGCACGTAGGCTTCGGGCTGGTAGTAGTCGTAGTAGGAAACGAAGTACTCGACGGCGTTGTTCGGGAAGAACGACTTGAACTCGCCGTACAACTGCGCGGCCAGGGTCTTGTTCGGCGCCAGCACCAGGGTCGGACGCTGCACCTGGGCGATCACGTTGGCGATGCTGAAGGTCTTGCCCGACCCGGTCACCCCGAGCAGCGTCTGGTGCGACAGCCCGGCTTCGATGCCTTCGACCATCAGGCGAATGGCTTCCGGTTGATCGCCGGCGGGGTCGAAACGGGTGACGAGCTGGAATTCAGACATAAACACCTCTGGAATCGAGACGCGACGGGCAAACCGCAGCACCACGAGAAAGACCGCAAACGACCGATGTCGCGCAAGAAAAAACGAAGATTGTGCTGAATGTGGAGCCGATTGCCTCGCCTTTCAAGGCAAACGTCCTACATCCGGTAAAGTCTCCGACAGATCCATTCGACTAACGGTCGAGAAATAATCGGAAAAACTTACCTTAAAAGCCGAATCGCCTGTCGCCATCGATCGATGATGGCCTCTATACTAGCTCCCCGTTTGTGCACCGCTCTAGTGCATTCGGCTGGAGCGCGACACGTCCCTCCACTCTCCATTCAGAGCCGCCGTAAAAATGAGCCTGTTCTCCGCTGTCGAAATGGCACCCCGCGATCCAATCCTGGGCCTCAACGAAGCATTCAACGCCGATACCCGGACCAATAAGGTCAATCTCGGGGTGGGTGTGTACTGCAACGAAGAGGGGCGAATTCCACTCCTGCGCGCCGTCATCGAAGCCGAAACCCTTCGCGCCGCTCAGCACGCCTCGCGCGGCTACCTGCCGATCGACGGTATCGCGGCCTACGACCAGGCCGTGCAAAAACTGCTGTTCGGCAATGACTCGCCGCTGCTGGCGGCGGGCCGCGTTGTCACCACCCAGGCCGTAGGCGGCACCGGCGCACTGAAAATCGGTGCCGACTTCCTCAAGCAACTGCTGCCCAATGCCGTCGTGGCGATCAGCGACCCGAGCTGGGAAAACCATCGCGCGCTGTTCGAAACCGCCGGTTTCCCGGTGCAGAACTACCGCTACTACGACGCCGCCACCCACGACGTGAACCGTGCCGGCCTGCTGGAAGACCTCAATGCCCTGCCGAACGGCTCGATCGTCGTACTGCACGCTTGCTGCCACAACCCGACCGGCGTCGATTTGAGCCCGGCGGACTGGAACAACGTGCTGGAAGCAGTCAAGACCAAAGGTCACGTGCCGTTCCTCGACATGGCTTACCAGGGTTTCGGTGACGGCATCGCCGAAGACGCCGCTGCCGTGCGTCTGTTCGCCGAGTCCGGCCTGACCTTCTTCGTATCGAGTTCATTCTCCAAGTCGTTCTCGCTGTACGGCGAGCGCGTCGGTGCGTTGTCAATCATCAGCGAATCGAAAGAAGAAAGCGCCCGCGTACTGTCGCAAGTCAAACGCGTGATCCGCACCAACTACTCCAACCCGCCTACTCACGGCGCAAGCATCGTCGCCGCTGTGCTCAACAGCCCGGAACTGCGCGCTCAGTGGGAAGCCGAACTGGCTGAAATGCGCCTGCGCATTCGCGGCATGCGCGAGCAGATGGTTGCTCTGCTGGCGAAGAAAGCCCCGCAGCGTGACTTCAGCTTCGTCGGTCGTCAGCGCGGCATGTTCTCCTACTCCGGCCTGACCACCGAACAGGTTCACCGCCTGCGCAACGAGTTCGGCATCTACGCCCTGGACACCGGCCGCATCTGCGTCGCCGCGCTGAACCAGAGCAACATTGAAGCCGTGACGGACGCCATCGTTCAGGTCATCTGATCCGGCGCAGCACTGAAAACGGGAAGCCTTCGGGCCTCCCGTTTTTATTTGTCTGAAGAAATACCGCTACAGCCTCTAGACTGCACACAGACGATATTTCAGAGAACCGACATGAAAAACGATGACCTGCGCGCCGACCGCGACGATCTGGATGACTTCATCCCTCGCGCCCCGGCCAAACGCGGCAATAATCTGGTACTGCAAGTCGCTGCCGGGGTGTTTCTCGGCGGGCTGGCGCTGTGGCTGGTGCAACTGGGCGCGACGATGCTCTACGCCAAGCTGATGCTCGGCACCTTCACCTTCGGCGGTTAAACCAGCTCCGCTGCACGCTGAGTCGCCGCGTCGTCATAAACGACATAGAGCGATTCGGCGACCTGGCTTTTGATCGCCTTGGTGCTTTCCAGGCCGAGGACAAAACCTTCGGCCTTGCCGCCTGCGCGGTTCAGCTCTTCAGCCGTACCGGCCTGAGTGATCGCGTCGTAAAGCTTTTCGGCGTGCGGGCCAACGCCTTTGGGCAGACTGATTTGCGCGGTGCTCATGCGAACACCTCGACAGGACAATGGGTGAGGATGGGGCTATTCATGGCGCATACCTTTTCGGCGAATGGCCGGCAGCGCGTGTCACCACTTCCGGGCAGCCATGGTAGACCTCTGGTGGCCTTCTGGTAACCGCCAATTGCCGATAAAGCGCCGCCCGTCCTGACCTTTCCAACAAATTTACATCTCGCGCTTGACTAGTCTTTTTAAATCAGTAACATACGCACCAATTCCGCAATAGCTCAGTTGGTAGAGCAAGTGACTGTTAATCACTGGGTCCCTGGTTCGAGTCCAGGTTGTGGAGCCAAATACAGAACCCCTGAATCGAAAGATTCAGGGGTTTTTTGTGGGCGCTGAAAAAGCGGCGCCATAGAAAAAGGGCCGATCAGTTTCGCAACTGATCGGCCCTTTTCTATTCAGGAACAGCAGTCAGACGTGCTCGCTGCTCTTGGCATGCGCCTTCGGCGCGCCATGACCGTGGTCCGAATCCGGATCGATCACCGGCACTTCGTTGCCGTCGCAGTCATGCAGCTTGCCGTCGCTGAAGTAGTCGCCTTCACGCAGCGCCGCCAGATCGCGATAACGCAGGGTCCGCTCTTCTGCCGCCGCAAACACCGACTGCTGATCCGAGTTGCCCGCCGTGAAGTGGTTGAACGCCAGGTTCAACAGGATCGCCATGATCGCCGACGAACTGATGCCCGAATGGAAAATGGTCGCGAACCAGCTCGGGAAGTGGTCGTAGAAGTTCGGCGCGGCAATCGGGATCATGCCGAAGCCGATCGAGGTGGCGACGATGATCAGGTTGACGTTGTTGCGGTAATCGACCTTGGACAGCGTACGAATACCGCTCGCCGCCACGGTGCCGAACAGCACGATACCGGCACCGCCGAGTACCGAAGTCGGCACGGCTGCGATGACCCGGCCCATGAACGGCAGCAGGCCGAGGATCACCAGGAAGATGCCGCCGGTTGCCACCACATAGCGGCTCTTGATGCCGGTCACCGCCACCAGCCCGACGTTCTGGGCGAAGGCGCTTTGAGTGAACGAGCCGAAGATCGGCGCGAACATGCTCGACAGCATGTCCGCCCGCAGGCCGTTGCCCAGGCGTTTGGAATCGACCTTGGTGCCGATGATTTCACCGACCGCCAGGATGTCCGCCGAGGTTTCCACCAGGGTCACCATGACCACGATGCACATCGACAGGATCGCGGCGAAGTGGAAGGTCGGCATGCCGAAATGGAACGGTGTCGGGAAGCCGAACATCGGGCCTTGGGTGACGTTGGAGAAGTCCGCCATGCCGAGGAACACCGCCAGCACCGTGCCGATCACCATGGCCAACAGGATCGACAGACGCGAAATGGTGGAGCTGCCGACCTTGCTCAGCAACAACACCAGCACCAGCGTGACCGCCGCCAGACCGATGTTCTGCATGCTGCCGAAGTCAGGCGCATGACTGTTGCCGCCCATGGCCCAGCGTGCGGCCACCGGCATCAGCGTCAGGCCGATGGTGGTGATCACGATACCCGTGACCAGCGGCGGGAAGAACTTGGTGATGCGCGAGAACACCGGGGTGATCAGCAAGCCGATCAACGACGCCGCAATCACCGCGCCGAGCACCGACTGGAAGCCGCCCTCCCCGCCGCTGCTGACAATCGCCACCATCGTGGCAACGCCAGAGAACGACACGCCCTGCACCAGCGGCAACTGACATCCGAAAAACGGTAAACCCAGGGTTTGCAGCAACGTAGCCAGCCCCCCCGCAAACAATGAAGCAGCAATCAACAGACCGATGTCCGCCGGCGACAGCCCGGCGGCCTGACCGATGATCAGTGGCACCGCGACGATACCGCCATACATGGTCAGAACGTGTTGCAGGCCGTAAGCCATATTCGCGCCGACCCCGAGATTCTCGTCCTCGGGCCGTTGGTGTGAAACATGGGGCGTTTTCATGGTGGGGGAGTTCCCTGGTTTTTGTTATGCACACACTGTATGCAAGAGTCAGGACAAATGTCCATAGACTTGTATACAACTTATCAGTCACATAATGGTTAGCCAGCCACCCCACCTTCTATCCCGCTGCTTTCATCCCCCCACAAATCCGGCAACACATCCCCAATCGAGTTCACGTTTTATCCGCCCAGGCTGAAGTGTTCACGGCGACCGACGGCGCGGCCGCACTTTTTTATACATATAAAGTATGCATACTGAATTCATTCAAGATTCAGTTCGACAAAAGCAAGAATGCTGCCAACGCGTTCGAGCCCAGCGAGCAATGGCAACTTTGCGCAGAGGTGATCAATGAAAGATGAATACGATTTCAGCGAAGGTAAACGCGGCGCCAGTGCGCCCACCAAGGGTAAAACGCGCATCACCATCATGCTTGATGATGCGGTCATCGAAGCGGCACGTACGGTCGCCAAAAAGGAAGGGTTTGGGTATCAGACGGTGATCAACAACACCCTGCGCCACGCATTGCTTAACAGCCGTGGCGCAACCGATGAACTCGAACATTCCAGCGGGCAATTCAAGCAAGGCATCACCGCCACCGACCTCAAGAGCCTTGAGAAAAAACTGTCGGCGGCCGTGAACGAGATCCGGCGGGTACTGGAACCGGACGTCAAACCGTAGCGTTCAAACTGGCTGAATCAAGCGCGCCAGAGCCTCTCGCGCACCAGGCTGGTGCGGCAAGCGCAGGCCAAATTCCCGTTCCAGCAATTCAATCAACTCATCGACATCCGTCACTTCGCGCCGCTCGCTCTCGGCGCCGATGCGGTGAATGGCGAAACTGCCGTTGTTCATCGTACGCCGCCAGCCGTCGCCGGTACGCGCCACCATCAGGCGCTGGGCGAATGGCGAGTCCGGGTGGGTCGAGACGTACCAATTGCCGAGGGTGTAATCGATGTCTTCCTGGCGTTGCAGGTCGAACAGGTACATCGGCCGCCATTCGCCAGCGACCCTGGCCCGCAGCATGTAGCCATCGGCCTGCACTTCGATGCGATACGGCTCGTGCGGCGTGGATTGCTCAGCCTCGGTATCGAGCACCAGTGGCGCGGTCGGCACCATGCCGCCGAAGCCGACGTCGGTGATGTAGCGCACGCCGTCAATGGTCACCAGACTCAAGCGGTGGGTGCGCGCTGTCCAACTGCCCTCGGGCTGATTCATGACCACTCGCCCGCTGATCCCCCGCGCATCGAACCCCAGCTCCAGCAACAACGCCAGAAACAGGTTGTTGAGTTCGTAGCAATAACCACCACGGGCATCGTTCAACACCTTGCGCTCAATGGAGGGCAGATCGATCAGCACAGGTTCGCCACTGAGCGTCGACAGGTTTTCGAAAACAAAGGCGCCGGTATGGCGCAGTTGCAACAGGCGCAGGGTTTCAAGGGTCGGTGTCGGGGGCACATCGAATCCCAGGCGTTGCAAATACTGTTTCAGATTCGTCAGGCGTGGCTCGCTCATTGCTGGGTCCTTTTGCATGGGGGCGCGGATCGTTCCGCCGATGTTCGCCCTGTATACGGGATCCTGGCCTCGAATCGACAATTGAATTAACCAATCACCGGCTAGCGTCTTTTACGCGAGTCGATGCGAATCCACGTCGGCGCGTGATCGCTGGCATGCGGTTCATTACGCACCCAGGCATCCACACCGGCCTCGTGCAGATAAGGTCTCAGCTTTGGATTGAGCAGCAGATGGTCGATCCGCAGCCCGGAGTTCTTCTGCCAGTGCTGACGGAAATAGTCCCAGAAGGTGTACAGCCGATCTTCGGGATGCAGATGCCGCAAAGAGTCCGTCCAGCCCTGATCCAGCAGACGCTGGTAGCACTCGCGGCTTTGCGGTTGCAACAGCGCATCCTTGAGCCACGAGCGGGTGTTGTAGATATCCAGATCCGTCGGCACCACGTTGTAATCGCCGGCCAGCACCACGGGGTGATCGCTGCTTTGCAGATCCCGGGCGTATTTGATCAGGCGCTCGAACCAGGCCAGTTTGTAGTCGAACTTCGGCCCCGGTTGCGGGTTGCCATTGGGCAGGTACAGGCACCCCACCAACACCCCGTGCACCGCCGCTTCGAGGTAGCGACTGTGTTTATCGTCGGGATCGCCGGGCAGACCGCGCCGGCTCTCCAGCGGTTGCGCATCACGGGCAAGAATCGCCACACCGTTCCATGACGCCTGGCCGTGCCAGATGGCACCGTAGCCGGCGGCCTCCAGCTCGGCGGCAGGAAACGCACTGTCCACCAGCTTGAGCTCCTGCAGACAGGCGATGTCCGGCTGCTCGCGCTTGAGCCACTCCAGCAGGTTCGGCAGACGGGCACGCAGACCGTTGACGTTGAACGTGGCAATGCGCATTTTTTTCATCGTCCGGGCTCCTGCCATTGACCGATAAAAACTGTGACATCAGCCCTGCGCAACGGTTGCGTCGGATCCACCACTCACACGCGGTTGCGCAGCCACTGCAGGAAACCTTTTTTCGGCACCGCCACCGGCATTTCTTCCGTCAGGGATTGCGCCTTGTGCAGGCGGAAATCGAGCAGCGCCTTCATCGCGTCGTTGATGTCGTGGCGGGCGTCCAGGCACGGTTTGAGATAGGACTTCTCGATGCGGTACAACGCGCAAAAGGTTTTTGCCGAGAAGTCGGCCGGCAACGACGTATCGGACACAATACCCGCCTCGCCGATCACTTCACCCGGCCCCATCCGCCCGGACTCGAACGGCGTGCCGTGGCGTTTGAGCGTCACCGACACCACGCCGGACTCGATGATGAACAGGTGATCGCTGACCTCGCCGCCCGCCAGGATCATCTCGCCGGCACGGAAGGTCTGCAGGGTCATGTTCTGGCTGAACGTTTCTTTCTCTTCCTGACGCAGCGTGGAAAAAATCGGCGAACTGTCGAGCAGCGCCCGCGGGCGTGAGAGATTGCTCGGCACGCCGGGCTCATTGCTCGACAGCAGATTGACCCCGGATGCTTGCAGATGCCGGTACGCCAGGTCGAACAGCTGATTGCGCACCACGCGCTTTTCGCTCATCGAGGCGACAAACCCGCTGATTTCATATTCGCTGCCGGCACTGCTGGAGCTCTTCAGCGCGACACTTGGCGCGGGGCTCTCCAGCAATTGGCGACAGCCCTGCATCGCCCGCTCCAGGGCATCGATCACCGAACCGGGCCGCGCATGCGGGCTGACCTGCACGCTGACGGCAACCCCGAACATATTGCTCGGCCGGCTGAAGTTGATGATCTTGGCCTTGGCCGCCAGCGAGTTGGGAATCACCGCCATGCTGCCCTGACTGGTTTGCAGGCGCGTGGCGCGCCAGTCGATGTCGGTAACCCGGCCTTCGGTGCCGTCGATGGAAATCCAGTCATCCAGTTGATAAGGCTTGGTGGTGTTGAGCACGATCCCGGAAAACACGTCGCTCAAAGTGCTCTGCAACGCCAGCCCGACGATGATCGCCAGCGCCCCGGACGTTGCCAGCACGCCCTTGACCGGCAGATCCAGTACGTAGGCCAGTGCCGCGATGATCGCAATCAGGAAGATCACCGCACCGAGCAGATCCTGCAACAACCGCCCAGTGTGCCCGACCCGCTGCATCATCACCGCGCCGATCAACACCGTCAGGGTACGCGCGCCGAACAGCCACCAGCCGATCTGCAGCCCGGTCGCCGCCAGGTGCAACGGTACGTTGTCGGCCCACGGTGCGGGCTCCATCGGGTTGAGCCCTTCGTTGAACAACAAGATGCTGAACAGGGCAAAAATCAGCACCCGCACCAACAGTTTCCACGCGCTGCCGTGGGCGCTGATCAGGCGCCACAGACCGAGATCGATCAGGATCAGAATCAGGGCGCAAAACAACGGATGATCGGTGAGCAGAGACAGCATCAAACAACTCCGACAGGGGCCAGTCGCGAGAAGATCGCACAGATTGGGCTCAGTGTAGGAGTAATTGATTTGGCGAGATGAACGCCGCTGCGCACGCTCAAAAAAAGCCGGCCGGCGCACGTGGCGCCTGCCGGGATTTTCAGCCGTGCATCTGGCCGAAGCGGCCGGACTGGAAGTCGGCGAAGGCCTGGTGGATTTCCTGCTCGGTGTTCATCACGAACGGGCCGTGGCCGACGATCGGTTCGTCGATCGGCTCGCCGCTGAGCAGCAGCACCACCGCGTCCTGGCTGGCTTCAAGGGTGATGCGATCGCCATCACGCTCGAACAGCGCCAACTGGCCTTCGCGCATCGACTCCCCACCGTTGATCTGTACCGAACCCTTCAAGACCACCAATGCGGTGTTACGGCCTTCATGCAGATTCAGCGAGAGCAACTTGCCAGCGTTCAGCCGCAGATCCCACACATCGATGGGCGTGAACGTGCGGGACGGGCCCTTGTGACCGTCGAACTCACCGGCGATCAGGCGCAGGCTGCCGGCGCCGCCCGTGAGTGCGATGTTCGGGATGTCACTGTCCAGAATGGTCTGGTAGCCGGGCGCGGCCATTTTGTCCTTGGCCGGCAGGTTGACCCACAGTTGCACCATTTCCAGGTTACCGCCGGTTCGGGCGAAGTTTTCCGAGTGGAATTCCTCGTGCAGGATTCCGGAAGCGGCGGTCATCCACTGCACATCCCCCGGGCCGATGGTGCCGCCGCTGCCGGTGGAGTCGCGGTGCTGCACTTCGCCTTCGTAAACGATGGTCACGGTTTCGAAGCCACGGTGCGGATGCTGACCCACGCCGCGGCGTTCAGTAGTCGGGGTGAATTGCGCAGGCCCGGCGTGATCCAGCAGCAGGAACGGGCTGATGTGCTGACCAAGGTTGTCGTAGGAAAACAGGGTACGCACCGGGAACCCATCGCCGACCCAATGGCCGCGAGGGCTGGTGTAAATACCGATGAGTTTTTTCATGGTGGACTCCGCAATCAGGTTGATCATGGGTCGATCATAAATTCGCCACGTATTGAGTACTAGTCAGCCAAAACCGCCCTCATCGTCCTACTGATAGAACAATATCCAACTGTCGTGATTCGTGACTTTCAGTCAACAGTACTTTGCCCCGACAGCGGTTTTTCCCAAGGAATCAGACGCGGATACTCCTGCCCATTCCCACTGCTACCCTGGAGTCCTGCATGTCTGTTCCCGCTTTCGGTCTTGGTACGTTTCGCTTGCAAGGCCAGGTGGTCATCGATTCGGTGAGCACTGCCCTTGAACTCGGTTACCGGGTCATCGACACCGCGCAGATCTACGAAAACGAAGCCGACGTAGGCGAGGCCATTGCCGCCAGTGGCATCGCCCGCGATGAACTGTTCATCACCAGCAAGATCTGGATCGCCAACTTCGCCAAGGATCGTCTGATCGAAAGCCTCAGGGAGAGCCTGCAAAAGCTGCAGACCGACTACCTCGACCTGACGCTGATCCACTGGCCGTCGCCGGAAGACCAGGTACCGGTCGAAGCATTCATGGGCGCGCTGCTGGAAGCCAGACGCCTGGGCCTGACCCGACAGATCGGCGTGTCCAACTTCACCATCGACCTGATGAACCAGGCGATTGCTGCGGTCGGCGCGCAAAACATCGCCACCAACCAGATCGAGCTGCACCCGTATCTGCAAAACCGTAGGGTCGTGGAGTTCGCCCAGAGTCAGGGCATTCAGATCACGTCGTACATGACCCTGGCCTACGGCGAAGTGCTGAAGGATCCGCTGATCGTGCAGATCGCCGAACGCCTGCAAGCCACCGCGGCGCAGGTCACCCTGGCATGGGCGATGCAGTCGGGTTACGCGGTGATTCCGTCGTCGACCAAACGCGCCAACCTGCAAGGCAACCTCGGCGCCACGGCGCTGACCCTGAGCGACGCCGACATGGCGCTGATCGCCACACTGGATCGCGGCCATCGCCTGACCAGCCCCAAAGGCATTGCGCCACAGTGGGACTGATCGATCAGGCCTGAAGCTGCTGCGCGAGGTCGTGCATGGCCACGCGCAGCGAATCGATGGCGGCCTTCAATGCCGCTTCGGGCTCATCGGTCCGGCAGGCCTGCTCGAGTACCCGACATGCCGAGACCACCCGCTCGGCACCGATCATGTGCGCCCCGCCTGTGACGTGGTGCGCCAGATCACGCAAACCGGCGCGGTCACCTTTGCGACCTGATTCGTCCAGACGCTCGAGGTCAATGCGCAGGCTGCCCAGCACCTCCTCACGCAATTGCTCGATCAGCGGGTTATCCGCGCCTGCCAGTTGTAACAGCGCACTCAGATCGAACTCGGCCACTGCCGGATCGTCCACACTCTCGACCTGTGTTCCCCCGGATGTGGCGACCATCAGCGCCTGGCTCAATTCGCGCAGCAGAACCGGCTTGAACAGGCAATCATCCATTCCGGCCGCCAGGCATCGCTGCTTTTCTTCCATCTGCGCATTGGCGGTGAATCCGAGGATCAGACAAGGCGCCCTGCCCGTCGCGGCTTCTTCCTGACGCACTGCTCTTGTCAGCGCATAACCGTTGAGCCCCGGCATGTTGCAGTCGGTGATCAATGCATCGAAGGATTGCCCGCGCCACAGCGCCAGCCCCTCTTCACCGCCAGCAGAGTCAATGGCGCAATGCCCGAGCTCACTCAACTGTCGGCACAGCAACAGGCGATTTACCGGATGGTCATCCACCACCAGCACGTTCAGCGACTTTACCGTCGCCGTCGCCGTCGCTGACGCGGGCGCCACCTCTTGCACGAGCGGCTGCGGCACAGGCAATTCCAGCCGCAGCATGACCTGCGTACCCCTTCCCGGCTCGCTGCTCATCCACAGCTCCCCCCCCATCATCCGGCACAGGCTGCGGCTGATCACCAGCCCCAGACCAGAACCGCCATGCACTACAGACTGATGTTCGCCGACCTGTACAAACGGGCTGAACAACCGCTGCTGATCCTCGGCACTGATGCCCCGGCCACTGTCTTCAATGATCACCCCCGCATCCAACTGCCCGCCCTGCTCGCTGAACACTCGCAAGCGCAGGCTGACCTCGCCGTCGTCGGTGAACTTGATCGCATTGCTCAGCAGATTCGACAATATCTGCTTGAAACGCAGGGGATCGAGCATCACGTCGACGTCGCTGCGCTCATCCAGTTCTACATTCCACAATAAGGGCTTCTGCCGGGCCAGGCCTTCGAAGATCCGACACACCGACGCCACCACCTCACGCAGATTGACCCGTTCGGGCACCAGCGACAAATGCCCCGCCTCGATGCGTGCGATATCGAGAATATCGCCGATCAGTGCCAGCAGCTGCTGCCCGGCGCTGGACGCCACTTCGATCGCCTGGCGATCGGTCACACCTTCATCGGCACGCTTGAGGGCCAGTTCGAGCATGCCGATCAGGGCATTCATCGGTGTACGGATTTCATGGCTCATGGTCGCCAGGAACGTGCTCTTGGCACGATTGGCGTCATCGGCTGCCTCCTTGGCCTCCTGCAACTGCCGCAGCCATTGCTGGCGCAGGCGGATCTGCCTGCGCTGAAAGCCTATCCAGACCAGAGCCAGCAACAGCAACCCTGCGGCCACGGCAAACCCGCGCAGGATTTGCTCTCGATGACGCTGCCAATAGCTGTCCTGCAACACCACGTTATGACTCCAGCGCGCAACCAGCTCGTCCATTTCCTGTGGCGCAATGCTCAGCAGTGCCTTGTTCAGAATCGAATGCAACTGGGGGGCATCGAGCGCTGTGGCTATGGCAACCCGGGCCGGCTGATCGCCCAGCGTGGAGACAATCCGCAAGCGACCGCGGTACTGGCGGTCAATCTGGTAGCGCGCCACCAGCAACGAATTCAATGTCGCATCGGCCTGCCCGGCAAGCAGCGCCTGCGTGCCGTCGGCCGGGCTGGACAACTCGATCAGGCGAATCTGTGGCACGTGGTCCAACAGGTAATCGCGCAGCGGATTGCCGCGATAGAGCGCCAGACGTTTGCCCGTCATCTCGTCCAGACTGCGCGGCGCCTGCTCCTTCGAGTCGGTGATCAGAACAAAGGGACTGTTGACGTACGACCGGGTAAACCGCATCTGCATTTCGCGCTCGCGACTCGGTGTCAGCACCGGCAACAGATCCAGCTCCCCGCTCTTGAGTTGTTCAACCTGACGATCCAGAGACTGACCGCGCACCACCCGGAATGTGAGGCCACTGCGCTGACTGATCAGGTTGAGCAGTTGGGCAGCCAAGCCACTGAAGTGGCCATCGGCGTCGAAGAATGTCAGTGGCGCAAAATCCTCGACAGCGCCGACCCACACCACCGGATGCTGATCCAGCCACTGTTGCTCGATGTCACTCAGGCTCACCCGCGACTGCGCCGCCCTGTCAGCGCGACCGGCACTCCAGCGCAGCTCCATCGCCAGGCGCTGTTCCATGGGAATCGCCAGCAGGGCTTTGTCGACGAGGCGCTTCAAACGCGTGTTGCTGCGAGCCAGGGAAAAGCCGAACGGGTTGGCGTCAAGGCCCGAAGTACCGGCCAGTCGCAGGTCGTTGTGAAAATGAGTGTTGATCAGATAGCTGGCGCTGATGAAGTCGCCCAGGTACAGATCATCCCGACCGAACGCCACGGCACCGAGAGCATCGAAAATCGAGCGGTAATGCTGCAGGGAGGCTTGCGGGTATGCCGCTTCGATGGTCGAGGCTGGCAGGTAGTCATCCACCATGGCGATGCGTTTGCCGACCAGGTCGCCCGGCAACGAGTCTTCGAGCCGGGTTACCCACATCGGCTGATCCTCGGCGTAGGCGCGGGACAACATCAAGTCCGGGTCGGCGAGTTCGAAGTTGTTCGACGTCCCCAGCAGGTCCACTTCCCCGGCCTTGAGCGCGGCCATGGCGCTTCCCCGGTCGGCGTAGCACCAGACTTCAACGCGGATGTTCAGAATCTGTGCAATCGCGTCAGCGTAATCGGCCGTCAGCCCCTCCAGCTCATGGCGCTTGCGGGTCAACTCGAAGGGCGGGTAATCCGGCCAGGAGGCACCGATACGCAATACCGGGTGCGCGCTCAGCCACTGTCTGTCCTGCTCATCAAGGCGAATCTGCACGCCTTCCAGCCGGGTGCGCGAGACGATTTCCAGCCTTTGCGCACTTGTCGCCGCCTGCACTGCGCCTGCAAACAACAGCATCAGCAGGAGGATGAATCGCCAAGTCCTCATCGTGCGAATCCTTTCAGAGCAGACGGTGGCGAAGGGCAATCTCTCGCAACATCACTGTCGATTTGATCCCGAGCTTGAGCATCAAACGGGTCTTGTAGGTACTGATGGTTTTGTGGCTGCGGTTCATCTCCGCGGCAATCTGCTTGTTCGATATGCCTTGCGCCAGCTTCTTCAGGATTTCCATTTCGCGATCGGACAGCGATTCAATCAGCCGGCCTTCATCACTGTGCCCATCGAGTTGCCCTGCGCTGTCCACCGACGAGGCAGGAAAAAAGCAGTAGCCCGAACGGACGGCCTTGATGGCATTCTCCAGTTGTTTCAAATCGGCAGACTTGTCGACAAATGCCATTGCACCGGCATGCCGGCAGCGTCTCAGGAACGTTTCCGCAGGCGCCGAGGTAAAAACCACGGTCTTGCAGACCAGTCCGACCGCCTTGATATGCTCCAATACTTGCAGACCGCCCATTTTATCGAGCCCCAGGTCGAGCAGAACCAGATCGGGTTGATGTGCACGGATCATCGGCACGACGCCGGCGCCACTCGACACTTCGTAAATCTCTTTGTAGCCCAACCCCTGCAGCAGAATTCGGATAGCAATGACAACCACCGGATGGTCTTCGGCTATCAGTACTGAACTCATGGCCACTCCAAGTGCAAATACATGACAATGACGCCACCGCTCTCGCTGAACGGGACGATATGTAGCTGCGTAACGACTGTTGCACGGGACGTACCGCGAATCACCTGTCAGATCTGACAGGTGCGCCATCTGCGGCTCTGTGATAAAGCGCGCGATCGCCCCAGAGAATCGCCGAGCAGGCGGACGAAGAACGCTGCGGCGACGACTCGACCGAGGCCATCAACTGTTTGATGGTGCCCATGGAAGGCAAGGCTTCAGGGCTGGTGATGATCCTTGGCCCAAGATGCCCTGGAACACATGAGCAATCCGCCGGCTCACCGTAGATCAGCGCCCACCGGATTTGTGATTGATCGAACAGAAGGCCACGCAGGTCCGCGATCCCGGCCGCCAGCTCGGCGTTGACCACCAGGACATCGAACGGCTGGCAGGCGTAATCGACCAGCGTCAGCAGCTCGGCAAGGTTTTGCGCCGGTGCAATGCGGTAGTAATCGAGGCCATTGAACAGGCGCTCGATCCTCATCCGGTGAAAATGCTGCAGGTCGGCGATCAGGATGCGCAGGGTTTTGTCGGTCAACGTGAGAGTCCGGGTAGTCACTTCAAGTGGCGGCAAGACTACCCAAGCATCGGGGATGTACTCTGTAGGACTTTTCCGAAAAGCACTGTCACTCATCCGGATTGAAAAAGTTACTCCGTGGTGCTCGGACTCCAGAACGCCTGCACTACCAGCGTCGAGGTCGAGATTCGTGCCACCAGCGCATCCAATTCATCACCGTCCACCGAAGTGGTCGCCAGTGTCGCTTCGATTTCGATTTCATCGGCACCGAACGCGTGCACATCGACATCGCTGGCCGGATAGTTGCTGCGTTCCAGCTCGGCTTCAAGCAAGGCGAACACGGCTTTCTGCTGCGAGCGCCGGGCGATGACGTAAACGATGTTGGTGACTTCGGCCGACACCACATCCAGCGGCTGACGGTTGATGTTGTTGACGATCGGCCGCAGCAAGGTATTGGCGGCGAGCACGAACAAGGTGCCCAGCACCGCTTCGGCCAGCAGGTCGGCACCGGCGCAGGCGCCGACCGCTGCCGAGGTCCACAGCGTGGCGGCGGTGTTGAGCCCGCGTACGTTACCCTCTTCGCGCATGATCACCCCGGCACCGAGAAAACCGATGCCGGAGACCACATACGCGACCACCCGCACCGCGCCATCGGCGCCGCCGAGCCGGTTGGCCATGTCGACGAAAATCGCCGCACCGACCGCCACCAGCACGTTGGTGCGCAAACCCGCCGTGCGTTGCCGGTACTGACGTTCGAAGCCGATCAGGCCGCCGAGGGTGAAGGCCGCCCCGAGGCTGACCAGCGTGTCGAGCAATGAGCCGAGGTTGAGATTGTTGATTGCTTGCATGTCGAACTCCCTGAGACCGCCCCCCTTGCTCCCACAAGGGGGGAATCTTTCCTGTTACTGCCAGCCGAACCGACGGATGTAGAAACCTTTGACGGCCTGAGTCAGCGCCATGTACGCCAGCAGGATCATCGGCAGGAACACGAAGTACATCGACGGCAGTGCCTGCAATTTGAAGTAGTGCGCCAGCGGTCCCATCGGCAGGAAGATGCCCACGGCCATGATGATTGCGGTCATCACCAGCAACGGCATGGCCGCGCGGCTTTGCAGGAACGGAATCTTCGGCGTGCGGATCATGTGCACGATCAGCGTCTGGGTCAGCAGCCCGACCACGAACCAGCCGGACTGGAACAGGGTCTGGTGATCCGGGGTGTTGGCATCGAACACGTACCACATCAAGGCGAACGTGGTGATATCGAAGATCGAACTGATCGGGCCGAAGAACAGCATGAAGCGCCCGACGTCCCCTGGCTGCCAGCGTTGCGGCTGTTTCAGCATCTCGTCATCGACGTTGTCGAACGGGATCGCGATCTGCGAAATGTCATAGAGCAGGTTCTGCACCAGCAGGTGCATCGGAAGCATCGGCAGGAACGGAATGAACGCACTGGCGACCAGTACCGAGAACACGTTGCCGAAGTTCGAGCTGGCGGTCATCTTGATGTACTTGAGCATGTTGGCGAAGGTGCGGCGCCCTTCCAGCACGCCCTCCTCCAGCACCATCAGGCTCTTTTCCAGCAGGATGATGTCGGCCGCTTCCTTGGCGATGTCCACCGCGCTGTCCACGGAAATCCCGATGTCTGCGGTGCGCAGTGCCGGTGCGTCGTTGATGCCGTCGCCCATGAACCCGACCACGTGGCCGTTGCCCTTGAGGATGCGCACAATGCGCTCCTTGTGCGACGGCGTCAGCTTGGCAAACACGTTGGTGGTCTCTACCGCCACTGCCAGTTCGGCGTCGCTCATGCGCTCGATGTCGTTGCCCATCAGCAGGCCTTGCTGGGCCAGGCCCACTTCGCGGCAGATCTTGGCGGTCACCAGTTCGTTGTCGCCGGTCAGCACTTTCACCGCCACGCCATGCTCGGCCAGGGCCTTGAGCGCGGGGGCCGTGCTTTCCTTCGGCGGATCGAGGAACGCCACGTAACCGATCAGCGTCAGTTCCTGCTCGTCGCTCAGGCTATAAGTGTCACGACCTTGCGGCATCGAGCGTGCCGCCACCGCCACCACGCGCAAGCCTTCAGCGTTGAATGCTGCTGTGACCTGGCGGATTTTCGCCAGCAATTCATCGCTCAAGGCTTCGTCGACCTCACCGTGACGCACCCGGCTGCACACCGCCAGCACCTCTTCCACCGCGCCTTTGCAGATCAGTTGATGGGGCTGACCGCGCCCTTCGACCACCACCGACATGCGCCGGCGGTTGAAGTCGAACGGGATTTCGTCGACCTTGCGAAACGCCGTCCCGACCTTCAGCTCACGGTGGATTTCCACATGCTCCAGCACCGCCACGTCGAGCAGGTTTTTCAGGCCGGTCTGGTAGTAGCTGTTGAGGTAGGCCATTTCCAGCACGTCATCGGAGTCTTCGCCCCAGACGTCGACGTTGCGTGCCAGGAAGATCCTGTCCTGAGTCAAAGTGCCGGTCTTGTCGGTGCACAGCACGTCCATGGCGCCGAAGTTCTGAATGGCGTCGAGGCGTTTGACGATGACTTTCTTGCGCGACAGGAACACCGCCCCCTTGGCCAGCGTCGAGGTGACGATCATCGGCAGCATTTCCGGGGTCAGGCCCACGGCAATCGACAATGCGAACAGCAGCGCTTCGGTCCAGTCGCCCTTGGTGAAGCCGTTGATGAACAACACCAGCGGCGCCATGACGAACATGAAACGGATCAATAGCCAGCTGACTTTGTTCACGCCTTGCTGGAACGAAGTCACCGCGCGATCAGTCGCCCCGACCCGCTGTGCCAGTGCACCGAAATAGGTGCTGTTGCCGGTGGTAAGAATCACCGCCACCGCCGTGCCGGACACCACGTTGGTGCCCATGAACAGGATGTTGTCGAGCTCCAGCGGATTGCGCGTGTCGCGATCGGCCTGACGGGGGAATTTTTCCACCGGCATCGACTCGCCGGTCATCGCGGCCTGGCTGACGAACAGGTCCTTGGCACTGAGCACTCGGCAATCGGCAGGAATCATGTCGCCGGCCGAGAGTACGATCAGATCGCCGGGCACCAATTGCTTGATCGGTAATTCAGCGCGCGGCGCATCCCGACGCAGCACGGTGGCGGTGTTGCTGACCATCGCCTTGAGCGCATCGGCGGCCTGGTTGGATTTGCTTTCCTGCCAGAAGCGCAGCAGGGTCGAGAGCACCACCATCGAGAAAATCACGATGGCGGCCTTGAGGTCCTCGGTCAGCCACGAGATCACCGCCAGCAGGGTCAGCAGCAGGTTGAACGGGTTCTTGTAGCAGTGCCACAGGTGGGTCCACCACGGCAGCGGTTGCTCGTGTTCGACTTCGTTGAGGCCATGCTGCGCACGCAACACATCGACTTCGAAATCGGTGAGACCGTCGCTGTGGGTGCCGAGGTTCGACAGCAGCACGCCGCTGTCGCAATGGGCGGCGTCCACCAGTGTATTGGCCAGGGTGGGCGGCACTTCACGGCTGACCGTGGTGTCGTTGAGGGTTTCCAGCAAGGCCAGGCGACGGAAGTGCCGGGCGATGTGGCGGGTCCGCAGGAAGCCTGCGAAAAATTCCTTGAGCGTAAGTTTCATGGCTGTTGCCCCTATGGTCAGCCGGGAAACCGTCAAGCAGGTAGGTCCTCGCCCCGGGCACCGGAAAACCGGCACGGCAAGGCGTGGCGCGCCGGTCATAAAAGACAGGCGTGTCGATAGGGCTGCAATGACGACGATGAAGTCGACTTCACAGGCTTTTCAGTGTCGATGAGAAGGACGTCGGGACATGACCGGACCGGTCATGATCGGGATGCCGCTGCTCGCTGTTCGGCGAGACAACGGCACAAAGGAATGCGCGTTATCTTGCCGAGAATCCGCCGGTTACAAGGACCGGCCGACAACTGTCACTCGAACAAGTACCCACTGTGGGTCTCCGCTATTGATGAAAACGCGCGAAGCTTACGCCCCGATGTCTGGAGAGTAAACCTGCAAAAGGACGTATGTCGGGGAATGTGGCGGGTGTTCAGGAAGGGTTCAGGATTGATCCCGAGATCGTTCCTACGCTCCGCGTGGGAACGCCTCAAGGGACGCTCCGCGTTCCAATGGGACGCAGAGCGTCCCCCGGCGTGGGAACGATCAACGGTCTGGTTTAGCTGGCGGTAGCCAGCAACAAGTCCATCACCGAACGGCTGTGTCCGCGGTTCCTGCCATGCTCATACAGCGAGCCGGCAATCTCATCCGCGCGGATCGGCAGGATCGACAGCAGTGTATCGCTCAGACCGTGGCTGGCCTGGCAGAAGCCCTGCATGTACAGACCGGCCTTGCAGCGCTCGTCGGTGATCAACCGGTAATTGCGGTCGACCTCGAAGTCGCCCAGGTACTCTTCCAGCGGCGCCAGCAGTTTGCGGTGCATCTGGCGCTCGTAACCGGTAGCCAGCACGACCGCGTCGTAGGCACGCACGGTGACTTCGCCGGTGGCGTTGTTGCGCACGGTCAGCTCGATACCCTGCTCGGTGGCGGCGGCTTTCTCGACCGCGGTCAGGGTGCGGAACGCATGGCGGGCAACACCGGAAACCTTCTGGCGATAGAAGATGCCGTAGATGCGCTCGATCAGATCGATGTCGACCACCGAATAGTTGGTGTTGTGGTACTCGTTGACCAGACGCTCACGCTCGCTGCTGTCCTGCTGGAAGATCAGGTCAGTGAACTCGGGCGAGAACACTTCGTTGACGAACGGGCTGTCGTCCGCCGGCTTCAGCGCCGAGCCGCGCAGGATCATGTCGACCTGCACCGACGGGAACGAATCGTTCAGGTCGATGAAGGCTTCCGCCGCGCTCTGTCCGCCGCCGATGATCGCGATGCTCATCGGCTGGTTGTTGATGCACGGCTGTTTGGCCATTTGCGCCAGGTACTGCGAGTGATGGAACACCCGACCGTCGCCCTTCAGCGCCTTGAACGCTTCGGGAATGCGCGGCGTGCCGCCGGCGCTGACCACCACCGAGCGCGCGGTGCGCACAAACTGCTGGCCTTCGGTATCACGGGAAATCACCCGCAAGGCTTCGACCTGATGGTTGTGCAGCACCGGCTCGATGGTCAGCACTTCCTCGCCATAGCGGCTCTGTTCGGTGAACTGCGCGGCCACCCAGCGCAGGTAGTCGTTGTACTCCATGCGGCATGGATAGAAGGTGCCGAGGTTGATGAAGTCCACCAGACGGCCGTGGTGCTTGAGGTAGTTGACGAACGAGTACGGGCTGGTCGGATTGCGCAAGGTGACCAGATCCTTGAGAAAGGAAATCTGCAACTCGCTCTGGGTCGACAGGGTGTTGCCGTGCCAGCTGTAGTTGGGTTGTTTGTCGAGAAACAGAACATCCAGTTCCCCCTGGGTCGGGCCGCGCTCTTGCAGAGCGATGGCCAGCGCCAGGTTCGAAGGGCCGAAACCGACGCCGATCAAGTCGTGGATGATGGGCGATGCAATTGCCTGTGTCATTTCCAGTGTCCTCTGGACGAAAAGCCTGAGTGACCTGACCGGCCTTGAGCAGGACAGCAGATCGTCTGTTGAGTAGGAACGAGGACAGTGAAAAAAAATTTAACGACGACGGCTCAATGGGCATCCCATTGTTTGATGCGCAGGCGGCAATGCTTCATCGCGTTGACGATGTGCTTTTCCACCAGAGCCTTGGAAATCCCGAGGTGCTGCGCGATTTCGGGGTGCGACAGGCCTTCGATCTTGCGCAACAGAAAACTTTCGCGGCACAGCGGCGAAAGTTCTGCCAGGGCACGCTGGAGCATCTCCAGTCGTTGACCGTGATCGAAGGTGTTGTGGGGGGACGGGGTGAAATAGCGCTCTTCGCTGTCGAGCACTTCCAGCGACTCGGCCTGACGCAGGGCATTGCGCCGATGATCATCGATCACCAGGTTCAGCGCCGTGCGATAAAGAAATGCCCGGGGTTGCTCGATCGGCGTTTCGCTGGACCGTTCCAGCACCCGCAGATAGGCGTCATGCACCACGTCTTCGGCCACCTGACGATTGCCGAGCCTGGCGTTCAGGAAACACACCAACTCGCGATAGTAGTTTTCCAACATGACTCCCCGCCGCCGCGTGCGGTTTCGATCCTTGAGCCAGATCGGCGACGGCCGGAACAGGCAGTGGCACGATGGTGGCAAATTCAGTGCGTAATTTATAGTAATTCTCATATAGATTTAAAGTACTGTTTCGGTTTGCCCGACAAATTGTTCTCGCCTATACCTGTTACCGCGTTTTTCAGCGCTTAAATTCGCCGCCCCTTCTGTCGTTTAACCAACAGCCCTCCCGTGTCTGTCGTGCCCTGCGACAGCATCCGGTCGTGCCCGCTTGCGGTGCCCGGCGGATGACGGGCCGATTCACACTGGCCGGAACCCCGCATGAAACGTCCCCGCCCCGCCCGACGCGCCCTGCTTATCGCTCTTTGCCTGATCCCCGTCCTTGCCATTGCGGCGTGGCAAGTCCTGCCGCCCGGTCGCGATCAATTCGCCACCGTCTCCGTCAGCCGCGGCGACATCGAAAGCAGCGTCACCGCGCTGGGCACGCTGCAGCCAAGGCGTTATGTGGACGTCGGCGCCCAGGCGTCGGGGCAGATCCGCAAAATCCACGTCGAAGTCGGTGACGTGGTCAAGGAAGGTCAACTGCTGGTGGAGATCGATCCGTCCACGCAAAAGGCCAAACTCGACGCCGGGCGTTTTTCCATCGAAAACCTCAAGGCCCAATTGCAGGAACAGAAAGCCCAGCACGAACTCGCGCAACAGAAATACCGGCGCCAGCAGAATCTCGCGGCCGGCGGAGCGACCCGCGAAGAAGACGTACAGACCGCCCGCGCCGAACTGAAAGCCACCCAGGCGCGCATCGACATGTTCCAGGCCCAGATCCGTCAGGCCGAAGCCAGCCTGCGCAGCGATCAGGCCGAACTCGGCTACACCCGCATTTATGCGCCGATGGCCGGCACCGTGGTTGCTCTCGATGCCCGCGAAGGCCAGACCCTCAACGCCCAGCAGCAGACACCGCTGATCCTGCGGATCGCCAAGCTGTCGCCGATGACCGTGTGGGCGGAAGTTTCCGAAGCCGACATCGGCCACGTCAAACCGGGCATGACCGCCTACTTCACCACACTCAGCGGCGGTAACCGACGCTGGAGCAGCACCGTACGGCAGATCCTGCCCGTGCCGCCCAAGCCACTGGACCAGACCAGCCAGGGCGGCGGCAGCCCCGCCAGTACCAGCAAGAGCGGCAGTGCCCGCGTGGTGCTGTACACCGTATTGCTGGACGTCGACAACGCCGACAACGCGCTGATGGCGGAGATGACCACGCAAGTCTTTTTCGTCGCCCACCAGGCGCAAAATGTGCTCACCGCACCGGTGGCCGCACTGCAGGGCAGCACCAGCGACAACCTGCAGACCGCGCAGGTGATCGGCGCCAACGGCAAGATCGAAACCCGCGAAGTGCGCACCGGCATCAGCGACCGCCTCAAAGTGCAGATTATCGAAGGCCTCAACGAGGGCGATCACCTGGTGATCGGCCCGGCCACCGGCAGCGGAGGTTAAATGCAAACGCCTCTGATCGACCTGCAGGACATCCGCAAATCCTACGGCGGCGGCGACGCACCCGAGGTTCATGTCCTGCGCGGCATCGACCTGTCGATTCACGCCGGCGAATTCGTGGCAATTGTCGGCGCTTCCGGCTCCGGCAAATCGACGCTGATGAACATCCTCGGCTGCCTCGACCGACCGACCTCCGGCGAATACCGTTTCGCCGGGGAAAACGTCGCCGGCCTGGACACCGACGAACTGGCCTGGCTACGACGCGAGGCCTTTGGTTTCGTGTTCCAGGGTTATCACCTGATTCCGTCCGGCTCGGCCCAGGAAAACGTCGAGATGCCGGCGATCTACGCCGGCACACCTGCCGCCGAACGCCACGCCCGCGCCGCCGCCCTGCTCGACCGCCTGGGCCTTGCCTCGCGCACCCGCAACCGTCCGCATCAGCTCTCCGGCGGCCAGCAACAACGGGTGTCGATTGCCCGGGCATTGATGAACGGCGGGCACATCATTCTCGCCGACGAACCCACCGGCGCCCTCGACAGTCACAGCGGCAAAGAGGTCATGGCGCTGCTCGACGAACTGGCAAGCCAGGGCCATGTGGTCATCCTGATCACCCACGACCGCGAAGTGGCCGCACGGGCCAAACGCATCATCGAAATCAGCGACGGCCTGATCGTCAGCGACAGCGCCCGCCACAACCCCGAGGTCCAGACCAGCGCCAACCCCGGCGCCTTGCAGGCGGTGGATCTGCGCAAACGCCTGAGCGAAGGCGCGCAAGCTTCCGGCGCCTGGAAAGGCGAGCTGGTGGACGCCCTGCATGCCGCCTGGCGGGTGATGTGGATCAACCGCTTCCGCACCGCCCTGACCTTGCTGGGGATCATCATCGGCGTGGCGTCGGTGGTGGTCATGCTCGCCGTCGGCGAAGGCAGCAAGCGCCAGGTCATGGCGCAAATGGGCGCCTTCGGTTCGAACATCATTTACCTCAGCGGCTCGTCACCCAACCCGCGCACACCGCAAGGCATCGTCACCCTCGATGACGTGGCGGCGCTGGCGAGCCTGCCGCAGGTCATGCGGATCATGCCGGTCAACGGCGCCGAGGCCGGGGTACGTTTCGGCAATGCCGACTACCTGAGTTACGTCGGCGGCAACGACACCCACTTCCCGGCGATCCTCAACTGGCCCGTGGTGCAGGGCAGTTACTTCACCGAGGCCGATGAACGCAATGCCGCAGCGGTCGCCGTGATCGGTCACAAAGTCCGCACCAAATTGCTCAAGGACGTCGCCAACCCCATCGGCCAATACATCCTGATCGAGAACGTGCCGTTCCAGGTCGTAGGCGTACTGGCGGAAAAAGGCGCCAGCTCCGGCGACTCCGACAGCGACAACCGGATCGCCGTGCCCTACTCCGCCGCCAGCGTCCGCCTGTTCGGCACACGCAATCCGGAATACGTGGCGATCGCCGCCGCCGATGCGCGCAAGGTCAAGGAAGCCGAACACGCCATCGAACAACTGATGCTGCGCCTGCACAACGGCAAGAAGGATTTCGAGCTGACCAACAACGCCGCGATGATCCAGGCTGAAGCCCGCACGCAAAACACCCTGTCGCTGATGCTCGGCTCGATTGCCGCGATTTCGCTGCTGGTAGGCGGCATCGGGGTGATGAACATCATGCTGATGACCGTGCGCGAACGCACCCGCGAGATCGGCATCCGCATGGCCACTGGTGCCCGTCAGCGCGACATCCTGCGCCAGTTTCTGACCGAAGCGGTGATGCTCTCGGTGGTCGGCGGGATTGCCGGCATCGCCCTGGCGCTGATCGTCGGCGGCGTGCTGATCCTCAGCGAAGTCGCCGTGGCGTTTTCCTTGATGGCGGTGTTCGGCGCCTTCGGCTGCGCCCTCGTGACCGGTGTTGTCTTCGGCTTCATGCCGGCCCGCAAAGCCGCCCGGCTCGACCCGGTGACGGCCCTTACCAGTGAATGATCGATCTATGAAATCGTGCCTCAGCCTGTTGACCGTGTGCCTGATGCTCAGCGCCTGCGGCAGTCCCGTCCAGCGCCCCGACAGCGGCCTGCAACCGCCCGCCACCTGGCAGTCGCCTCACGACGCCAGCGTTGCCCGCGTCGATCCGCAATGGTGGAAGCAGTTCGGCAGCCCCGAGCTCGACCGCCTGATCGAACAGGCCCGCCTCGGCAGCTTCGACCTCGCGGCCGCCGTTGCCCGAGTGCGCCAGGCCCAGGCCGGCACGGTGATTGCCGGCGGCTCGCAGTTGCCGGAAATCAAGGCCGGGGCCAACGCCAATCGGCAGAAACTGCTGCGCGGCAATGGCTACTCCCAGCTCGACGCGGACAGCAGCAACAAGGCGGTGGATTATTTCGATGCCAACCTGAGCGCGTCCTACGAAATCGACTTCTGGGGCGGCAAACGCGCCTCACGCGACAGCGCGCAGTTTGCCCTGCAAGCCAGCGAGTTCGACCGGGCGACCGTGGAACTGACCTTGCTCAGCGGCGTGGCCAACACCTATGCGCAAGCCTTGTCGCTGCGTGAGCAAAGTCGCATCGCCGAACTGAACCTGGCCAACGCACAAAACGTGCTGAAACTGGTGCAGACCCGCTACGACTCAGGCTCGGCCACCGCTTTGGAGCTGGCCCAGCAGAAAAGTCTGGTGGCTGCGCAACAACGGCAACTGCCACAGGTGCAACAACAGGCCCGGGATGCCCTGATCAGCCTCGCCGCCCTGCTCGGCCGGCCGGTGCAGGAGCTGCAAACCGGCGCGGAACCGTTCGACCGCCTGCAATGGCCGACCATCGATGCCGGCGTGCCCAGCGATCTGCTCAGTCGTCGCCCGGACATTGCCCGCGCCGAAGCGCAACTGGCGGCGGCCGAGGCCGATGTCACAGTCGCCCGCGCCGCCATGCTGCCGACCGTGACCCTTACCGCCCAACTGGGCTCCGGGGCCAACCAGTTCGATGACATGATTCGCAGCCCTTTCTACAACCTCACCGCCGGACTGGTTGCACCGATCTTCAACAATGGTCGCCTGAGCGCCGAACGCGACAAGGCCACGGCTCGCCAGAAAGAACTGCTGGAAACCTATCGCGGGGCGATCATCAACGGTTTCGCCGACGTCGAAAAAGCCTTGAACGGGATTCGCGGGCTCGACGAACAGCGGCAATGGCAAAGTGAAGAATTGAATCAGGCGCAGGCCGCGTTCGATATCGCCCGGCGCCGCTATCAGGCCGGCGCCGAGGATTTGCTGACGGTACTGGAAACCCAGCGCACGCTGTACGCGGCGCAGGATCTGAATGTGCAACTGCGCCTGTTGCGATTGCAGGCAAGTATCGGGTTGTACAAGGCACTGGGTGGAGGGTGGCAGGCGCTGTAATCGTGCGCCACCGCGAATGCCGCCCGAAGCGGACTGGCTTCGGGCGGCGTTGCGACGCTTGAACGATAACGCGGTTCTCAGACCGCGCTGTTTCTGGCCTTCAGGTTACGCGCGTACCACGGCCGCTCAGGCACCCGCCGGAACAACCCTTCGAGTTTCTTCTCGTCCTCGCCAAAGGTGATGCGCAGCGCGAGCTTCATGGTTTCCGGGTCCATCTCCACCGACTTGCCCACCTGCAAGCCCGGCACCGTGCTGCAACCATGAGTGGTGGGGCCCAGCCACGGATCCGCCACTTCAACCCAGCGCCCCGGGGCAAACCATTGCACGCCATTGACTTCAAGCCGTGTGACCTGCCCCGGATGGAAACGCTCGTGAGCACGGAACCAGTCCTCCACACGGTCATCGATCCAGCCATGGAACGCCCAGAACACCGGGTTTACATGGGAGGAAAACGGATCGCCGAGGAAGTCGTTCTCCGGGGCAAACCAGCGTGCGGCGAAATCGTCCAGATCCCGGGCCAGGGGCACCGGTTGACCGTTGGACGGATCGCGCGGCACCGACGCCCAGCGCATGTGCAGCCAGTCGTGCAGCCCCAGTTCGACTTCGGAGCCAAACTGGCCGAGGGTCAGCTTCGACAGGTATTGCGGATCGCGGTACTGCGACTCCCAGACTTCGAAGTTGCTCTGGTAGGTCTCGGCGGTCTTGATGTCGCTGACCCATTGCGCGTACTCATCATCACCTTCGGCCAGCCAGGTCGGCGGCAGCGAAGTGCCGTCGTGGTTATCGAAGTACCGGGCAAACCCGACACGGTCGCGCACCAGCTCCGGCTGCGGCAACGGGAAGAACCTCCACGACGGCAGATCCTGCATCGAGCGCGCCGTGCCGAGCATGTGTCGGTGCATGAAGAAGAAGTCGATACCCGAACCATTACGATCCTTGCGCGGACCGCGGGCATCACGTTCCAGGTCGCGTGGGCCGGGCTGCCAGCCGAGGCCGCGCAAGGCATTGCGCTTGTCCTCGGACAGGGTGTGCCATTTATCCCGCGTCGCATGCCAGACCTGGTGGAACAGCCGATGCTCGGGCGACACCAGCCACGCCAGCAGCGTCGGGTTCAACGGCGTACGCTGTCGCGCTTCGGGGAACAGGCATTTGACCGCCACGAAACGGTGATCCTGCGCTGGCAGGGACAGCGAGCGATCGAGACGTTGCACGGTGCCGCTCAGGGTGCCGCTGCCGGCATTGCCGAAATCGGCCCAGACCTCATCGAGGATCATGTTCAGTTCGTAGTCCACACTGCCGCCGGCACCCAGCAGTCGCCAACTGAGTGTGGATGCCTCGGCCCCGGCCAGATCGCCGAGAATCCGGTAACGGGGGGTGTCGGCAGAGCGCAGACGCTCCGGCGTGTCGAGAAAACCGCACACGCCCCGGCCTTTCTGGCCGATGTCGATGAACACTTCCAGGCCCTGGGTCGGCAAGCCGTCCAGGCCCGCGTCACGCCCCGTGAAACGGATCTTCCAGACCCCGCGCAACGCATTCGCCAGGCGCTGCCCGGCCACGTCGGCGACATCGAACGACGCCTCACCGGGGGTGATCGTCGGGTCGGGCTTCGTCCATTCGCGATGCCCGAAATAAGCTGCAGGTACGGCAGCGCCGGTCAGCGCCAGGCCTGCCATGAACCATCGTCGAGAAATCCTCATTGCCCTACCTGTGTTCAGCCCTGAAGCAGGCTTTATCCAAGCTAGAACGTTTGCTGGCCGAACAAATTTAAGCGCCACCGGGGCGGACTAATTTTCTGCCGCGCCCGCTCGTTCTTCCCAGATAGCAAAGGCCTCTGTGCCTGCACCTCGACGGCGAACCTGACTGAGATGGCAATGACAAAACCACGTTCGAAAAAGGCTCTATTCATCGGCCTGCCACTGGCCCTGGCGCTCAGCGCCGGCGCCGGTTTCGCAGTCTGGGACATCGGGTTCAGGGACAACCCCGGCTACCCGGTCAAAGTCATGCAGCAGGCCGAAGAACTGCACGAGCACATGCTTTCGTTCGACAGCCACATCACCATCACCCAGAACTTCGGCACCACCGGCCACGAAGTCGACAGGGACGGCAGCGACCAGTTCGACCTGGTCAAGGCCAATCGCGGGCGGCTGTCCGGTGCGGCACTGACGATCTTTGGCTGGCCGGAAATCTGGAACGGCCCGAACGCTCCGCACAAGCCCACCGCAGGCTTCGTCGACGAGGCGCGCAACCAGCAGGAAATCCGCTACAAGATCATTTCCGGGATGGTCCGCGACTTTCCCAACCAGGTCGGCATCGCCTACACCGCCAACGACTTCCGGCGCCTGCACGGCGAAGGCAAGTTCGCGATCTTCATCAGCATGCTCAACGCCTATCCGCTGGGTCACGACCTGAACCAATTGGACCTGTGGGCCGCGCGCGGCATGCGCATGTTCGGCTTCAGCTATATCGGCAACAACGACTGGGCCGACTCGTCGCGCCCGCTGCCGTTCTTCAATGACTCGCCGGACGCCCTCGACGGCCTTTCGGACCTGGGCAAGCAAGCGGTCAAGCGCCTGAACGACCTGGGCGTGATCATCGACGTGTCGCAGATGTCGACCAAGGCCCTGGAGCAAGTCGCGCAACTGAGCCGTACCCCGCTGGTGGCGTCACACTCGGCGCCGCGGGCCATGGTCGATATCCCGCGCAACCTCAGCGACAAGGAAATGCAGCTGATCAAGAACAGCGGCGGCGTGGTGCAGATCGTCGGCTTCTCGCAATACCTGCGGCCCCTGACCCAAGGCACCCAGGACAAGCTCAACGAACTGCGTAAACGCTTCGACCTGCCGCCGCTGCCGAACCTGGCCGTGGCCCTGATGCCGGGCGATCCGATCATCGCGGCCTGGTCGGAGCAGAAATTCGGCGAGTATGCCGGCCAGCTCTACGCGATCCTCGAAGAAGAGCCGAAAGCCAGCCTCAAAGACCTGGGCGACGCCATTGATTACGCGGTCCGCAAGATCGGCATCGACCACGTCGGCATCAGCTCGGACTTCAACGAAGGCGGCGGCGTCAAAGGCTGGGAAAATGTCGGCGAGATCCGCAACGTGACTGCTGAACTGCTGTCGCGCGGCTACTCGGAAGCGGACATCGCCAAGCTCTGGGGCGGCAACTTCCTGCGGGTCTGGGATCAGGTCGAGAAATCCGCCAAACCGGCACTGGCCACTGCCCGGGAAGCCGCCAAGCCATGAGCAACCGTCGTGACTTTCTCAAGCAGGCCGGAGTTCTTGCCGCCGCATTGCCACTGGGCGCCAGCCTGCCGAACCTCGCCAGCGCTTCGACCGCCGCCGCCCCGACGCCACGTAACAAATGGGTGCAGTTGCAGCAACTGTTCGATCAGGATCCGGCGTGGCTGCACTTCTCCAACTTTCTGATCACCACCCACCCGCGCCCGGTGCGCGAGGCGATCGAAATGCACCGCGCCGCCCTCGACAAGAACCCTGGGCTGGCGATGGACTGGGACCGCGGCGTCACCGAAAAACGCGAGGAAGCCGTGCGCGTGCTGGCCGGCCAATACGTGCAGGCCGATGCCCGGCAGATTGCGCTCACCGGCAGCACCACCGAAGGGCTGGCGATGATTTACGGCGGTGTCCAGGTGCGCCCCGATCAGGAAATCCTCACCACCGAACACGAACACTACGCGACCCACACCATCCTCGAACTGCGCACCCAGCGGGACGGCACCAAGGTGCGCAAGATCCGCCTGTTCAAGGATCCGTACCAGATCAGCAAGGAAGAGCTGCTGGCAAACATCGACCGCAGCATCCGCCCGCAGACCCGCGTGCTCGGCATGTGCTGGGTGCATTCGGGCAGCGGCGTGAAACTGCCCCTCGCCGACATCGGTGCGCTGGTCGACAAACACAACCGAGGGCGCAGCGAAGCTGATCGCATCGTGTATGTCGTCGACGGGGTGCATGGTTTCGGCGTGGAGGACCTGAGCTTCCCGGCCATGAACTGCGACTTCTTCATCGCCGGCACCCACAAGTGGATGTTCGGACCGCGCGGCACCGGGATCGTGGTCAGCCGCACGCCGGAAGTGAAATACATCACGCCGATCATCCCGACCTTTTCCGAGGCCGAGCACTTCTCCACCACCATGACGCCGGGCGGCTACCACGCCTTCGAACATCGCTGGGCGCTGACCGAGGCATTCAAGTTGCACCTGCAACTGGGCAAGGCCGACGTGCAGGCGCGCATTCATGAGCTCAATACCTACCTGAAAACGCGCCTGCTGCAACGTCCGCAGATCGAGCTGGTCACGCCGTTGAGCCCGGAATTTTCCGCCGGCTTCACCTTCTTCCGGGTCAGGGGCAAGAACAGCGACACGATCGCGGCGCACCTGATGACCAACAAGGTCGTGGCCGACGCGGTCGAGCGCGATGTCGGGCCGGTGATCCGTACCGCGCCGGGCCTGCTCAACGACGAAGCCCAGATCGACCGCCTGCTGGCGGTGCTGGATCAGGTGCTGTGAGCCGAACCTTTTTCCTTTTGACGAGATTCGAAATGAACAGTGAACTGCCTCGCTCTGCCCTGAAAACCCTGCCGGCGCTGATGTTCGCCGCCCTCGCCGCCAGCCTGCTGCCGAATGCTGCACAGGCCGCCACTCCGCCGGCACCGGGCAAGGTGTTCAAGGACTGCAAGGACTGCCCGGAAATGGTCGTGCTGCCCACCGGCACGTTCACCATGGGCACCCCGGAAGACGAAGTCGGCCGTGAGCCCGACGAAGGCCCGATGCACCCGGTGACATTCGCCAGGCCGCTGGCGATCAGCCGCTTCCAGGTACTCAAGGGCGAATGGTTCGCCTACCTCAAGGACACCGGCTACCAAATGCCCGACGGCGATGACCGCCCGGGCCGCGCATGCAAGGCCGGGATCCCGGATTACGCCGGCAGCGACCCGCGCAAGCAGTACACCGACAGGCACCCGGCGGTGTGCATGGACTTCGCCGAGGCCAACGCCTATGTGGCGTGGCTGTCGAAGAAAACCGGCAAGTCATACCGGCTGGTCAGTGAGTCCCTGCGCGAATACGCCGCCCGAGGCGGCACCAGCGGGCCGTTCCCTTTCCCGTTCGATGAAGGCAAGGAATACAGCATCGCCAAGCACGCCAATACCTACGGCGCAGCCGACGGCTACAATTTCACCGCGCCGGCCGGCAGCTTCCCTCCCAACGCCTTCGGTGTGTACGACATGCACGGCAACGTCTACGAATGGACCGCCGATTGCTACAACGATAACTACGAAGGCGCGCCGAGCGACGGCAGTGCGTGGCAGACCGGCAAGTGCCAGTTCAAGCGCATTCGCGGCAACGACTGGGGCGAGGCACCGGTGTTCTCTCGCTCCGGCAACCGCAATGCGCTGGTGCCGACCGAGCGCGGCGACTGGATCGGTTTCCGGGTCGCGCGGGATCTGTAACGCCCCCGCCGCCACGCTAAATTAACCCTCCCGCCAGTCGTTCTACAGATGGCGCGCTCCATTGCGACGCGCCACTGCCCTCTACGTCACCCAGGCGAAGCCCGCAGCCCATCCCGGACCTCGCCGCTCTTTCACGCAGGGAACCTCCATGAGCAAACCAACACGCGGGGTGATCAATGAATTGTTCGCCCTGCTCAAACCCTTTCGGCTGATCGTTGTCGGTTCGATCCTGCTCGGCATGGTCGGCGGCCTGAGCGTCACGGCGCTGCTGGCGACGATCAACAACGCGCTGCACTCCGAAGCCGGCCTGACCAGCACCGTGGTCGCGGTGTTCGCCGGCCTGTGCCTGCTGGCCCTGGCCAGTTCGATCTTCTCCGACATCGGCACCAACTTCGTCGGCCAGCACATCATCGCCAGACTGCGCAAAGAGCTGGGCGAAAAAGTGCTGTCGGCGCCCATCGAGCAGATCGAACGCTATCGCAGTCATCGGTTGATCCCGGTGCTGACCCACGACGTCGACACCATCAGCGATTTCGCCTTCTCGTTTTCGCCGCTGGCGATTTCCATGACCGTCACCCTCGGCTGCATGGGTTATCTGGCGATGCTGTCGTGGCCGATGTTCCTGATGATGGCGGTGGCGGTGCTGATCGGCACGATCATCCAGTACATTGCCCAGGGCCGTGGCATGCAGGGTTTCATGAAGGCCCGCGACCATGAAGACGACCTGCAGAAGCACTACAACGCGATTGCCGAAGGCGCCAAGGAGCTGCGCATCCACCGCCCGCGTCGCAATCGCATGTTCGTTTCGGGCATTCAGACCACCGCCGACCAGATCTGCGAGACCCAGGTGCGCTCGGTGAACATTTACGTGGTCGCCAAGACCCTCGGCTCGATGTTGTTCTTTGTGGTGATCGGCCTGGCGCTGGCCCTGCAATCGCTGTGGCCAAGCGCCGACAAAGCGGTGATGAGCGGCTTCGTGCTGGTGCTGCTGTACATGAAGGGCCCACTGGAACATGTCATGGCGGCTTTGCCGATCGTGGGTCGTGCGCAGATCGCGTTCCGGCGGATCGCTGAGTTGTCCGAGCAGTTTTCGTCGCCTGAACCGCACTTGCTGCTCAGTGATCAGGGCAACCAGAAAACCCCGGTGCACAGCCTGGAACTGACCGACGTCTCGTACAGCTTCCCGGCCGTGGACGGCGCTGCGCCGTTCCGCCTGGGGCCGGTGAACCTGAAGATCGATCAGGGCGACATCATCTTCATCGTCGGTGAAAACGGCTGCGGCAAGACCACCCTGATCAAGTTGCTGCTGGGCCTGTATGCGCCGCAGCAGGGTGAGATCCGCCTCAACGATCAAGTGGTGACCGCCCTCACCCGCGACGACTATCGCCAGTTGTTCACCACGATCTTCGCCGACTATTACCTGTTCGACGACGTGGTGCAGGGCGATACGCATATTCCGCAAGACGCCAACAAATACCTCGAGCGCCTGGAGATTGCGCACAAGGTCAGCGTGCGCGACGGCTCATTCACCACCACCGATCTGTCGACCGGCCAGCGCAAGCGTCTGGCGTTGATCAACGCGTGGCTGGAAGAGCGCCCGGTGCTGGTGTTCGACGAATGGGCCGCCGACCAGGACCCGACGTTCCGGCGGATTTTCTACACCGAACTGCTGCCGGACCTGAAGCGTCTGGGCAAGACCATCATCGTCATTTCCCACGACGACCGTTACTTCGACGTCGCCGACCAACTGGTGCGCATGAGCGCCGGCAAAGTGGTCACCGAGCTGCTACCCGCCTGATTGTGAAAATTTTGTAAAAAAATGCGTTGAGCCTTTCCGGTTTTCGGAAGGCTCAACGTCTTACTTACAGTTAATAGAAATAGTTCTCAGTCAATACTTTGAAGAGTAGAAGAACAATGCCCGCACCGCACGGACTCCACCCACTCGCCAAGGCTCTGCTGATCCGCCGCTCCTTGCGCACCACCCTTCCCGCCGTATGTGCCCTGGCCCTCACCCTGCCGATGATCGGCCAGGCGCAGGCAGCGGCCGTGGCGATCGATATTCCTGCTCAGTCGCTGGGGAGCGCACTGCAGGAATTCGGCCGTCAGACCAATCTGCAAGTGCTGTACAGCCCGGACGAAGTGAGCGGCCTGCGGAGCGCCGCCGTCAGCGGCAACCTGGAACCGACCGCGGCGATCGCGCAATTGCTGCAGGGCACCGGCATCGCCTACAGCGTCCAGGGCAACAACGTTGCGTTGCGCGCCAGCGGCAACAGCGCAAGCCTGGACCTGGCGCCGACCAACATTACAGCAGCCCAGGAATCGGCGTGGGGCCCGGTTGACGGGATCGTCGCGAAACGCAGCGCCACCGGCTCGAAAACCGATACCGCGCTCAAGGAAATCCCGCAGACCATCAACGTCGTCACCCAGGACGAAATCAAGATGCGCGGTTCGCAGTCGGTCACCGAGGCCTTGCGCTACACCGCAGGCATGACCGGCGGCGGCTTCTCCGACCGGGTGAAAATCTTCGACGAACCGACGTCCCGCGGCTTCTCGCCTACCCCGCTCTACCTCGACGGCCTGCACCTGCCTTACGGCGGCGGCAGCACCGGCGGTTCGCTGCAGATCGACCCGTACAGCCTGGAGCGCATCGAAGTGCTCAAAGGCCCGGCATCGGTACTGTACGGCCAGAACCAGCCCGGCGGCATCGTCAACATGGTCGGCAAGCGTCCGACCGCCACACCGTTGCACGAAGTGATCCTGGGTGGCGGCAGCTATGACCGCAAATACGGCGCCTTCGACCTGGGCGGCCCGATCGACGACCAGGGCGAATTTCTCTATCGCCTGACCGGTGTGGTCAACGACAGCAACTCGCAGATCGACCACGCCGACCAGAACCGCATGATGCTCGCGCCCAGCCTGACGTGGCTGCCGAACGACCGCACCAGCATCACCTTCTACGGCCAGTACCAGAAAGACCGCGACACCCCGGAAGCCCAGGGTCTGCCGGCCGACGGCACCGTGCACCGCAGCAGTGCCGGGCGCATCAGCCGCAGCCTGTTCATCGGCGAGCCGGGCGTGAACAAGTACGACCGCGAACAGTTCGTGATCGGCTACGAGATCGCCCACGAACTCAACGACGTCTGGACCCTCAAGCAGAACGCCCGCTACGCCGACCTCAACGACCGTTACGTTGCGCCGCTGCACGGCTACTCGTTCGAAACAAACCCGGTCACCGGTGACGAAAACAGCTACCAGACCCGTTACGGCGTGGACTGGGCGCAGCACAACAAGGTCTTCGGCATCGATAACATCGCCCAGGCCAAGTTCAAGACCGGCGAACTGGACCACACCCTGCTGCTGGGCGTGGACTACTACCACTTCAACTCCAAGTTCCTCGGTCGCTATGACCGCACGGGCCCGGCCATCGACCTGTACAACCCGGTCTACGGCAGCGAGTTCAATTTCCGCCAGCCTTACAAGTGGGACAACACCGTCAAGCAGACCGGCCTGTACACCCAGGATCAGATGCGCTGGAACCAGTGGTTCCTGACCCTTGGCGGTCGTTATGACTTCGCCGAGACCATCAACAAGGAACCGTTGGGCGGCAACCGTTCGAACCTCAAGGACGAGAAGTTCACCGGTCGTGCAGGCTTTGGCTACGAGTTCGAGAACGGCATGACGCCGTACGTGAGCTATGCCGAATCGTTCCTGCCGCAAACCGGTGCCGACATGAACGGTCGCGGGTTCGAGCCGACTGAAGGCAAGCAATACGAAGTCGGCATCAAGTACGAGCCGAAGTCGATCGACGGTTTCATCCAGCTGTCGGCCTATCAGATCGACCAGAACAACATGCTGACCAACGACCTGCAAAACCCGGGCTTCAGCATCCAGAGCGGTTCGGTGCGTTCGCGCGGTGTGGAGCTGGAAGGCAAGGTCAACGTCACGCAGAATCTGCGCGTGCTGGCCTCGGTGTCGCGTAACCAGATCAAATGGCGCAGCGTCAACGATGGTCGCGAAGGTCGCACCCTGGCCATGAGCCCGCCGCTGACCGCCTCCGCGTGGATCAACTACGACTTCGACATCTCGACGTCGCTGGCCGGTCTGGGCATGGGCCTGGGCACCCGTTACGTGCGCAGCAGCTACGGCTCGGACTACGAGGAGGACTCCTTCCAGATCCCGTCCTACACCGTGTATGACGCCATGGTCTCCTACGACCTGGAAAAATCGCCACTGCACGTCAAAGGCGTGAAGGTGAAGATGAACCTGGAAAACCTCACCGACGAGAAATACGTCGCCAGCTGCAACAGCACGCTGGACTGCTACTACGGCGAAGGCCGGACCATGACCGCCGACGTGACCTACAACTGGTAACACGCTCAGCGTCAAACAAAACGCCGGCACCTGCCGGCGTTTTGCTGTCTGCGCGAAAGCAATGCCCGGGCAAAACAAAAGGGCCGCGGTCAGCGGCCCTTTTTCAGTCCCTCACAAACGCGTGTCACCGCGCCGCAAACACCTCCACCAAGCGCTCGGCAATGTGCTGCTGCGCCTCTTCGGCCTCATCGATGATTGCGCCCATGCGCATGAAGTCATGCGTCATGCCTGCGTACACTTTCAACTCGACCTCGACGCCCGCCGCCTGCAAATGCCGGGCATACGCCACGCCTTCGTCGTGCAGGGGATCGCACTCGGCCACTACCAGCAGCACCGGTGCCACATCGGCTGAGACCTCACCCAGCAACGGCGAAAAACGTGGATCGAGACGGTCGGCCACCTCACGCTGATAGTGGTTGTAAAACCAGTTCAGCGATGCCTTTTCCAGCAGATAACCCTCGGCGTAGCGCTCGATGGACGGGGTGCTGCGGCTGGCGTCGGTGACCGGATAGATCAGCACCTGCAAACGCGGCTGCACCGGGGCACCCGCCAATTGTGCGGCCAGCACCGTGGCCAGGCTGCCGCCGACGCTGTCACCGGCAATCGCCAGACGTGCGCTGTCCAGGCCCAGGTCCTGAGCGCTGGCGACCAGCCAGTGCCAGGCATCCTGTGCATCGTCGGCGGCGGTCGGGAAGCGGAATGGCGGCGCCAGTCGATAGGCCACCGACACCACCACGCAATCGGCCATCGACGCCAGCGCCCGGCACAGCGAATCATGGGAATCCAGGCTGCCGACCACATAGCCGCCGCCATGGAAATACAACAGTGCCGGACGCCCTGCCCCGGCTTTCAAGGGCTGATGGCTGTAGACCCGCGCCTTTAACAGCGAGCCGTCGCGCACCGGCAATTGCAGTTCATCGACTACCGCAAGCTCTTCGCCGCCAGCGTCCATCAACAATGAAGACTGATCGAACTGCTCGCGGGCCTGTTCCGGGCTCAGCTCATGCATGCCCACGCGTTTGCCGCTGGCCCGGCCGTTGCCGACCAATTGCAGAAATGCGGCGATATCAGGATTCAACGACATTCAATTTCTCCAAAGCACTCGGGCGCCTTAAGCGCCCGAGTGGTGTTTGCGGTTACACAGCAGGTTTCAGGACATGGCTACTGATTCAACGATCTCGCCGAGCATTTCTTCAGCCTCGGACAGGAAAGTTTCATCCCGCGGGATCTGGAAGTGCCCGCAATCGAGCCATTCACCGCCCATGCCCGGTTGTTCGAGTTGCGCCGCCAGTTCGGCCGCCTCCTCTTCCCGGCCCAGCGTCCACCAGCAGACCGGCTGCACCGCCAGCGGCGGACAGCGGTCGAGCTGCAGCGACAACTGTTTGAGCCGGCGCGCCACGCTGAACACATGGGCCAGTTCATCGGCCCCCAGCGCGACGTAGGTCGACGTCCCGGACTCGGTGCCCATCGCGGCGTTGAACACTGCACGCAGGTTCTGTGCTGTTTCCTCGCCGTCGATGGCCACGTTGGCAGCATCCGGCAGGGTGACCCGCAGGAAGTCGCGCAAGTCGGCTCGCCAGTCATCCACAACACCGGCATTGATCGCCGCCGAGGCCACGAAACTGTCCACCAGGCCGACGAACTGCACCTGCTGCCCTTCCCGCTCAAGCTGCGCCGCCATGAGCATCGCCAGCGTCCCGCCGAGCGACCAGCCCAACAGGTGATACGGCCCCTGCGGTTGTTTCTCGCGAATCTGCGTCACGTAATCACTCGCCATGCTTTCCAGCGACGTATCGCTGAAGGCCGGGTCAAGCAACATCCGCGACTGGATCGCCAGCACCTGGCGCTGACCGCTCAGACGACGGGCCAATGGCTCGTAGTCAAACACCGTGCCGAAGCCGGCATGGATGCAGAACAACGGCGCCCGGCCCTTGACCTCGGCATTCATCGCCAGCAGACCGGAAGCTTTCTCGGCAGCGCCCTGAACACTGGCCACCAGTTCGGCGATGCTCGGTTTCTGCATCAGGTCGCGCAGTTTCAGGCTCAGGCCCTGGGACTTGAGCACACGGCTGCGAGCGACCACCTGCAGGCTGAGGATCGAGTCGCCGCCCAGTTCGAAGAAGTTGTCGGTGAGGCCGACGCGTTCGATCTTCAGCACCTCCTGCCAGATTTTCGCCAGGGCTTTTTCCAGCTCGGTGCGCGGCGCCACGTAATCCTGACGCTGTTCGGCGTCCGGATCCGGCAAGGCCTTGCGATCGAGTTTGCCGTTCGGCGTCAGCGGCATGCGCTCGAGCAACATCAGGTGCGCAGGCACCATGTAGTCCGGCAGACTGGCCTTGAGCTGTTCGCGCAGGCGTTCGCACAGACCGTCTACCGATGCGTCGGCACTGGCCAGCACATAACCAAGCAGTTGTTTGCCACTGACGCCCTCGCGAGCGACCACGGCTGCATCGCGCACGCCCGGTTGTTGCTTGAGGCGCGCTTCGACTTCGCCCAGTTCGATACGGAAACCCCGGATCTTCACCTGATGGTCGATCCGCCCAAGGTAGTCGACCGTACCGTCGGCGCGCTGGCGCACCAGGTCGCCGGTGCGATACAGGCGGCTGCCATCGGCGCTGAACGGGTTGGCCACGAAGCGCTCGGCGGTGCCACCGGCGCGTCCCAGATAACCACGGGCCAGCGCGCCACCCAGGTACAACTCACCGGCAATACCGACCGGCAGACGGTTGAGATCGCTGTCGAGCACGTAACCGCTGCGCTCACCGACCACGCTGCCGATCGGTGCGTAGGCGGCGCCGCAGACATCCTCGACACCGGCCTTCCAGATCAGCGGCGTGACCACGGTTTCGGTCGGCCCATAGCCGTTGATGATGTACTGCGGTTTCAGCGCACGCTTGGCCAGCTCGAAACTCGCCACCGGCACCGCATCGCCGCCGAAGCAATAGATCCGCACCGGCGGTGGGTTGCCGTGTTGCTCGGCGTGCTCGGCCAGTTGTTGCAGGTACACCGGCGGGAACGCCGCCACGGTCACGCCGTGTTGATGCATGGCGTTGAAGGTCTGCTCGGCAGTCCACAGGCTGTCGTCACGGATCAGCAGGCGTGCGCCGTGAGTCAGGGTGGTCAGCCAGCGCTCGTGGGCGCCGTCGAACGCGAACGACATGAAGTGCAGTTCGCAATCGGCTTCGCTCATTTCATAACGCTGACCGATCGCCTCGCAGTGCATCGCCAGCGGCCCGTGAGCCACACCGACGCCTTTGGGCAACCCGCTGGAACCGGAGGTGTAGATCACGTACGCGAGGTTGCCCGGTTCGACCGAAACCTGCGGCGCAGTGTCCGGCCGGGCGCTGAGGTCCAGTTGATCCAGTTCCAGCACATGCAGGTTGTCCTGCGGCGGCATCACCTGACGCAGGCTCGAATCGCTGAGCAGCAACGCGATCCCGGAATCGCGCATCAGGTAACTCAAACGCTCGCGAGGATAGGTCGCGTCCAGCGGCACGTAGGCACCGCCGGCCTTGAGCACCGCCAACAGCGCGACAATCATGTTTTCACTGCGCGGCAACGCCACGCCGACTCGCACTTCCGGGCCGACGCCTTCGGCGATCAGCGCATGGGCCAAACGATTGGCCCGGGCCTCGATCTGACCGTAGCTGAATGCCTGATCGTTGAAGACCACGGCAGTCTGCTCGCGGCGCTGTGCGGCCCACTGACCGATGCGCTGATGCACCGCCAGCGCGGGTGGCTGCACGGCAACCACCGTCGAATCCGCGACCTGCGCAGTCGGCAGGCCGATACGGCCCAGCGGTTGCGCAGCGTCCTCGGTGAGCGCGGTCAGCAGCCCTTCCATATTGCTGCGGATGCCTTCCACGGTCGCCCGGTCGAAATGCTCGCGCAGGAACATGTACTCGATCACCAAGCCTTCTTCGAGCGTGACCATCAGGTCCATCGGGAAGTTGGTCAGGCCGGCGCTGGCGCTCTCGCCGAACTTGAGCGAGTCGTCGCGCCACTCACGCAGCGCCTGATCGATCGGATGGTTCTCGAACACGATGATGCTGTCGAACAGCGACTGCCCGGTACGCCCGGCCCAACGCTGAACGTCGGACAGCGGCGTGTATTCGCGCTCGCGCATTTCCAGGTTGAAGTCCTGCAGGTCGCGCAACCAGTCACCGACCGCTTGTTCGGCCGGTACGTCCTTGATCACCGGCAAGGTGTTGATGAACAGGCCGAGGATCGATTCCGACGCCGGCAGGCTCGCCGGACGCCCCGCCACCGTGGCACCGAACGCCACGCAGCGCTGGCCGCTGTAACGGCTCAGCAGCATCAGCCACGCGCCCTGCACCAGCGTGTTGAGGGTGATCTGCTGGGACTGGGCGAAGGCTTTGAGCTGTTCGGTGCGGGTTTCGCCCAGACGGCTGTACAGCGCTTCGTGACCGCGACCTTCGCCGCTGCGGGCAACCGCATCAGCCAGATACGTCGGCTCGTCGAGCAGGCTCAGGTGTTCGCGCCAGAATCCTTCGCTGGCGCTGGCATCCTGCTGTTGCAGCCAGTTGATGTAGCGACGGTATGGCACCGCTTCGGCGAGCGGCTGGCCGGAATACTGGCTCAGCACTTCACCGATCAACTGCGAACTGCTCCAGCCGTCGATCAGGAGGTGGTGATAAGTCCAGATCAGCTGATGGCTGCCCTCGCCCACTTGCACCAGCGTCAGGCGTTGCAGCGGCGGACGGTCGAGGTCGAAACCCTTGGCCCGTTCGCTGGCGGCCAGTGCCTGCAAGGCTTGTTCCGAGTGATCCTGATCGCGCCAGTCGAGCAGGCTGACCGGCAGCTGCGGATCGGCGAGCACGAATTGCAGCGGCTCGGCCATGTCCTGCCAGAGAAAACCGGTGCGCAGAATGTCGTGACGACGGCTCACCGCTTCCCATGCCGCCTTGAAGCGCGCCGGCTCCAGGCCCTGCACCGGTATGCTCACCTGGTTGATGTAGAGGTCGGCTTCCGGCGAGTTCAAACCGAGGAACAGCATGCCCTGCTGCATCGGCGACAAGCGGTACAACCCGTCCAGTTGCCCTTCCGGCAGAGGCAGCTCGGCAATCTGCGCCTCGCTCAGACCGTGCAACGGCAGGTCGATCAGCGCGGCCACCGGAGCCTGAGTGCCTTCGGTCGCCTGGGCACGCACGGCCAGCTGCTGAATGGTCGGCTGCTGGAACAGGTCTTTCGGGCTCAACTCGATGCCTTGCTGACGGGCGCGGCTGACCACCTGGATCGAGACGATCGAATCGCCGCCCAACGCAAAGAAACTGTCGGTGGTGCTGATCCGCTCAAGGCCCAGCACGTCTTTCCAGATGTCCACCAGCGTCTGTTCGATGGCGCTGGCCGGCTCGACGTGTTGCTGCGCAGCCGAGAACGCCAGCGCCGGCAGACGCTTGCGGTCGAGCTTGCCGTTGGGGCTCAGGGGCATCTGCGCCAGCCACATCCGGTGCGCCGGCACCATGTAATCCGGCAGGCTCGCGCCCAGCCAGGTCGACAGGCTGTCGTGCAGTTCATTGCGCGCGGCATCGCTGGCGTCGACAGTCGCCGGATCACTTGGCACCAGGTACGCCACCAGTTGCTGGCTGCCCAGCACGTCCCGGGCCACCACCACCGCTTCGCGCACGGCGGCGTGTTCCATCAGGCGCGCTTCGATTTCGCCCAGCTCGATCCGCAGACCGCGCAATTTGACCTGGTGGTCGATGCGCCCGACGTACTCGATCACGCCGTCGGCGCGGTAGCGCGCCAGGTCGCCGGTGCGGTACATCCGCTCACCGGCCGCGAACGGGTTGGCGACGAACCGCTCGGCGCTCAGCCCCGGGCGACGCTGATAACCACGGGCCAGGCCGACACCGCCGAGGTACAACTCACCCGCCACACCCACCGGCAGCGGATTGAGGCCGCTGTCGAGAATGAAGGTCGACAGATTGGCAATCGGCTGACCGATCGGCACGCCGTCGCGACCTTCGTCGCGGCAGGTCCAGTGGGTCACGTCGATCGCGGCTTCGGTCGGACCGTACAGGTTGAACAGACCGGCCTGCGGCAGTTTGGCGAACACCTGCACCTGCGCATCCACCGGCAGCGCTTCACCGCTGCAGACGATGCGCTTCAGACCGGCGCAGCTCGATACGCTGGCGTCCTGCAGGAAGGCCTGCAGCATCGACGGCACGAAGTGCAGCGTGGTGACGCGTTCGGCGTTGATCAGCGCGATCAGTTTCGCCGGATCGCGGTGATCGCCCGGTGCCGCGACCACCAGTCGGGCACCGGTCATCAGCGGCCAGAAGAACTCCCACACCGACACGTCGAAGCTGAACGGGGTTTTCTGCAACACCGTGTCGCTGGCGTCCAGACCATAGGCCTGCTGCATCCACATCAGGCGGTTGGTCAGGGCACGATGGGCGTTGCCGGCGCCTTTCGGCATACCGGTGGAGCCGGAGGTGTAGATCACGTAGGCCAGGTTGCTGGCGTCGTATTCGACCTGCGGATTGTGCGTCGGCCACTCGGCGAAGTCCGCACCGGACGGTTCCAGGCACAGGGTCTGTACGCCGTCGGGAACCGGCAGGCTGGCCAGCAGGTGCGGCTGGGTCAGCAACTGGTCGATGCCGCTGTCGGCGATCATGTAGCTCAGGCGATCGCGCGGGTATTCCGGGTCCAGCGGCACGTAGGCGCCGCCGGCCTTGAGGATTGCCAGCAGGCCGATGACCATTTCCAGGCTGCGCTCGACCGCAATCCCCACCAGTACATCCGGGCCGACCCCACGGGCGATCAAGCCATGGGCCAACTGGTTGGCGCGGGCATTGAGTTGCGCGTAGCTCAGGGTCTGGCCGGCGAACACCAGCGCCGGCGCGTCCGGGGTGCGCAGGGCCTGGGTTTCGATCAGCGTGTGTACGCCCTGCTCCAGCGGATAGTCGATGCCGGTGGCGTTCCACTGCTCGACCATCAAACGGCGGTCGGCGGTGTCGAGCAAGTCCAGCGCGCCGAGCATGGCATCGCCCGACTGCAGCATTTGCTGCAACAGGTTTTGCAGTTGCGCGCTCAACTGCACGATCACCGAATCGGTGAACTGCCCGCGCTGGTAGCTGTAGTGCAGCGACAGTTCATCGCTGACGTTCACCGCCAGGGTCAGCGGGTAGTTGGTCTGCTCGTGGTTGTTGACCTCGCCGAAGCGCAATTCCTGCGGCGCACCCTCTTCCAGGGCCTGGGACACGGGATAGTTCTCGAACACCAGAATGTTGTCGAACAGCGCTTCACCGCTCTGCCCGGCCCAGCGCTGGATGTCGAACAGCGGCGTGTGTTCGTGTTCACGCAGGCCGATGTTTTGCGCCTGGACGCTCTGCAACCACTGGCCGACGCTGTATTCCGAACGCGGGCTGGCGATCACCGGCAAGGTGTTAATGAACAGGCCGATCTGCTGCTCGACGCCTTTGAGCTCGGTCGGACGACCGGCCACGGTGGCGCCGAATGCCACGCTTTCCTGACCGGTCAGGCGCTGCAACAGCAGCAGCCATGCGGCCTGGATCAGGGTGTTGAGGGTGACCTTCTGCTGCCGGGCGAATTCGCCCAGGCGTCGAGTCTGTTCGGCGTCGATAAACACGTAACGCTGGCCATGACCTTCACGCGGCTCGTCGCTGCGCTGGGCCTGAATCGCCTGGGCCAGACGGGTCGGTTCCTGCAGATTGGCCAGTTGCGCAGTCCAGTAATGCTCGCTGACCTTGACGTCCTGGCGTTGCAGCCATTCGATGTAGTCACGATAACGCCCGGTCAGTGCCGGCAGAGTCTCACCGGCATAGCGCTGGAGGACTTCGCCGAGCAACTGCGAGTTGCTCCAGCCGTCCATCAGGATGTGGTGGTTGGTGTAGATCAGGTGGCAACGCTGATCGTCCAGACGCACCACGACCATGCGCAGCAGCGGGCCGTGGCTCAGGTCGAAACCCTGTGCCTGCTCGCTGACGGCCAACTGATCCAGGGTTGCCGGATCGGCGTGGCGTTCACGCCAGTCGAGCACGCTGAACGGCATTTCCAGCTGCTTGTGCACCACTTGCACCGGGCGCGCCACCTGGCCTTGCCAGACGAAACGGGTGCGCAGGATGTCGTGGTTGTCCACCGCCGCTTGCCAGGCTTGCTGGAAGCGCTGCGGGTCGAGGCCTTCGACGTCCAGGCGAACCTGGTTGATGTAGTCGCCGGACGCCTGCTCGTAAAGACTGTGGAACAGCATGCCCTGCTGCATTGCCGACAGCGGATAGATGTCGGCAATCTGCGCAGCCGGCAGCGACAGGCTGTCGAGTTGTGCCTGGGTCAGGCCCGCCAGCGGGAAGTCCGACGGGGTCAGGCCTTCCACGCCCGGCGTCAGGCAGTGTGCGATCAGCGCGCTAAGTTCATCGGCGTAGTCGCGGGCCAGCGCTTCAATGGTGGCGCTGTCGAAACGCTCTTGGCTGAAGGTCCAGCCGACGCTCAATTCGCCGCCATACACCTGACCGTTCAAGGTCAACCAGTTACCCAGCGGCGCGTCCGGGCTCTGTTCCAGACCGGCATTGTCCGGCGCCGGCGCGAACAGCGCGCCGTCATCGGCTTCGAAACTGCCATCGAACTGGCCGAGGTAGTTGAAGGTGATGCGCGGGGTCGGCAACGCCCGCAGGCAGCTTTGCGCATCGGCATCACCGAGGTGACGCAGCGCTCCGAAACCGATGCCCTTGTTCGGGATCGAGCGCAGTTGTTCCTTGATCCGCTTGATCGATTCGCCCGCGTCTTCGGCCGGAGTCAGGCGCACCGGAAACAGGCTGGTGAACCAACCCACGGTGCGAGTCAGGTCAACGCCGTCGAACAGCTCTTCGCGACCGTGACCTTCCAGTTGAATCAGGGTAGACGGCTGCCCGCTCCAGCGCCCGATCACCCGGGCCAGCGCGGTCAGCAGCAGGTCGTTGACCTGGGTGCGATAGGCCGCCGGGGCTTCCTGCAGCAGTTGCCGGGTCAGGTCCGCATTGAGGCGGGTCTGCACGGTTTGCGCCAGACGGTTGTGCTGGCCGGCGTCGAGACGTTTGCACGGCAGATCGGTGCTGACATCGCTCAGGCAGGCCTGCCAGTACGCCAGCTCTTCCTGCAACGCCGGACCGTTGGCGTAGCGCTGCAAGTGTTCGCTCCAGTCCTTGAAGGCACTGGTCTTGGTCGGCAGGTTCGGGGCTTGACCGTCGATGGCTTGCTGATACGCGGTTTGCAGGTCTTCCAGCAGAATCCGCCACGACACGCCGTCCACCGCCAGGTGATGGATTACCAGCAACAGGCGTTGGCTGCCATCGGCCAGATCGACCAGCACCGCCCGCAGCAACGGGCCGTTTTGCAAGTCGAGGCTGCGCTGGGCGCGGTTGCCCAAGGCTTCAAGATCCGCGATATCGGCAATGGTTTCGTGCCAGAGCAGGTCTTGCGGCAAGGCGTCGACCGCCAGGTGCTCGGCCAGCCAGACGTTGCCCTGCTGGCTGAAACTCAGGCGCAAGGCATCGTGATGGATGACCAGCGCACGCAACGCTTGCTCGACCTTTTCGCCCGCCAGTGGCTGACGTGGCTTGAGCAGCACCGACTGGTTCCAGTGGTGACGCTCGGGGATTTCATCCTCAAAGAACTGCTGCTGAATCGGCAGCAACAACGCCGGGCCAGTAACCGGTTGCTGATCGATGCTCGATTCGCTGTCGCCGAGCTGCGCGACCCGCGCCAGCTGCTGCACGGTCTGGTGCTGGAACAAGTCTTTGGGGTTCAGACGGATACCGGCCTGACGGGCGCGGCTGACCACTTGAATCGAGATGATCGAATCGCCGCCCAACTCGAAGAAGTTGTCGTTCAGACCGACCTGCGGCAGCTTCAGCACGTCCTGCCAGATCTCGGCCAGCCGCTGTTCCAGTTCACTTTGCGGTGCCTGATAGGCCTGCTGCGCCTGACGCGCGTCCGGCGACGGCAAGGCACTGCGGTTGAGTTTGCCGTTGGCGGTCAATGGCAATTGTTCGAGCAGCAACAGGTGCGCCGGGATCATGTGATCCGGCAGGTTTTCCTTGAGCGCGGCCCGCACGTTGTCGCGCCACTGGCCCTGTACGGCAGCGCCGGCGGCAAGCAAGGCAGCCTCGCTCGGCACCAGGTACGCCACCAGTTGCTGACCACTGAGGCCCGGTTGCGCCAGCACTACGGCCTGGCGCACGGCGGCCTGTTCGAGCAACTGCGCTTCGATCTCGCCGAGTTCGATGCGAAAGCCGCGAATCTTCACCTGATGGTCGATCCGCCCGATGTATTCGATCACCCCGTCGGCGCGATAACGCGCCAGGTCACCGGTGCGGTACAGACGCCCGCCATCGGCCGCAAACGGATCGGGAATGAAGCGCAGCGTGGTCAGGTCCGGACGATTCAGATAACCCCGGGCCAGACCGGCGCGACCGACGTACAGCTCGCCGATGCAACCCTTGGCGACCGGGTTCAGGTCGCCGTCGAGCAAATACCACGACAGGTCCGGAATCGGCTCGCCGATCGGGCTGCTGGCATCGCGTTGCAGGTCGGCCAGGGAGATCGGGCGCCAGGTCACGTGGACCGTGGTTTCGGTGATGCCGTACATGTTGATCAGTTGCGGGGCCTGATCGCCGAAGCGCTCGAACCACGGGCGCAGGCTCTTGACCTCCAGCGCCTCGCCGCCGAACACCACGTAACGCAGGGCCGGTTGCGGCGCCGCGTGTTCCGGGGCGCAGGCCACTTGCATCAATTGCTTGAACGCCGACGGCGTCTGGTTGAGGACGGTGATCCCTTCACGGCACAGCAAGGCGTAGAAATCTTCCGGCGAACGGCTGGTCTCGTACGGCACCACCACCAGTTTGCCGCCGTACAGCAGCGCACCGAAGATCTCCCACACCGAGAAGTCGAACGCGTAGGAATGGAACAGGCTCCAGACATCCTGCGGGCCGAAATCGAACCAGGCATCGGTGGCCTTGAACAGCCGCAGCACGTTGTGATGGGCGAGCAAGGTGCCTTTTGGCTGACCGGTGGAACCGGAGGTGTAGATCACGTAAGCCAGGTTGTCCGGGCTCATGGACACCTGCGGGTTGCTGTCGCTGTAGCCTTCGAGGCCGTCGCGCTCCTGATCGAGCATCACGCTGCGCACCGAGTCCGGCACTGGCAGACGGCCGAGCAGATGACTCTGGGTCAACAGCAGAGCGATGCCGCTGTCACCGATCATGTAGGCCAGACGGTCTTCCGGATAGGTCGGGTCAAGCGGCACATAGGCGCCGCCGGCCTTGAGAATCGCCAGCAGGCCGACCAGCATTTCCAGGCTGCGCTCCACCGCCAGACCGACGCGCACGTCCGGCCCGACACCGCTGGCCATCAGCTTGTGGGCCAACTGGTTGGCGCGGCTGTTGAGCTCGCCATAGCTCAGGCTCTGTTCGCCATAGGTTACGGCCACCGCTTGCGGCGCACGCGCAGCCTGCGCTTCGATCAATTGATGCAGGCACGCCTCGCTCGGGAAATCGGCCACGGCCGGGTTCCATTGCAACAACGTGGCCTGACGTTCGGCCGCGTCCTGCAACGGCAGCTCGGCGATTCGCCGGGCGCAATCGGCGACGATGCCGCGTAGCAGATTCGTCCAGTGCTGCGCCAGGCGCTGCATGGTCACCGCGTCGAACAGGTCGGTGGCGTAGGTCAGTTCGGCCCAGACGTTGTCCGCCGATTCGAAGGTGTCCAGGGTCAAGTCGAACTGCGCGGTGTGCGACACCCAGCTCAGGCCTTCGATCTCGATTTTCGGCAGTCGTGTCGCGCCTTTGGCCTGACGGGCCTGACTCTGGTGGTTGTGCAGCACCTGGAACAGCGGGCTGTGGCTCAGGCTGCGCTCCGGTTGCAGCGCATCGACCAGTTGCTCGAACGGCAGGTCCTGATGGGCCTGAGCGCCGAGCACGGTGTTTTTCACTTGCTGCAGCAGGCTGCGGAAACTCTGCTGACTGTCGAACTCGGCCTTCAACACCTGAGTGTTGACGAAGAAACCGATCAGGCCTTCAGTCTCGACCCTATTGCGGTTGGCTACCGGCACGCCAACCCGAATGTCGGCCTGGCCGCTGTAGCGGTGCAACAGGGTCTGGAACGACGCCAGCAGCAGCGCGAACAGGGTGACGTTTTCCCGTTGTGCAACCTGCTTGAGGCCGGCGGCCAGTTCGGCGCTCAGCGGGATGTCCTGACGCGCGCCCCGGTAGCTTTGCTCCGGCGGACGCGGACGGTCGGTCGGCAGCTCCAGCAACGGCTGATCGCCATCGCCCAGTTGCGCAGTCCAGTAACTCAATTGACGCTCGCGCTCACCGGCGTCCATCCACTGACGCTGCCACACGGCGTAGTCGGCGTATTGCACCGGCAATGTCGGCAACTGCGCGGCCTTGCCTTCACTGTGCGCGGCATACAACGCCACCAGCTCGTTGACCATGATCCCCATCGACCAGCCATCGGACACGATGTGGTGCAAGGTGATGATCAGCGCGTGGTCATCGGCGGCCAGACGCAGCAGTTTGACCCGCAGCAGTGGGCCTTTCTGCAAGTCAAACAGGTGCAGGGTTTCGGCAGCGACCAGGGCTTGCAGCTCGGATTCGTCGATTTCTCGGTCGATGCTTTCGACGGCGATGTCCAGCGCTGCCTGAGCCTGGATCACTTGCAGGGTCTGGCCCTGCTCCTCGACAAAGCAGGTGCGCAGGGATTCGTGGCGGGCGATCAGCGCGTCGAAGCTGCGCTGCAAGGCTGGCAGGTCCAGTTCGCCGCGCAGGCGCAGTGCGGCCGGCACGTGGTAGGCGGTGCTGGTCGGTTCCAGTTGCCAGAGGAACCACTGACGTTCCTGAGCGTAGGACAGCGTCAGCGGTTGCAGACGCGGCAGCGCCACGATCGGCGGCTCCTGCTGCACCTGCTCCACCCCGAGGGCGGCGACGAAATCCACCAGCGTGCTGTGTTCGAACAAGGTGCGCAGCGGCACCTGCACGTTGAGCGCCTGACGCACCCGGGAAACGACCTGGGTCACCAGCAGCGAATGGCCGCCGAGTTCGAAGAAGTTGTCGCCCAGCCCCACCTGCTCCAGTTTCAGCACCGCTTGCCAGATGTCGGCGACGGTGTGCTGGGTGGCGGTCTGCGGCGCGATGTAGGTCGATTGCCACTGGCTGGTGTCGGGCGCCGGCAAGGCCTTGCGGTCGACTTTGCCGTTGGGGGTCAGCGGCAGTTGCGCAAGGAACAACAGGTGCGCCGGCACCATGTATTCCGGCAATTCAGCCTTGAGGCTGGCCTTGAGCGCAGTGCGCAATGCGGCTTCGCCATCGGAATCCAGCACCTCGCCGGACGTCGGCACCACGTAGCCCACCAGTTGCGGGCCGGTCGGGCCGTCCTGGGCGACGACCACGGTTTCGCGCACGCTGTCGAGCGCCAGCAGGCGCGCTTCGATTTCGCCCAGCTCGATACGGAAACCACGGATTTTCACCTGATGGTCGATCCGCCCGATGTATTCGATCACGCCTTCGGCGCGGTAACGGGTCAGGTCACCGGTGCGATACAGGCGCTCGCCAGCGCTCGAGAACGGGTCCGGTACAAAGCGTTCGGCGGTCAGCGCAGGACGCTGGAAATAACCCCGCGCCAGGCCTTCGCCACCGATCAACAATTCGCCCGGCGCGCCGAGCGGATTGAGTTCCAGATCACTGCCAAGAATGTACAGCGCGGTGTTGTCGATCGGTTTACCGAGGAAGGGACGGCTGTTGTCCACGCTCAGCGGATGCAGCGCCGACCAGATCGTGGTTTCGGTGGGGCCGTAAAGGTTCCAGACCTTCGGCGAGCGCGCCAGCATGCGTTGCGCCAGTTCTCGGGGCAGCGCTTCACCGCCACACAGGAAAGTGCGGCCGTCTAGAATCGCGGCGTGCTCGTTGTCCAGCAGCATGCGCCAGCTCGAAGGCGTGGCTTGCAGCAGAGTCACGCCGTGGCGGTCGATCAGTTCGAGCACCGCTTGCGGGTCCTGGTGCACGTCCTTGCCGGTCAGCACCACGGCAGCGCCGGCCAGCAACGGGCCGTAGATTTCCAGGCCGAAAATATCGAACGAGAACGTGGTCAGCGACAGCATGCGATCAGCGGCGGCGATGCCCGGTTGCTCAACCATGCTCGCGACAAAGTTGCTCAGGGCGGCGTGGTGGACCATCACGCCTTTAGGCTTGCCGGTCGAGCCGGAGGTGTAAATCGTGTAGGCCAGATGATCGCCGTTCACGGCCACGTCAGGCGCGGTGGTCGGGTACGCCGCCAGCCAGTCCTGCGGCTGATCCAGCAGCACTGTGGCAAGGCCGGCCGGGATCGGCAGCCGCGTCTGCAAATGCGCTTGGGTCAGCAGCCATTCGATGCCGCTGTCCTCGATCATGTAGGCCAGACGGTCTTGCGGATACGCCGGGTCCAGCGGCACATACGCGCCGCCGGCCTTGAGGATCGCCAGCAGGCCGACGATCATTTCGACGCTGCGCTCGACCGCGATGCCGACCAGTCGATCCGGGCCTACACCCAGCTCGACCAGCTTGTGCGCGAGCTGGTTGGCGCGGGCATTCAGCTGGCCGTAAGTCAGCCGGTCTTCGCCGATGATCAACGCGATGGCGTCAGGCGTTTGCCCGGCCTGCAAGGCGATGCGTTGCTGCACGCACGGCGCCGACGCGGCGTGAGCGACCACGCTTTTCCAGTCCTGCAACAGCACTTGCTGTTCGCTGGTTTCCAGCAGCGGCAGTTCGCCGACACGCTGATTCGGCGCAGCGACGATGCCGTGCAGCAGGTTCAGCCAGTGGCGCGCCAGGCGCTCGATGGTTTCGGGCTTGAACAGGTCGGTGGCGTAAGTCAGTTCCGCCGCCACGCCTTCGCTGGATTCGTAGGTGCCGAGGGTCAGGTCGAACTGTGCGGTGCGGCCCTCCCAGACAATGTCCTCGACGCTCAGTTGCGGCAGTTGCACCTGGCTCTGACGCTGGGTCTGGTCGTTGACCGCCTGGTGGTTGTACATCACCTGGAACACCGGGCTGTGGCTCAGGCTGCGCTCCGGTTGCAGGGCTTCGATCAGTTGCTCGAACGGCAGATCCTGATGGGCCTGGGCCGCCATCGCCGATTGCTTGACCTGAGCCAGCAGTTGATTGAACGGCAGTTGCCCGTGGACGTCCGCGCTCAGCACCTGAGTGTTGACGAAGAAGCCGATCAGGCCTTCGGTCTCCACCCGGTTGCGGTTGGCGGTCGGTACGCCGACGCGGATCTGCGACTGGCCGCTGTAGCGGTGCAGCAAGGCCTGGAACGACGCCAGCAGCACCATGAACAAGCTCGCGCCTTCGCGCTGGGCCAGTTGCCTGAGGGCATCGCCCAGCGCCGCCGGCAGGTTCAGATCCAGACGCGCACCACGGAAGCTCTGCACCGCCGGGCGCGGATGATCGATCGGCAATTCCAGCACCGGCTGTTCGCCGCCGAGGGTGTCGATCCAGTATTTCAGCTGCCGCTCACGCTCGCCGGCCTCCAGCCAGTGACGTTGCCAGATCGCGTAGTCGGCGTATTGCACGTCCAGCGGCGGCAGGCTCAGGGACTGGCCGCCGGTGTCGGCGGCGTAATGCTGGATCAGCTCGCCGACCAGCACTTGCATCGACCAGCCATCGGAAATGATGTGGTGCTGGATCAGCGCCAGCACGTGATCGTCTTCACCGACCTTGAGCAATGACACTCGCAGAAGCGGGCCCTGTTGCAGGTTGAACGGGCGCGCGGTTTCGTGTTCGACGAAAGCCTTGATCGCGGCGTCGGCGTCCAGACCGGGCACCAGCGTCTCGACCGTGATGCTCAGCGGCATCTGCGCGTGAACCTGCTGACAGAAGGTTTCACCCTGTTCGACGAACGTGGTGCGCAGGCTTTCGTGGCGGGCGACCACCGCGTTGAAACTGCGCTCCAGCGCCGCGACATCCAGCCGCCCCTTCAAACGCAGGGCGCTGGGAATGTGATACGCGGTGCTGTGCGGGTCCATCTGCCACAGGAACAACTGACGTTCCTGGGCGTAGGACAGCGGGATCGCCTCGAAGCTTGAGCGAGTTTCCGGAATCGGCAGGTTGGCCGGCGAGACGCCCTCTTCGAGCATCTTTTCCAGGTAGAGCTTACGTTTGTCCAGCGGCAGAGTGATAAAGCGCTTGGCAATCCTCAAAGCAACACTCGTGTCCATCAGAACTCCTCCATATCGTCAAGCAGGGCTTCCAGCTTGTTCAGTTTCTGTTCGTTGATTGCCCCGCCTCCTGTATCGAGTCGAGCGACAAAGTCGCCCAGGACGGGGTGCTGGAATAGCAGTTGCGGCGTCAGCGTCAGGCCCAGTTCCAGGGCGATGCGCGACACGACATTGACCGCCAGCAGCGAGTGCCCGCCGAGTTCGAAGAAGTGATCGTTCAGACCGATGCGTTCCACGGTGAGCACTTGCTGCCAGATTGCCGCGACCTGTTGCGCAAGCTCCGACTGCGGCGCGACATACGCGGCCTGCATCTGGCTGGCATCCACCGCCGGCAGCGCCTTGCGGTCGAGCTTGCCGTTGGGGGTCAGGGGCAACTGCTCAAGGAACAGCAGGTGCGCGGGAATCATGTAGTCAGGTAACGAAGACTTGAGGCCAGTCTTTAGTCCGTCGCGCCGTTGGCGCTGCGCTTCAGCGTCGTACACATCCAGTTGCGGAGCGACCACGTAGGCCACCAACTGCGCGCCACCCTCGGCCTCAACGGCCAGTACGGCCGCCTCACTGATGCCCGGTTGCGCCAGCAGTCGCGCCTCGATTTCGCCCAGTTCGATACGGAAACCACGGATTTTCACCTGATGGTCGATCCGCCCCATGTACTCCAGTTCGCCGTCCTCGCGCTGACGAATCAGGTCGCCGGTGCGGTAGAGACGCTCGCCGTTGCGGGCGAACGGGTTGGGCACAAACTTCTCGGCGGTCATCGCCGCTTTGCCCAGGTAACCGCGGGTGACCCCGGCGCCCGACAGGTACAACTCGGCCGACACACCGTGCGGCACCGCCTGCAGATCGGTATCGAGCAAGTGGCTGCTGGAGTGCTCCAGCGCCCGGCCGATGCGCGCCTGACCACCGGCGGTGCGGCGGGTCCAGGTCGAGTAAGTGGTGTCTTCCGACGGGCCGTACAGGTCGTAGACATGCTCGATAGTCGGCTGCTGATAGAGCGCGTCCACCAGTCCCTGCTTGAGCGGTTCGCCCGCCAGGTTGATGATCCGCACACCCGGCGGAATCTGCCCGGCGCGCTGCAATGCGTTGATCGCCGACGGCACGGTGTTGATCAGGCGCACCTGATCCCGGGCCGGCAGTTGCGGCAGTTCCAGCGCGTTGCGGGCGATGATCAGCGAGCCGCCGTTGGCCAGGGTCACAAACAGCTCCCACACCGACAGGTCGAAACACACCGAGGTCGAGGCCAACACGCCTTGAATGTCTTCGCGGCGGTAGACCCTGGCCGACCAGTCGATCAGCGCCATGACGTTGCGATGAGCAATCGCCACGCCTTTCGGCTTGCCGGTGGAACCGGAGGTGTAGATCACGTAGGCGAGGTTGTCCGGGGTCACGGCGGTTTGCGGTGCCTGAACCGGATGGCCACCCAGTTCTACTTGATCCAGCAGCAACACTTGCGTGTCGGACGGCACGGTCAGTGCTGCCGCCAGCGCTTGCTCCGTCAGCAACACTCGCGCACGGCTGTCTTCGAGCATGTAGGCGACTCGGTCGGCCGGGTAATCCGGGTCCAGCGGCACGTAGGCGCCACCGGCCTTGAGCACCGCCAGCAGTGCAATCAGCAACTGCTCGGAACGCGGCAGCGCCACGCCCACCCGCACTTCCGGGCCGACGCCCAGTTCGATCAATTTGTGCGCCAGGCGATTGGCCCGGGCGTCCAGTTCGGCGTAGGTCAGTTGCGTGTCGGCGAAGGTCACGGCCCGTGCATCCGGGGTCGCGGCGACCTGACGGGCGATGCCTTGATGGATGCACAGGTCGGTGACGAAATCAGTGTGAACCGGCGGCGTCTCGATCAGACGCAATTGGCTGAGCGAACGCTCACCCGCCTCGGTCATCTGCTCAAGCAAATGCTGCAGGTGCGCGCCCAGTTGCGCCACGCTGACATCGGCGAAGCTGTCGCGCTGGTAGCTGAAATGCACAGACAACTCGGCACCCAGATGCACCAGCAGGGTCAACGGATAGTTGGTCTGTTCGTGGTTTGCCACCGGACCGAATCGCAGGCCCTGCGGCGCGCCTTGCTCCAGCGCTTCGGCAATCGGGTAGTTCTCGAACACCATCAGGCTGTCGAACAGCGCGTCACCGCCCTGCCCGGCCCAGCGCTGAATCTGCGCCAGCGGCGTGTGTTCGAATTCGCGCAGCGCCAGGTTCTGCGCCTGCACGCCCTGCAGCCAACCGGCCAGGCTCTGCTGCGCTTGTGGCGCGGCGATTACCGGCAAGGTGTTGATGAACAGGCCGACCTGCTGCTCGGCCCCCGGCAGATCCGTCGGACGCCCGGCGACGGTGGCGCCGAACGCCACGCAATCCTTGCCGGTGTAGCGCTGCAACAGCAGCAGCCACGCGGCTTGCACCAGGGTGTTGACGGTGACTTTCGAGGCCCGGGCGAACTCGCCCAGACGCTGAGTCAGGCTGGCATCGAGCACCTGGAAATGATCGCCATAACCGACGCTCGGCAAACCGGCATTCGGCCGCGCGATGGCATCGGCCAGACGCGTCGGCTCCTGCAGGTTGTTCAGCGCCGCCAGCCAGAAGGCTTCCGCGGTCGCGGCGTCCTGGCGCTGCAGCCAGGCGATGTAATCGCGGTAGCGCCCGGTCGGACGCGGCACCGCTGCGCCGCTGTAATGCTGCAACACTTCGCCGAGCAACTGCGCGCTGCTCCAGCCGTCCATCAGGATGTGATGGTTGGTGTAGATCAGGTGATGACGGTGTTCAGCGATGCGCACCAGCACCAGACGCAGCAACGGTGCGCGGGTCAGGTCGAGGCCTTGGGCACGCTCTTGGTCGGCGAGTTTTTTCAGCGCGGCATCAAGATCGGTCTGACCGTTCCAGTCGAGGACGCGAAACGGCACGTCGAGCTGACGCTGCACCACTTGCAGCGGCTGCGCCAGATCGCCCTGCCAGACGAAACCGGTGCGCAGGATGTCATGGGCATCCACCACCGCTTGCCACGCGGCACGGAACCGCTGCGGGTCGACGCCATCGACGTCCAGACGCATCTGGTTGATGTAGTCGCCGCTGCCATGTTCGAGCAGGGTGTGGAACAGCATGCCCTGCTGCATCGGCGACAGCGGGTAGATATCGTCGATGGCTTGCGGTTGCGGGGCGAGCACATCCAGTTGCGCTTGAGTCAGCTGCGCCAGCGGGAAGTCCGACGGGGTCACGCCACGGTGGGCGCTGTCGCAGCAATGGGCGATCAGCGCGGTGAGTTCTTGCAGGTAATCGTCGGCCAGACGCTGGATGGTCGCCGGTTCGAACATCTCGCGGCTGAAGGTCCAGCTCAGGTCCAGCTCGCCGTTGAACACCTTGCCGTCGAGGGCCAGCGGGCTGCCCAACGGGCCTTGCATATTCACTTCTTCGCCGCCGGATTCGCTGGTCGGCACGAACAGCGCTTCATCGCCGGCATCGAAACTGCCGTCGAACTGGCCCAGATAGTTGAAGGTCAGGCGCGGCGTCGGCAGCGCTTGCAGGGTGGCCCGGGCATGGTCATCGCCCAGGTGCGCGAGGGCACCGAAGCCGATGCCTTTGTTCGGGATCGCCCGCAGTTGTTCCTTGATTTGTTTCAGCGAGGCGCCGAGGTCAGCGAGCGGAGTCAGTTTTGCCGGGAACAGGCTGGTGAACCAGCCCACGGTGCGGGTCAGGTCGACGTGCTCGAACAGGTCTTCACGACCATGGCCTTCCAGTTGCACCAGCACATTGTCGTCGCCGGTCCAGCGCACCATCACCCGCGCCAGCGCGGTCAGCAGCAGATCGTTGACCTGGGTGCGATAGGCCGCCGGGGCCTCTTGCAGCAGTTGGCGGGTCAAAGTCTTGTCCAGCGGCGTGCGGATTGCCAGTGCCTGGCAATGCTGCTGGTCACCGTGCGGGTTGTCGTACGGCAATGCGTTCGACGCGCCTTGCAGTTGTTGCTGCCAGAAGCCCAGCTCGGCTTGCAGCGGCGCACTGCCGGCGTAGTCCTGCAACGCTTCAGTCCAGGCTTTCACCGCACTGGTCTTGGCCGGCAGTTGCACGGCGCCCCCCGACTGGATCTGCCGGTAAGCACTTTGCAAGTCTTCGAACAGAATCCGCCACGACACGCCATCCACCACCAGGTGATGAACCACCAGCAACAGACGCTGGCTGCCATCGGCCAGGTTCGCCAGCACTGCACGGATCAGCGAACCGCCGCTCAGTTGCAGGCTGCGTTGGGCCTGGTTGCCGAGCACTTCAAGGGCCGCCAGATCGGCGACCTCGACTTGCCACAACACCGTTTCACCGGCCTGGGTTTCGACGTCGCGGTACTGCGCCGTCCAGCCCTGCGTTTGTTCGGTAAAGTCCAGGCGCAGGCTGTCGTGATGCACGAGCAGCGCATCCAGGGCTTGCTCCAGAACGGACGCATCCAACGGCTGAGCAGTCTTGAGCATCACCGACTGGTTCCAGTGATGACGGTCGGGAATCGGCTGGGCGAAGAACCATTGATGAATCGGCAGCAACGCCGTTTCACCGGTCACCGGTCGCTGATCGATCGGCTGCACCGGCTCACCGCTCTGCACTACATTGGCCAGCGCCTGAATGGTCTGGTGCTGGAACAGGTCTTTCGGGGTAAAGCGCAGCCCGGCCTGACGGGCGCGGCTGACCACCTGGATCGAGATGATCGAATCGCCGCCCAGCTCGAAGAAATTGTCGGTCAGACCGACGCGCTCCAGCTTCAGCACGTCCTGCCAGATCGTTGCCAGTTGCTGCTCCAGTGCGCTTTGCGGCGCCACGTAGGTTTGCTGCAATTGGCTGACGTCAGGCTTGGGCAGGTTCTTGCGATCGAGTTTGCCGTTCGGCGTCAGCGGCATGCGCTCAAGGGTCAGCACGTAGGCCGGGACCATGTGCGCCGGCAAGCTGGCCTTGAGTTGCGCCCGCAATTGCTCGGCGAAATCCGCCTGTTTTGAGTCACCAACCACGTACGCCACCAGCCGTTTGCTGCCGGCGCTTTCCTGGGCCACGACCACCGCTTCGCGCACGCCGTCGAGGGCTTGCAGGCTGGCTTCGATTTCACCCAGTTCGATGCGGAAACCACGGATCTTCACCTGGTTGTCGATGCGTTCCAGGTAGTCGAAAGTGCCGTCGGTGCGCTGGCGCACCAGGTCGCCGGTGCGGTACAGCACGCCACCGGTTGCGCTGAACGGGTCCGCGACAAAACGCTCGGCGGTCATCCCCGGACGATTCAGGTAACCACGGGCCACGCCGCTGCCACCCAGGTACAGCTCGCCGGCCATGCCTTGGGGCAACAGGTTCAGATCGGCATCGAGGACGTAGGCGCTGCGGTCGCCGATACGGCTGCCGATCGGTGCATACGCGGCGCCGCACGGCACATCGCGACCGGCCTTCCAGATCAGCGGCGTCACCACGGTTTCGGTCGGGCCGTAGCCGTTGATGATGTATTGCGGGTTCAGCGCGCGCTTGACCCGTTCGAAACTCGCATTCGGCACCGCGTCGCCGCCGAAGCAGTAGATGCGTACCTGCGGCGGATTGCCCACGCGTTCGGCGTGTTCGGCGAGTTGTTGCAGGTACACCGGCGGGAACGCGACCACGGTCACGCCGTGCTCGATCATCGCGTTGTAGGTCTGCTCCGGCGTCCACAGGCTGTCGTCGCGGATCAGCAGCGAGCCACCGTGGGTCAGGCTGGTCAGCCAGCGTTCATGGGCGCCGTCGAAGGCGAACGACATGAAGTGGAATTCGCAATCGCTGTCGCGCATTTCATAGCGCTCACCGATGGCCAGGCAGTGCATCGCCAGCGGCCCGTGGGTGACGCTGACGCCTTTCGGATTGCCGGTGGAACCGGAGGTGTAGATCACGTAGGCCAGATTGTCCGGATCGATCGCCACCACCGGTGCCTGCACCGAATGGCCGCTGAGGTCGAGGCGGTCCAGGTCCAGCACGCTCATGGCGTCGTCGATCGGCAGTTGCGCCGACACGCGGGAATCGGTCAGCAACAGCGCCAGACCGGAGTCCTGCATCAGATACGCCAGACGCTCACGCGGGTAGCTGGTGTCCAGCGGCACATAGGCGCCGCCGGCCTTGAGCACCGCCAGCAAGGCGACGATCAGGCCCTCGCCGCGCGGCATCGCCACGCCGACCCGCACTTCGGCGCGCACGCCACGGGCCACCAGTTCATGGGCCAGACGGTTGGCCCGGGCATCCAGTTCGCCGTAGCTGTAATGCTTGCCATCGAAAATGACCGCCGTGCGATCAGGCTGCTGTGCAGCCAATCGGGCGAAGCGCTGGTGCACGGCGATATCGGTCGGGTACGCCTGCGGATGGTTCTGCGCCTGTTGCCGCGCATGTTCGTCGGCCGTGGCCAGGGCGATTTCACCGAGACGACGCTCGGCGGATTCGGCGAACTGCTCCAGCAAGTGCAACAACTGCGCGCTCAGGCGCTCGACCGTGGCGACGCTGAAATGCGCCTGGTCGAAGCTCATGTGCAGCGCCAGGGTTTCACCCAGCGTCACGCCGAGGGTCAGCGGATAGTGGGTCTGATCCTGGTTGGCGACTTCGCCGAACACCACGCCCTGGGCGGTGCCATGCTGCAGCGCCTCGGAAATCGGGAAGTTCTCGAACACCAGCAGCGTGTCGAACAGCGACTCGCCGCCCTGCCCGGCCCAGCGCTGAATGCTCGCCAACGGCGTGTGTTCGAACTCGCGCAGCGACAGGTTCTGCGCCTGCACCGCCGCCAGCCACGCGGCCACGGTCTGGTCCGGCCGACTGCCGGCGATCACCGGCAAGGTGTTGATGAACAGACCGACCTGCTGCTCGATGCCCACCAGTTCCGCCGGACGCCCGGCCACGGTGGTGCCAAACGCCACGCAGGCGCTGCCGGTGTAACGCTGCAACAGCAACAGCCACGCGGCTTGCACCAACGTGTTGACGGTGACTTTCTGTTCACGGGCAAACGCGTTCAAACGACGAGTGCGCGAAGCATCGAGGTCGTAGTGCTTGAGCAGATGACCAACCTCGCTGCGCACTTCGCCACCGCCGGCCGCGGCTTGCGCCAGCACGGTCGGCTCGTGGAAGTCCGCCAGTTGTTGCAGCCAGAATGCTTCGCTGACCGCCGCGTCCTGACGCTGCAGCCACTGGATGTAATCCGAGTAACGGCTGACCGGACGCGGTGGTTGCTGGCCGACATAACGCTGCAGGACTTCGCCGAGCATCTGCGCGCTGCTCCAGCCGTCCATCAGGATGTGGTGGTTGGTGAAGATCAAGTGATGACGCTGGTCGCTGATACGGATCAGGGTCACGCGCAGCAGCCCGGCCCGGGTCAGGTCGAACCCTTCGGCCAGATCGGCGACGGTGAAATCCTTGAGGGCCTGGGCGATGTCGCTGCGCTCACGCCAGTCGAGCAGCGTGTACGGCAGCGCCAGTTGGCGATGGATGATTTGCAGTTGTTCCTGCAATTGGCCCTGCCAGATGAAGCCGCTGCGCAGGATGTCGTGAGCGTCCATGGTCGCTTGCCACGCCGCACGGAAACGCTCGGGATCAAGGCCGTCGACATCGACGCACAACTGGTTGATGTAAGTGCCGGTGCCCTGCTCGTACAAGGTGTGGAACAGCATGCCCTGCTGCATCGGCGACAGCGGATAAATGTCTTCGATGTCGGCGGCCGGCACCGGGATCGCGTCCAGTTGTGCCTGATCGATGTGCGCCAGCGGGAAGTCCGACGGCGTCACGCCCATCGAATCCGCGTCGCAGCAATGGCTGATCAACGCCTGCAGTTCACGTTCGTAGTCTTCCGCCAGACGGGCGATGGTCGCTTCGTTGAATTGCTCGCGGCTGAAGGTCCAGCGCAGGTCGAGTTCGCCGTCATAGACCTGGCCTTCGACACCCAGCCAGTTGTCCAGCGGCGCGTCGAGGCTTTGCTCCAGCCCGGCGCTTTCACCGGCCGGGCTGAACAGCGCACCGTTATCGGCATCGAAACTGCCGTCGAACTGACCGAGGTAGTTGAAGGTGATGCGCGGCATCGCCAGCGCCTTGAGGCGGGCCTGGGTGGCTGCGTCACCGAGATGGCGCAACACGCCGAAACCGATGCCCTTGTTCGGAATCGCCCGCAGTTGTTCCTTGATCTGCTTGATCGCCGCCGCGACGCCATCCTTCGGGGTCAGACGCACCGGGAACAGGCTGGTGAACCAGCCGACGGTGCGGGTCAGATCGACGTCGTCGAACAGGTCTTCGCGGCCGTGGCCTTCCAGCTGGATCAGGGTATCGGCGTGGCCGGTCCAGCGGCTGATGACCCGCGCCAGCGCGGTCAGCAGCAGATCGTTGACCTGCGTGCGATAGGCCGCCGGGGCCTGTTGCAGCAATTGCTGGGTGAAGGTTTTGTCGAGGCGGCTGTGCAGCACCAGCGCGTGACGGCTTTGCAGGCTGCCCTGCGGGTTGTCGCAGGGCAGATCCAGTGCCGCACCGTCGAGTTGTTGCTGCCAGAACCCCAGTTCGGCTTGCAACGCATCGGTCGCGGCCCAGGCTTGTAGATGTTCGCCCCAGGCCTTGTAGGCGCTGGTTTTCGCCGGCAGCTTGATGGCGGTTTTTTGCGCAGCCTGCTGATAAGCCAGTTGCAGGTCTTCCAGCAGAACCCGCCACGAAACACCGTCCACCACCAGGTGATGCACGGCCAGCAGCAGGCGCTGACTGCCATCGGCGACGGTCGCCAGCACCGCGCGCAGCAGCGGGCCGTTCTGCAGGTTCAGGCTTTGCTGGGCCTTGGCGTACAGCGCTTGCAGTTCGCGGTCCGCGAGCTTGTCAGCGGTCCACAACAGCTCCGGATCGTGCGCAATTGGCGCGAGTTCGGCACGCCAGCCTTCGGTGCTTTCAACGAAGCGCGAACGCAGGCCGTCGTGATGCGCGATCAACGCGTTCAGCGCTTGCAGCAGCGCCTCGGCGTTCAAGGTTTGATGACTGCGCAGCAACACCGCCTGGTTCCAGTGGTGACGCTGAGGAATTGCGTCTTCGAAGAACACTTGCTGGATCGGCAGCAACGGCAGTTCGCCGCTGACCGGGCCCTGATCGATGCTCAGGCCACCGCTGCCCTGCTGCGCCACACTGGCCAGGCCTTGCACGGTCTGGTGCTGGAACAGGTCACGGGGGCTGAAATGAATGCCGGCCTGACGCGAGCGGCTGACCACCTGAATCGAGATGATCGAGTCGCCGCCCAGTTCGAAGAAGTTATCGGTGAGGCCAACCTGCTCAAGCTTGAGCACGTCCTGCCAGATGCCGGCGATTTTCTGCTCCAGCTCGCTGCGCGGCGCGACGAACGCCTGCTGCATCTGGCTGGCGTCCGGCGTCGGCAAGGCCTTGCGGTCCAGTTTGCCGTTCGGGCTCAGGGGCAGTTCGGCGAGGAACAACAGCTGCGTCGGCACCATGTAGTCCGGCAGGCTGTCCTTGAGCTGCGCCTTGATCGCTTCCCGCGCCGCACTTTGTTCGTCGGCGGGCGCCGCGACCACGGATGTATCCTTCGGCACCACGTAGGCCACCAGTTGCAGGCTGCTGCCGCCCTGCACTGCCAGCACCACGGCTTCGCTGACGTCGTTCAATTCCAGCAGGCGCGCTTCGACTTCACCCAGCTCGATACGGAAACCACGGATCTTCACTTGATGGTCAACCCGGCCGACGTATTCGATCTGGCCAAGGGCGTTGTAGCGCGCCAGGTCGCCAGTGCGGTACAGACGTGCCCCACTGCTGGAAAACGGATCGGGAATAAAGCGCTCGGCCGTCAGATCGGCGCGCTGGAAGTAACCCCGCGCCAGCAATTCACCACCGATCAGCAGCTCGCCGACCACACCGACCGGGGTCGGCTGGCCATCGGCATCCAGCAGATAGGTGTGACGGCCCGGCAGCGGCTGACCGATCGGCAGGGTCAGCGGCAACGGCTGACGAGCGAAGACGTAGTCGCTGCAATCAAGGGTGGTGGCGGTGACCGTGGCTTCGGTCGGGCCGTAGGTGTTGAGCAGTTTGACGTGCTCGAGCCCGGCCTGACGCCAGGCCTGCACGCCTTCCGGCGGCATCGCTTCACCGCCGCTGTGCACCTGACGCAGCGCCGCGTAGTCACGCGGGCCGACAGCGGCGAATTCCTTGGCGATCATGTTCCAGTAAGCGGTGGTCAGGTCCATGACCGTGATGCCGTGTTCCACGATATTCCGGTACAGGGTTTCGCTGTCCCACACTTCGTTGCCGCGCAGCACCACCGAGGCGCCGCAGGTCAGCGGGCCGAACAGTTGCTCGCCAAAGGCATCGAAGTTGAAGGTCGCGAATTGCAGCGCACAATCGGCAGCGCTCAGGCCGTAGTAATGCTGCGAAGCGAATGCGTGCTTGCTCAGCGCACCGTGACTGATGCCGACGCCTTTCGGGCGACCGGTGGAGCCGGAGGTGAACATCACGTAGGCCAGGTTGTCGGCCCACACGGCGCGGTGCGGGTTGCTTTCGTCGGTGTGCGCCCAGACTTCGGCCTGATCCAGGCACAGGCTCTGGACGTTCTGCGGCACCGGCAAACGCTCGAGCAAATGGCTTTGGGTCAGCAGCAAGCGGCTGCCGCTGTCTTCGATCATGCACAGCAGGCGATCACGCGGGTATTGCGGGTCCAGCGGCACGTAGGCGCCACCGGCCTTGAGCACGGCGAGGATGGCGACGATCAGTTCCAGTCCGCGATCCACCGCCACGCCCACCAGCACCTCGGGGCCGACACCTTGCGCCAGCAGCGTACGCGCCAGGCGATTGGCCCGGGCGTTGAGCTGGGTGTAAGTCAGTCGCTGACCGTCGAAAATCAGCGCGACGGCATCCGGTGTCAGCCCGGCCTGGGCTTGGAACAGTTGATGCACCGGGCGCTCGCTCGGCCACTGGGTGTCGTGGCGGCCCCAGTCCTGAGTCAGTTGTTCCAGCTCGGCCGTTTCCAACAACGCGATGTCACCGACGCGCTGCTGCGGATCGCTGGCGAGGCTGCGCAGCAAGTTCGTCCAGTGGCGCGCCATGCGCTCGATGGTTTCGGGTTCGAACAGATCCGTGGCGTAGGTGAACGCCGCGTGCAGTTGCCCGCCCTTTTCGTAGGTGTCCAGGCTCAGGTCGAACTGGGTGCTGCGGCTTTCCCATTCGATAACGCCCAGCTCCAGACCGCTGCCGACCTTGAGCGTGGTGACATCGGCAACTTCCGGCTGGTGGTTGTACATCACCTGGAACAGCGGGTTGTAACTGAGGCTGCGCTCCAGTTTCAGCGCCTCGACCAGACGTTCGAACGGCAAGTCCTGATGCGCCTGGGCACCGAGGGCGGTTTCCTTGAGGTCACGCAGTAGATCGGCAACGGAGGTCTGGCCGTCCAGTTCGACGCGCAGCACCTGGGTGTTGACGAAGAAGCCGATCAGCCCTTCGATTTCCCGACGGTTGCGGTTGGCGATCGGCACACCGACGCGCAGGTCGGTCTGGCCGGTGTAACGGTGCAGCAGAATATTGAAGGTGCCGAGCAACAGCATGAACAGCGTCACCCCGTGCTGACGGGCGATGCCACGCAATTGCTCGACCAGCGCGGCGTCCACCACGCTTTCCAGACGCCGGCCCTGATTGCTCGGCAGCACCGGGCGCGGGTGGTCCACCGGCAACTCCAGCACCGGGTGTTCGTCGCCCATCTGCGCCAGCCAGTAGTCGAGTTGACGTTGTTGCTCACCCGCTTCCAGCCAGCGGCGTTGCCACAGGGCGTAGTCACTGTATTGCACCGCCAGCGGTGGCAGTTCGGCAGCCCGGCCCTGATCGTGGGCGTCGTAGAAGCGGCAGAACTCGTCGATCAGCACATTCATCGACCAGCCATCGGACACGATGTGATGCAGCGTCAGCAGCAGCACGTGCTCCTGCTCGGCCAGTTGCAACAGACGCACCCGCAGCAGCGGGCCGTTGGCCAGGTCAAACGGCAGCAGCGATTGCTCCTGCGCGGCGGCGGCCACCCGGGTTTCGCGTTCGGCGGCGGGCAAATTGCTGAGGTCGATGCGCTGAATGTCCAGCGGTTGTTGCAGCGGTACTTGCAGCAGGCTGTCGTCGGGTTGCTGCTGAAACACCGTGCGCAGGGTTTCGTGGCGTTCGATCAGGCTCGCGAACGCTTGCTCCAGCGCTGCCTGGTTCAGGCGACCGGTCAGGCGCACCGCCGCCGGCAGGTTGTAGGCGCCACTTTGCGGGTCCAGATGCCAGAGAAACCACATGCGTTGCTGGGCATAAGACAGCGCCTGCCGGTCCTCGGCCTCAACGCCTGCGGGAATCGGAAACCGGGAAAAATCCACCCCTTCTTTCGCCAGGGCAGCCAGGAACATCTGGCGTTTTTCCAGGGGCAACCCGATAAACCGGCGAGCGAGTTTCAAGGAGTCTTCTGCATTCATTTCTTGGCATCCGGATCAGTAGGCAGGCAGCACAAAGGCACGTCGTCCCTATAAAACGAATGCAGACCGGAAAAATTAGCGATTGAGAAGAAGTGTCAGAAGCAACTGCGGGAGCGAGCTTGCTCGCGATCGCGGCCTGTCAGTCAACCCTGCGCCGACTGAAAAATCGCTATCGTCGGATCGCCGCCCGGGACAAGCTCGCTCCCACCGTTTTCAGGATGAGTTGCAGGTTGGGCTAGACGGCAGCCATCAAGCTGTGGCGCCGATGATGCACCTCAAGTTGATCCTTGATCACCTTGAGCACCCGGGCTTCTTGTTCATGAATGAAGAAGTGTCCGCCGGCCAGCATGTCCACCGAGAAGCTGCCCGTGGTTTCCTTGCTCCAGCCGATCAGTTGTTCGGTGGTGGCCTTGTCAGCCTTGCCGCCCAGCACATGCACCGGGCAACTGAGCAATGGGCGCTGCAACGGCTGGAATTTGCCGCACAGCAGGAAGTCTGCGCGCAGGATCGGCAGGGTCAGGCTCATCAACTCTTGGTTGGCCAGCACTTCCTCGCGGGTGCCGTTGAGCGTGCGCAACTGGTCGATCAGCTCGGCGTCGGTCTTGGGGTCGGCAAAACCGCGATCGTAATCGGCGCGCATGGTCGGCGCAGCGGTGCCCGAGGCGAACAGTGCCACCGGTTCCGGACAGCCCAGCGCGCGCAATGCATGGGCGATTTCGCAGGCCATCAGTGCGCCCAGGCTATGGCCGAACAACGCATAAGGGGTCTTGAGCGTCGGGCGCAATTCCTTGGCCAGTTGCATCGCCAGTACGCGCATGTCGGTGTGCAGCGGTTCGTCGAACCGGGCGCCGCGCCCCGGCAGCTCCACTGGTTGCAGTTGCAGCCATTGCGGCAGCTTCGGCCGCCAGCGGCTGTAGACCATGGCACTGGCGCCGGAGTACGGCAGGCACAGCAGGGTCAACTTGGTCACCACGCTTCCCTCGAAAAATGTCTCTTCAAAAGGGTACGGATCAACAGCCGGGCAAATTAGTCGGCGGCGGCTAAATTTCCCCCGCAAGCCCTCGTTAACCGTTCAGGCCAAAACAACAACGAGGATTCACCGTGGACCTGCAGACCATCCTGGGCAAGCTGTTCGCCAATGCCGGTGCCGTCGGCATCGAAGGCGTTTTCCAATTCGTGTTGGGGCCTCAGCTGGCGTGCTGGTCCGAGGTCAAGGCCAGCACCCGCACCGAGGCCGGTCGCCACCCGAGCCCGGACGTGACCATTGAAGTGGCGCCGAACGATTTTGCCGGGATCATGAGCGGCACCGCCAACGTCGAGGAACTGTTCGCCAGCGGTCGGCTGAAGATCGGCGGCAACATGGGCCTGGCGACGATGCTGCCGCAGATCATCGACCACGCCCGCTACGGGGGTGCGCCGGCGCAGAAGGTCGACATGAACAAGCGCTACCCGACACCGCCACGCCCCAGTGAAGCCATCACCGCCGCACGGCCGGTGCAGACCATCGTCGAACGCCGGCCACGCAGCGAGCTGTCGCGCCAGGAATTCGAGGAGCGCTACCTGCCCTTCGGCACGCCGGTGGTCATCAGCAATGCCCTGCACGACTGGCCGCTGTTCAAGCTCAGCCGCGAAGAGTCGCTGGTGCATTTCGCCGAACTGCAAGGCATCACCCGCCACGGCGATTACGTGAAGAAGACGTTCTCGACCGAACGGGATTTCCGCTCCACTTCCATGGCCGATTTCATCGCTTCGCTGGACAGCCCGGCGGTCAAAGGCGCGGACGGAGAACCGCCGGCCTATATGGGCAACAACATCCTGCCCGCCGCCCTGATGCAGCAGATCCAATACCCGCCCTACTTCGATACCTCGCTGTTCATTCCGCCACGGATCTGGATCGGCCCCAAGGGCACGCTGACGCCGCTGCACCGCGACGACTCCGACAACCTGTTCGCCCAGGTCTGGGGCCAAAAGCAATTCACCCTCGCCGCGCCCCATCACCGCGAAGCGCTGGGCACCTGGTCCACCGCGCCGGAAGGCGGCCTGGATGGCTGCGATTTCAACCCCGACGCGCCGGACTATGAGCATTTCCCCGCCGCACGGGACGTGACCTTCCTGCGCGTGACCCTGGAGGCCGGGGATCTGCTGTTCCTGCCCGAGGGCTGGTTCCATCAGGTGGAGTCGGTATCGACGTCGCTGTCGGTCAACTTTTGGGTGAACTCGGGCCGGGGCTGGTAACCGGCCTCATTTGAGGTGACGAAAGCTCTGCACCGCCGAGCCCAGCACCACCGCCCCGGCGGCAATCGCCAGCCAGAAACCGCTGCGCGCGCCAAAGGCATCCACCAGTGCGCCGGAGCCGGCGGCGCCGATGGCCACGCCGATGCTCAAACCGGTGACCAGCCAGGTCAGGCCTTCGGTGAGTTTGGCCGGCGGCACGATGCGCTCGATCAACGCCATCGCCACGATCAGGGTCGGCGAGAAGAACAGGCCGGCGATGAACACCGCCACCGACAACCCGAGGATGTTGGTCGCCAGCAACAACGGCAGCGTAGTCACCGCCGTCGCAATCCCGCCATACAGAAACAGCCGTGGCAACGGCAGCTTCGAGCGCATCGCACCGAAGGCGATACCGGCCAGACAGGAACCGATGGCGTACACCGACAACACGATACTCGCCGCCGCCGGCTGGCCCTGGTGCTGGGCGAACGCGACGCTGACCACGTCCACCACGCCGACAATCACCCCCATGGCCAGCATCAACGCCAGCAGCCATTGCACGTCGGTTGAACGAATGATCGAACCTTGATGCTGCGATTCGTGCGGATGCACCGGCGGCTCGGTGCTACGCTGGGCCACAAACGCCGTCACACCAATCGCCAGCATCAACAACGCCGCCAGCGGCCCGGCCTCGGGAAACACGCCGACGCACAAGCCCACCGACAACGGCGGGCCGACAATGAAGCAGACTTCGTCGAGCACCGACTCCAGCGCATACGCCGTCTGCAATTGCGGCTGGCCGCGATAGATTTCAGTCCAGCGCGCCCGCGCCATCGCCGACATGCTCGGCATGCAACCGGCCAATGCGGCGCAGACAAACAGGGTCCAGGTCGGCGCCTGCAAGCGGGTGCACAGCAGCAACATCAGCAACGCGCCCCCGCCGATCAGCGCCGCCACCGGCAGCACCCGCCCCTGGCCGAAACGGTCCACCAGCCGTGACACCTGCGGCGCGCAAAACGCCGTGGCCAGCGCAAACGTCGCCGCCACCCCACCCGCCAGTGCATAGCCGCCGGTCAATTGCGAGAGCATGGTGATCACGCCGATGCCGGTCATGGATATCGGCATGCGCGCGATCATCGCGGCGATCACAAAAGCCCGGGCGCCGGGGGCGTTGAACAGTTCGCGGTAAGGGTTTGCCATCGGATGCAGCCTCATCAGGGGCGGCCACGTTGCCACAAAGCCTGACGGGCGGGGAAGCGAGGAATTGTTGGTGGAATGTGAAGGGAATGCACCCGCGAAAGATTCAGGGTTTTGGCTTCGCAAACTGCCTGCCTGACGCTTAGTGGAGGTCGTTGACTGCTCGTCCATTGAGCCGCGCACCTGTCAAACCTGACAGGTGCGCAAATTCCGCCAAAGGTTTTACATGGACCTGTCATCCCTGCACAGGAACCGCGTCGGTGAGCATCTCAATCGGCCCTGAGAAAAGGATCACCCCATGAATCAATCCAGCAGTGCCCGGACTCCACGCAGCGCCACTGCCCCCTTTATCGTCCGTGCCGTACGCTGCCCGGCGCCTACGCGCATTGATGAGGCGTTGGGCCAGGAAGTCAACGAACGCCTGATGGAGTGGATATCGAACATAGGGATCTTTGCCGGCAAGGAAGAAAAAATCCGCGCCAGCGACTTCGGTCGCTATGCAATGCTGTGCCATGCCGACACGAATAATCCGGATCGACTGTTACTCGCGGCGCAATGCTTTGCGGCGTTGTTTGCGGTGGACGATCACTATTGCGACGATCAATCCCTCGGCGGTCGCCCCGAGACAGTGGCCGAAAGCTTGTCGTTCGCCCTCACCGCGATCGATCCGGTCTATTTGCCTTCGCCGTTCGACAAAGAACTCCTGAAGCAGCAAATGTGCGACCCGGTAATCAGGGGATTGCTGGCCTACATGAAACGGGTCGCCCAGTTCTGCACGCCTTCGCAAGTCGCCCGGGTGCGCCAGATCACCATCGCCATGTTCGTCACCATGGCGGCGGAAGGTCCCTGGCGCCTCTATGGCACTCAACCCACCGTCGCCGAATACCTGGCCAGTCGGCAGGTCAACAGCTTCTGGCCATGCCTGGTACTGATCGACGTGATAGGCGGCTACGAAGTCCCGGCCAATGCGTATTCCCGTCCAGACATTCACCACGTCACCGCACTGGCCTCGCTGGCGACCACTCTGGTCAACGATCTGTATTCCGCTTACAAAGAGCACCTGAACGAAACCGGCGACTTCAAGCTGCCTTATCTGCTGGCAGCCAGGCACAACTGTTCGCTTCAAGAGGCAATCGACCTGGCAGCCGATATCCATGACGCAGTGATGGAAGAATACGAACGCCTGCACGGAACGCTGATGAAAGGCGCGCGCTCGCCGATATTGCGGCGCTATCTCACCGGATTGAGTACATGGATCGGCGGCAATCTGGAGTGGCATAAACACAGTGCCCGGTACCATATCTGAACCCGTACAGCCCTGCGGGACCCGACTTGATTACGTGCCCCTTCGCATTCACGCTGAACTCTGACTCAAGGATGCCGGTCAGCAGATCAGATCCCCCGCATAAGGCGCGACCGTTCATGCAGATTTCCCTCGCCCGTCAGGTGGCACTGGTCACCGGCGCCAGTTCCGGCATCGGCCACGGCGCCGCCAAAGCCCTGGCCGCCGCCGGTGCTGCCGTGGTCATCAACTACAACCGTCAGGCCGAGCCCGCCGAAGCGTTGGCCCGGCAGATCGTCGCCGACGGTGGCCAGGCCATCGCCATCGGCGCCGACGTTTCGAAGGAAGAAGACGTTGAGCGGCTGTTCCAGCAGACCCTCGACGCCTTCGGCACACTGGACATTCTGGTGGCCAATTCCGGCCTGCAAAAAGACGCGGCGGCGGTGGATATGTCGCTGGCCGACTGGAACGCGGTGATCGGCGTCAACCTCACCGGCCAGTTCCTCTGCGCCCGGGCTGCGCTGCGGATCTTCATTCGCCAGGGCGTGCGCGAAGGCGTGTCATGGGCCGCCGGCAAGATCATCCACATGAGTTCGGTGCACCAGCGCATCCCTTGGGCCGGGCACGTCAATTACGCAGCGTCCAAGGGCGGCGTCGATCAGTTGATGCAGAGCCTGGCCCAGGAAGTCAGCCACCAGCGAATCCGCATCAACGGCATCGCGCCGGGGGCGATTCGCACGGCGATCAATAAAGACGCCACCGAAGGCGACGCTGCGCAGGACCTGCTCAAACTCATCCCTTACGGTCGCATCGGCGATGTCGAGGACGTGGCCAACGCGGTGGTATTTCTCGCCTCCGATGCCTCTGACTACATCGTCGGCACCACCCTGTTCATCGACGGCGGCATGAGCCTCTATCCGGAGTTCCGTGGCAATGGCTGAGCATCAATCCGAACGACAAAGCCCCATCGACGCCCACGGCATCATTGGCGACATGCGCAGTGCCGCGCTGGTCAATGACAAGGGCAGCGTGGATTTCTTCTGCTGGCCGGAGTTCGACAGCCCGTCGATCTTCTGCTCGCTGCTGGACACACCCGATGCCGGGATTTTTCAGCTCGCCCCGGACCTGCCCGATGCCCGGCGCGAACAGATTTACCTGCCCGACACCAACGTCCTGCAAACCCGCTGGCTCAGCGACCACGCCGTGGTGGAAATCACCGATCTGCTGCCCATCGGCGACAACGACGATGCCCTGCCACTGTTGATGCGTCGGGTGCGAGTGGTCAGCGGGCAGGCAACGTTTCATCTGCGCTGCGCGGTTCGGCATGACTACGCCCGCGCTAAAACCCGCGCCGTCATTGATAAGCAGGATGTGCTGTTCAGCGCCAGTGGGCAGCCGACACTGCGGCTCGCCTCTGATCAAGCCTTGAGCGTCGATAACGCTGCGGCAGTCGGACAATTCACCCTCGAACAGGATCAGACGGCGGCATTCATGCTCGGCGCCAGCGACGACCCGCGCTTTGCCGAAGGCGCCGCGCAGCTGTGCATCGAACGCACGCTGAAGTTCTGGCGCGACTGGATCGGCCAATCCAACTATCGCGGTCGCTGGCGGGAAATGGTCAACCGCTCGGCCCTGGCCCTGAAGCTGCTGACCTCACGCCAGCACGGTGCCATCCTCGCCGCCGCCACCTTCGGTCTGCCGGAAACAGCCGGCGGCGAACGCAACTGGGACTATCGCTACACCTGGATCCGCGACGCCTCGTTCACGGTCTACGCCTTCATGCGCCTGGGCTTTGTCGACGAAGCCAACGCCTACATGCGCTGGCTGCGCGGGCGGGTCAGCGATTGCAGAGGCCAGCCGATGAAACTCAACATCCTGTACGCCATCGACGGCCGCCAGGAGCTGCCGGAAACCGAACTCACGCATTTGTCCGGGCATGGCGGCGCGAAACCGGTGCGGATCGGCAATGGCGCGTACGACCAGATTCAACTGGATATCTTCGGCGAACTGATGGACGCCGTTTATCTGGTTAACAAGTACGGCGACGCGATTTCCCACGAAGGCTGGAAACATGTGATGGAAGTGGTCGATCAGGTCTGTGAGACCTGGCAGACCAAGGACGTAGGCATCTGGGAAATGCGCGGGGAGCAACATCACTTCCTGCACTCCCGGCTGATGTGCTGGGTGGCGCTGGACCGAGCAATCCGCCTGGCCTCGAAACGCTCGCTGCCGGCGCCCTTCGCCCGCTGGGACCAGACCCGTCAGGCCATTCACGCCGATATCTGGGACAACTTCTGGAACGCAGAGCGCGGACATTTCGTGCAATACCAGGGCGGCACCGCGCTGGATGGCTCGATGTTGCTGATGCCACTGGTGCGTTTCGTCAGCGCCAAGGATCCGAAGTGGCTGGCGACGCTGGAAGCCATCGAAAAAAATCTGGTGCGTGACGGCATGGTTTACCGCTATCGCAACGACGATGCCGGCATTGACGGATTGTCTGGCACCGAGGGCGCCTTTGCCGCGTGCTCGTTCTGGTACGTCGAGTGTCTGGCTCGAGCCGGACAAGTGGAAAAGGCCCATCTGGAATTCGAGCAACTGCTGCGTTACGCCAATCCGCTGGGGCTGTACGCCGAGGAATTCGACAACCGTGGCCGGCATCTGGGCAATACTCCACAGGCGTTGACCCATCTGGCGCTGATCAGCGCGGCGAGTTTTCTCGATCGCAAGTTGAGCGGGGAGAAGAATTACTGGCAGCCGTAGTCGTCCTTTTTCGATAGAGCCTGTAAGAAAGATCTCAACTCCAATCGCCGTTTGTAGGATGGCCACCTACGAACGGCAAACAGCCCCAAGCCTTGCGGTTGAAGGGCTGGCCCACACAATCGATTCCTTTCGATACAACTTGTTGAAGGCGCGACCTGCAAAAACCTGCCAACCCCGTGTAACGCTTGGCCCGCAACTCGCACTTACACCCCGAAATACCTTGTTGCCAGCTGTTACATCCCCCCCTACCATCCACCGCAACGGGCACAGCGGAGCTGTCCAATAAAAACCCGATTCAAGGAACCAGAATGAGCCAACGCATCCACCGCCAGATCGACACCCCACTGCGCACGGGCCTCAAGCGCGACGAACTGTGGGAAGCCGCCGACAAGGGCCTGATCAAATGCTGGGAAATCGGCCGCCAGCGCGCCATCCGCTTCCCCGACCTCGCCCAACGCTGCCGCGCCGACGAATTACCGGTACTGGGCTGGAAAGGTGGCGTGAGTCGCAGCCTGAAGAAGAATGAAAAGTATGGATCGCTGAAATACCTCGCCCAGTGGCAAGGGTTGCGCGGGGAAGATCTGGATATTGATCTGGGTGCAGAGCGGGTCATGACCTGCTCGCGGACGAAAATGGTGGTGACGTTTACGCCGGATCGGAGCAAGTATTTCAATCAGGTGGCGGAAGCCGAGGCTTGAGGAAAAGCACAATGGTCGATCTGCATCAGGAGTTTCAAAACAGCAGTTTCTTTCATCAGGCCCGAATCGACCGTCGCTCTGCTGACGCCCTGGTTGGTATCGCCGCCGGGCTTGCAGCAGACGGCAAGATCAATCAGCAGGAGGCAGAATTTCTCAAGAACTGGATTGAATCGCACTTGATCCACCTGAATGATCCGGTCGTCAACATCCTTTATAAGCGTCTCGCCGACATGCTGAGTGATGGTGTTCTTGATGCAGAAGAGTCGGTCGAACTGCTGGAAATGCTTCACCAGTTCGCAGGTCTTCCAGTCGGCGCACAGCAATTCTTCGTTGCCTCAACCTCTCTTCCTCTCGACAACCCTGCTCCGGCATTGAGCTGTGCCGATCGTGTCTTTCTCTTCACCGGTGTCATGGCCTACGGCCCCCGCAAGGACTGTGAGGCGCTGATTGTCGAGCGAGGTGGACTGATCGGGGGCTCTGTCAGCAAAAAGATTCATTATCTGGTGGTGGGGAGCATCGGGAACGATCAATGGCTTCACAGCAGCTATGGCACCAAGATCAAGAAAGCCGTTGAGCTTCGGGACAGTGGCGTGCCGATTGCCATCATCAGCGAAGACCATTGGCAGAGGGTGTTGTTCGGATAACGGGAGAGTGAAATGACCCAAGCCGTGATGCAGTTTTGCAGGACTGGAAGTCTGACCATCGGCTATGAACATCACGGCCCGGAAAACGGCACACCAGTCATCCTCCTCCACGGTTTCCCCTATTCCCCCCGTGCCTACGACGAAATCGCCCCACCCCTCGCTGCAATGGGCTACCGGGTAATCGTGCCGTACCTGCGCGGTTACGGGCCGACCCGTTTCAACAGCCCGGACACGCTGCGCTCCGGTCAGCAAGCAGCGCTGGCTCAGGATCTGCTGGAGCTGATGGATGCGCTGGGTATCGAGCAGGCGACGTTGTGCGGTTACGACTGGGGTGGTCGGGCGGCGTGCATTGTGGCGGCGCTGTTCCCTGAGCGGGTGCGCGGGTTGGTGACGGGCGATGGCTACAACCTGCAGGACATTCCGAACTCGATCCAGCCGCTGGATCCGCAGAGCGAGCATCGCTTTTGGTATCAGTATTACTTCCACACGCCCCGTGGTGTTGAAGGGCTGAGGCAGAATCGGCGGGCGCTGTGCGAATTGCTCTGGCAGTTATGGTCGCCGACCTGGGCGAGGAACGCCGAGCGTTATCCGCTGAGCGCACCGGCGTTCGACAACCCGGATTTCGTCGAGGTGGTGATTCACTCTTATCGCCATCGATTCATGTATGCGCCGGGTGATCCGGCGCTGGAAGGGATGGAGCAGGCGCTGGAGAAACAACCGGCGATCGGCGTTCCGACGATATCGCTGTGCGGTGCCGATGATGGCGTCGGCCCGGCGCCAGTAGACGATGAAGATGCCCATCACTTCACCGGGCTTTATGAGCGGCGGGTGCTGGCGGGTGTCGGGCATAACATTCCCGAGGAAGCACCGGGCGAAACGCTCAAGGCATTACTGGATCTGCTCCAGCGCTGACCGAAAAACGCTCCCGATAAGCCTGCGGCGTTACACCCATGGCTCGCAGAAAACTGCGACGCAACGTCTCTTCACTGCCAAAGCCACAATTGGCCGCGACCCGTTTGATCGGCAAACCGGTGTCGCTCAGCAACCGGCGGGCGGTTTCAACGCGGATCAGTTCGATGGCCCGGGCCGGGGTCTGGCCGGTGTCGGCGCGGTAGTGGCGTACGAAGCTGCGTTCGCTCATGCCGGCCTGTTCGGCGAGGGTCGGAATGCCCAGATCGCAAGTCAAGTGTTCGGCAATCCACGCGTGTAACTCATCGAAGCGGTTGCCCTGTTTTTGCAGCGACAGTGTCACGCTGAATTGCGACTGCCCGCCCGGGCGTTTGAGGAACACCACCAGTTGCCGGGCGACGTCCAGGGCCATGTCGCGCCCGAGGTCGTCTTCGACCATGGCCAGTGCCAGGTCGATGCCGGCGGTGACGCCCGCCGAGGTCCAGACCGGGCCGTCGTTGATGAAGATCGGATTGGGCTCGACCTGCAATTGCGGGTGCTGCTGCGCCAGTTGTTCGCAGCGGGTCCAGTGGGTGACCACGCGGCGACCGTCGAGCCAGCCGCTGGCGGCCAGCAGAAATGCGCCGGTGCAGACCGAAGCCACGCGCCGGCAGCCGCTTGCATGTTCACGCACCCAACTCACCAATTCAGCGTCTTCGGCAGCGGCGTAGACGCCCCAGCCGCCGGCGATGATCAGCGTATCGCTGGGCTGCTGCGGCAGCGGTTCGGCCAGCATCGCCAACCCGGCCGAAGAGTTGACTGCCCCGCCGCCGCTGGCAATCACCGTTGGCGCATAAGGCGCCGACAAACCCTGCTGGCGCGCGATGTCATTGGCCGAGGCGAAGACCTGCAACGGCCCGGTGACATCGAGCAACTGCACATTGGCGAACGCGAGGACGTGGATGGTTTTCGGCATTTGGCGTAATTCGTGGGCTGATTGGCGTATGCGCCAAAACCTACGCGCCTACAGTGAAGCCGTCTACCCCCCTTTTCACGGAGAAGAACCATGGCGTTGCAGATCGGCTTTCTGTTGTTTCCCCAGGTGCAGCAACTCGACCTGACTGGCCCGTATGACGTGCTGGCCTCGTTGCCGGACGTACAGGTGCATCTGGTCTGGAAGGATCTGGTGCCGGTTACCGCCAGCACCGGGCTGGTGCTCAAACCGACCACTACCTTCGAGGACTGCCCGGCTCTGGATGTGATCTGCGTGCCCGGCGGCGCCGGGGTCGGGCCGTTGATGGAAGATGAGCAGACGCTGGCCTTCATCAAGGCGCAAGCTGCGCAGGCGCGGTACGTGACGTCGGTGTGCACCGGTTCACTGGTGCTTGGCGCGGCGGGCCTGTTGCAGGGCAAACGGGCGACCACGCATTGGGCTTATCACGAACTGCTGCCGACACTGGGCGCGATCCCGGTGAAGGATCGGGTGGTGCGCGACGGCAATCTGTTTACCGGGGGTGGCATCACGGCCGGGATCGATTTTGCTCTGACCCTCGCGCAGGAACTGGTCGGTGTCGACACGGCGCAACTGGTGCAGTTGCAGCTCGAATATGCGCCGGCGCCGCCATTTGATTCGGGTAGCCCGCAGACAGCGCCGAGCGGGATTGTCGATGAGGCTCGCAAGCGCGCGGCACCTTCGCTGAAGTTGCGCACTGAAATCACCGAGCGTGCTGCGGCGAAACTCAACCTGCGCTGATCTGCCAAACACTCGCACTGTGGGAACCCACCCCACAGTGCCCGCGTCCCGGTTTCCCCCTACACCTTCACTTGTCCCCTCGCCCTCACCCGTGTAGAAAGCCTGTCCACAAATCGTGCACAAGGACTTTCCATGACCGCTCTGCCATGGCTCTATCTCGGGCTTCTCAGCCTTGGTTACGGATTGGCGTCGAGCTTCGGCCAGCTCGGCTGGCTGGCGCTGATCTCCATCGCACTGCTGGTTTTCGCCGGTTACGCCGTGCGCCAGCAGACCGTGCCGGTCGGGCGTTTTCTTGGCCATGGCCTGTTTGTCGTGCTGGCCCTGGCGCTGGCGATGCACTGGCTGCCGGGCTTCCATAATGGCCGGGCCATCGAGCCGCAGCGCTTCACCGATAACGCCGTGCCGTTCTCGATGTACTTGAACCTCGACAAACCGCTGATTGGCTTCTGGCTGCTACTGGTTTGCCCGTGGATCGTCGCGCGACGCTCGTTGCGCCTGACTGTGTACGCCACCGCATTGGCTTTGACGTTGAGCGTGATTCTGGCGCTGGGCGGCGCGGTGTTGCTGGGCATGATCACCTGGGCGCCGAAATGGCCGGATCAGGCCTGGCTGTGGGTGCTGAACAATCTGCTGCTGGTGACGCTGGTCGAAGAGGCGCTGTTTCGCGGCTATATACAGGGCGGCCTGAGCCGGCGTTTCAAACACCTGCCCTACGGCGAAAACCTCGCGCTGCTGCTGGCGTCCCTGCTGTTCGGTCTGGTGCATGTGGGCGCCGGGTGGCCATGGGTGTTACTGGCAAGCCTGGCGGGTGTCGGCTATGGTCTGGCGTACCGTTTTGGTGGGCTCGGTGCGGCGATCGCCACGCACTTTGGCCTGAACCTGCTGCATTTCGGCCTGTTCACCTATCCGATGCTGGCGGGTTGAAGCAAGGCCGTTTTGCGACGCCGTACTTATAAATGAAAAAAAATTTCAATAAATGGCCGATACCGCCGACAACCTTTCAAAGCCTTGCGGATTGAAAAACCATGCGTAACAACCAGCCCATTACACAACGCGAACGGACTTTCCCGGCTCAGCAACGGTTGATTTCCACAACCGACGCCAAGGGCGTGATCACCTACTGCAACGACGCTTTCGTCGAAATCAGCGGGTTCTCGCGTGAAGAACTGATCCGTGCGCCGCACAACCTGGTTCGTCACCCCGACGTCCCGGCGGCGGTGTTTTCGCACATGTGGGGCACACTGAAACAAGGCTTGCCATGGATGGGCATTGTCAAGAATCGCTGCAAGACCGGTGATCATTACTGGGTGAACGCCTATGTAACGCCGGTGTTCGATGGCAATCAGGTGGTCGGTTACGAGTCGGTGCGGGTCAAACCCACCGCCGAACAGATCCGCCGTGCCGAAGCGCTCTACCAACGCATCAACCAGGGCAAGTCGGCGATTCCTTCGAGCGACAAATGGCTGCCGATCGTGCAGGACTGGCTGCCGTTCATTCTGGTCAGCCAGTTGAGCTTCATGATCGGCGCCACCCTGAACTCGCAGTGGGGCTTCGCCCTCGCCGCCGGTCTGTCGGTGCCGCTGGGCCTGCTGGGCCTGCAATGGCAACAACGCGGGCTCAAGCGCCTGCTGCGTCTGGCCGAGCAGACCACCTCCGACCCGTTGATCGCGCAGATGTACACCGACAGCCGTGGCGCCCAGGCGCGTCTGGAGATGTCGATCCTCAGCCAGGAGGCGCGCCTGAAAACCTGCCTGACCCGTCTGCAGGACACCGCCGAGCACCTGACCGATCAGGCCAAGCAGTCCGACGCCCTGGCACACAACAGCTCCAGCGGCCTGGAACGTCAGCGCGTGGAAACCGAACAGGTCGCCACCGCCGTCAACCAGATGGCCGCCACCACGCAAGAAGTGGCCAGCCACGTCCAGCGCACCGCCGACGCGACTCAGGAAGCCAATCGCCTGACCGGTCGCGGTCGCGACATCGCCGGCGAAACCCGTGAAGCCATCCAGCGTTTGTCGGTCGTGGTCGGCGAAACCGGCCTGACCGTCACCCAGTTGGCCAAGGACAGCGACGAAATCGGCGGCGTGGTCGACGTGATCAAAGGCATCGCCGACCAGACCAACCTGCTCGCGCTCAACGCTGCGATTGAAGCAGCGCGTGCCGGCGAGATGGGTCGTGGTTTTGCCGTGGTTGCCGACGAAGTCCGCCAACTGGCACAACGCACCAGCGAGTCCACCGGCCAGATCCACGCCCTGATCGCCAAGTTGCAGCAGACCGCTACCAGCGCCGTACAAACCATGGAAGCCGGCCATCGCCAGGCGGAAGAAGGCGTGGCACGGGTTCTGGAAGCAGACCAGGCCCTGGTGGGCATCAGCGAAGCGGTGGCCAACATCACCGACATGACCACCCAGATCGCCGCCGCGACCGAAGAGCAAAGTGCCGTGGCTGAAGAAATCAGCCGCAACATCAGCAACATCTCGGAACTGGCGGACCAGACGTCCGAGCAGGCGCATAACTCGGCGTTGCTGAGTGAAGAGCTGACGAAGACTGCCAACACGCAGTATTCGTTGGTGGAGCGGTTTAACCGCTGATTGTTCTGCAATACAAAAAAAACCGGATAGCGAGAGCTTCCGGTTTTTTTTTGCCTTGTTACTTACTCCTTTGGCACGAGGTTATCCAACGCCTGATTCACCGCCAACTCGCCCAACATCACCACTTGCGCAATGCCCAATAGGGTCTTGCGGTTCGGCCCTTCCAGCAGGCCGGCAAAGTCACCGAGCATGACCGTGGCTGACGCGAGGGATTCGCAGGCGTTGGCCAGCAGGGACTCCGTGTCGGTTTGCGGGTTGACCATGAACATGTCGTTTGGGGTGTAGGGCGTGGCCATGATCTGGGCTGCGGGTGTCAGGTAATAGTCGAGGGCGCGTTCGGCCGCGTCGTGGAGTTTTCTTGAATCGGGAAATTCGTACGGGGACACCGGATCTTCTACCGGTGGAATGACGGTCTTGGACATCAGCTGGAACTCCGGAAAAGAGTCGCTTGAGGATTTTTATCGACGGCTGCAGGCAGTGAGGGGACAAGCCCCTCACCGAAGCGGCAACTACCGCGAGACGTGATGGTTATCCAGCACACGATTGACCAGCAGCTCACTCAGCATGATGACCTGCTGCAGTATCTGCATCGCCTTGCGCTGCGACGGATCGACGGTGTTGCCGAGATCCCGGGCCATGTCACTGGCCGATGACAGCGTTTCGCACGCTTCGACCAGTAGCGTTTCGTCATCCATCGTTGGATTGACCAGATAAATCCTGCCGGGCTTGCGCGATGGCTTGGACGTCTTCTGCGCCCCAGGATCGAGGTAATGATTGATCGCCCGCTCGGTGGCCGATTTTATGTTTTCGGCTTCGAGTGCAGCGTCGTAGGGGATTGAATCGGTATCTGGTGGGTTTGGTGTGGCTTTGAACATACGTGTAACTCCTATCGCAGACTTCAAGGAGCCATCACCCACGCTACCAAACGATGGGTGGCGGCCATACGCGGGTTGGTAGACCGGCTGCAATAGGAACCCGGCGCTCACGAATGAGCCCCACGCATGACCACCATAAAACAGAGCCCCCAAAAGGGACGGCATACGGTGTTGCCATACAGCTATTACAGACGGGCTACCAAACCCGATCACTGTTTTTTCAGTGACAGGGAAACGATATAGCCCACCCCATAGCCGCGTAAGCCGGCGGATTCTGGCGTACGCGTAGGCAACGACGCAAGGTGTTGTAGCCCTTATGGCGTAACGGTTCGTGTACTTTAAACGCCGTCTCGGAATTACGTTTACGCACAGAAAACAAGCAGATCTTTCCCTGCTGCAATCCGAATGGCTCCCCACCACTCAACACGATGAGCGTTAGCTCGAGTACCGCTTTTGATCTTAGGGCGACGTCGGAAGGCTGAGTGGAGGGATTCATCCGGGGGTGGGAGCGCAGCGACCGTTTGGCGAAGCCAAACACATCGAGAGGAGGTGCAGCGAAGCAAACCGTAGGCGATGCCCCCCGGATGAATCCCGGAGCGAAGGAACCCCGAGCTTTAGCGAGCGGGCCGGACGTAGGAGCAAGACCTTTTGGTTACTTTTGGGGCGTTTGCCAAAAGTGACCCGCCGTAGGGGCGGAACCCTAAGCAGCCATAACCGCAGCAACGGATATGCCCCCAAAAAAAGCCTCAACGAAGAAACGCGGCCACCTTCTGCGCGGCGCTAGCCAAATGCTGCTCATGCGTAAACCCGGATACCTTGAGAGGCTTCAAATCATGATCCCCAGAGCCCAACCAAAACACCTCAATACTCGGCGATAGATCGTAAGCCACGACAGCGTCCCGATTCCCCAGAGCATCCCGCTCCCCCTGAACAATCAACGTCCGAGTCTTCAACCCCGCCAGATGCTCGACCCGTGGTTTCTCCGGTTTCCCAACCGCATAAAACGGATACCCCAGACAAACCAACGCATCAGCGCCAAGCTCGTCGGCCAGGAGACTGGCCATCCGCCCCCCCATCGACTTCCCGCCAATCGCCAGTGGCCCAGCGACATGAAGTCGCACCACGCCATAAACCTCACGCCAACATTCCAGCAACTTCGGCGCCGGATTCGGCGGACGTTTGCCGCCATCAACCCGTCGCTGCGCCATATAAGGGAACTCAAACCGCAACACGTTCACACCCAGCCCGGCAAGGCGCCCAGCCATATCCGTCATCCACTCACTGTCCATCGGCGCCCCCGCACCATGGGCGAGGATGAGAGTCGCCGAAGCCTCACCCACAGCGGCATCCCAAAGCCACCCGTGATCCCGCAGGCACTGCGCCCATTGATCCCCGTCAATACTGGCCTTGTGCTCTTTGTCCATGCTTGCCTCGCTTTTAGTCTGCCTATAACTCCAGGCGAAGGACGCGCTGTTGGCGCTCACTTCGGCTGAACCGTGGATGGGGAACCATGAACACTTCTATCAGTACCGCCTACAACTACAAGGTGGTCCGCCAATTCGCCATTATGACGGTGGTGTGGGGCATCGTCGGCATGGGGCTCGGGGTTTTTCTCGCGGCTCAATTGGTCTGGCCCGAACTCAACTTCAACCTGCCGTGGACCAGCTTCGGACGCCTGCGCCCGCTGCACACCAACGCGGTGATCTTCGCGTTCGGCGGCTGTGCCTTGTTCGCCAGTTCGTTCTACTCGGTGCAGCGCACCTGCCAGACGCAATTGTTTGCGCCGAAAATCGCCGCGTTCTGCTTCTGGGGCTGGCAGCTTGTGATTCTATTGGCGGCCATCAGCCTGCCGCTGGGTTACACCAGTTCCAAGGAATACGCCGAGCTGGAGTGGCCGATCGACATTCTGATCACCATCGTCTGGGTCGCCTATGCCATCGTGTTTTTCGGCACGATCATGCAGCGCAAGACCAAGCACATCTACGTCGGCAACTGGTTCTTCGGCGCGTTCATCATCACCGTGGCGATCCTGCACATCGTCAACAACCTTGAGTTGCCGGTGAGCTTCACCAAGTCCTACTCGGTGTACGCCGGTGCGACCGACGCGATGGTGCAATGGTGGTACGGCCACAACGCCGTAGGCTTTTTCCTCACCGCCGGTTTCCTCGGGATGATGTACTACTTCGTGCCGAAACAGGCGGAGCGTCCGGTGTATTCGTATCGCCTGTCGATCGTGCACTTCTGGGCGCTGATCACCCTGTACATCTGGGCCGGTCCCCACCACTTGCACTACACCGCGCTGCCGGACTGGGCGCAGTCGCTGGGCATGGTGATGTCGCTGATCCTGCTGGCGCCAAGCTGGGGCGGCATGATCAACGGCATGATGACCCTCTCGGGCGCCTGGCATAAATTGCGCAGCGACCCGATCCTGCGCTTCCTGGTGGTGTCGCTGGCGTTCTACGGCATGTCGACCTTCGAAGGTCCGATGATGGCGATCAAGACTGTCAACGCCCTCTCCCACTACACCGACTGGACCATCGGCCACGTACACGCCGGCGCGCTCGGCTGGGTGGCGATGATTTCCATCGGCGCGCTGTACCACATGATCCCGAAAGTCTTCGGCAAAGAGCAGATGCACAGCATCGGCCTGATCAACGCGCACTTCTGGCTCGCGACCATCGGCACTGTGCTCTACATCGCCTCGATGTGGGTCAACGGCATCGCCCAGGGCCTGATGTGGCGTGCGGTGAACGAGGACGGCACGCTGACCTACTCCTTCGTTGAAACGCTGGTGGCCAGCCACCCGGGCTTCGTCGTGCGGCTGATTGGCGGGGCGATCTTCCTCAGCGGCATGTTCCTGATGGCTTACAACACCTGGCGCACCGTGCGGGCCTCGCAGCCTGCTGACGTCGTTGCTGCCGCGCAGATGGCCTGAGGAGTCCGCCATGAAACACGAAACGATTGAAAAGAACGTCGGCCTGCTGATGCTGCTGATGGTGTTCGCCGTGAGCATCGGCGGCCTGACCCAGATCGTCCCGCTGTTCTTCCAGGACGTGACCAACAAACCGGTGGAAGGCATGAAGCCCTACACCGCGCTGCAACTGGAAGGCCGCGACATCTACATCCGCGAAGGCTGCGTCGGCTGCCACTCGCAGATGATCCGTCCGTTCCGCGCCGAAACCGAACGCTACGGGCACTACTCGGTGGCCGGCGAGAGCGTGTGGGATCACCCGTTCCTGTGGGGCTCGAAACGTACCGGTCCGGACCTGGCCCGGGTTGGCGCGCGTTACTCGGATGACTGGCACCGTGCGCACTTGTACAACCCGCGCAACGTTGTACCGGAATCGAAGATGCCGGCCTACCCATGGCTGGTCACCCAACCGGTCGACAGCAGCCACACCGAAACCAAGCTCAAGACCATGCGCACCCTCGGCGTGCCGTACACCGACGACGACATCAGCGGCGCGGTGGCCAGCCTCAAGGGCAAGACCGAAATGGACGCCCTCGTCTCCTACCTGCAAGTGCTCGGCACTGCGATCAAGAGCAAGAGGTGAGAAATGGTCATTGAAATGAGCGCGGGCCTCATACGAGGCCTCGGCACGGTCGTGGTGTTCGTGGCCTTCGTCGGCCTGACCCTCTGGGTGTTCAACCGCAAGCGCACCCCGGAATTCGCCGAAGCGCGCCTGCTGCCGTTTGCCGACGAGCCGCAACCCGACATTACCCAAGCACCTGAAACAAGGAGTACCCGGCCATGACCACCTTCTGGAGTACGTGGATCTGCGTACTGACCATCGGCAGCCTGATCGGCCTGACCTGGCTGCTGATCGGCACCCGCCGGGGCGAGACCAAGGGCAGCGTCGACCAGACCATGGGCCACAGCTTCGACGGCATCGAGGAGTACGACAACCCGCTGCCGCAGTGGTGGTTCATGCTGTTCGCCGGCACGCTGGTGTTTTCCGTGGGTTATCTGATCCTTTACCCGGGCCTGGGTAACTGGAAAGGCATCCTGCCCGGCTACGAGGACGGCTGGACCGGCGTCCACGAATGGGAAAAGGAAATGAACAAGGCTGACGCGAAGTTCGGGCCGATCTTCGCCAAATTCGCCGCCATGCCGGTGGAAGAAGTGGCGAAGGACCCGCAGGCGCTGAAAATGGGTGGCCGTCTGTTCGCCTCCAACTGCTCGGTGTGCCACGGCTCGGACGCCAAGGGTGCATTCGGTTTCCCTAACCTCGCCGACAAGGACTGGCGTTGGGGCGGCAGCGCCGAAACCATCAAGACCACCATCATGGGTGGCCGGATGGCGGCGATGCCGGCGTGGGGCGAAGCGCTGGGCGAGGCCGGAGTGAAAAACGTCGCGGCGTATGTGCGTCACGAGCTGGCCGGCCTGCCACTGGCGGCGGACAACAAGGCTGATCTGCAAGCCGGGCAGCAAGCGTTCAGCACCATGTGCGTGGCTTGTCACGGGGCAAACGGCCAAGGCACCGAAGCCATGGGCGCGCCGAACCTGACGCACCCGGCCGGTTTCATCTACGGCACCAGCCTGACCCAGCTCGAGCAGACCATTCGCCATGGTCGTCAGGGCCACATGCCCGCTCAGAACGAGCTGCTGGGCAACGATAAAGTGCAATTGCTGGCCGCCTATGTGTACAGCCTGAGCAATGGATTGAATACAGAAAAACTGATTACTGAGGACAATAAAAAGTAATCATTGCGTATAAGACTGCCGCACCTTTCCAGTGCGGCAGTTTCCAGCCCCTTTGCGACGCATTGTCGCACCCCTTCACCCCCTCTCCTTTCGGTTACCCGGATTCGGGTCTACGCTTGCTCGATGCGGACTGGCCCGTGCCGGTTCCAGGTCGACCCCGAGCGAGGCGTTGAACGAATCGGCTGACTGACATGGCCGCAAAGGCCGGTAGATACCGGCTGTCGTGCCCATTACCGTCCGTCACCCGAACCGAGCGTTCGAACACACCCCGTTACATCCGACCGGGACCCCTCGCTTTTTTCGTCCGCTGCGACATTTTGCCCGAGGGCAATTTTGTCCTTACGCGGCGCATGGAAAGGCCGCAGAATCAGCGTTGGAAAGCATTGACCCAGGTCATGGCGCGTTGCATTGACCCCCTGCTTTCTACATACTTGCGGCCGATTTTAATCCTAATAAAACACCCAAACCGTGGAACCTTAGAATGAGCACAGCAATCAGTCCGACTGCTTATAACTATAAGGTAGTCCGCCAGTTCGCCATCATGACGGTGGTCTGGGGGATCCTTGGCATGGGGCTTGGTGTCTTCATCGCCTCGCAACTGGTCTGGCCGGAGTTGAATTTCGGTCTGCCGTGGACGAGTTTTGGACGCCTGCGCCCGTTGCACACAAACCTGGTGATTTTCGCCTTCGGTGGTTGTGCACTGTTTGCCACTTCCTACTATGTCGTGCAGCGAACCTGCCAGACGCGACTGATTTCCGACAGCCTCGCGGCCTTCACCTTCTGGGGATGGCAAGCGGTGATCGTCGGCGCGATCATTACCTTGCCGCTGGGTTACACCACCACCAAGGAATACGCGGAACTGGAATGGCCCCTCGCCATTCTGCTGGCCATTGTCTGGGTCACCTACGGTCTGGTGTTCTTCGGCACCATCACCAAGCGCAAGACCAAGCACATCTATGTCGGTAACTGGTTCTACGGTGCGTTCATCGTGGTGACCGCGATGCTGCACATCGTCAACCACATGTCGCTGCCGGTCAGCCTGTTCAAGTCCTACTCGGCCTACTCGGGCGCCACCGATGCGATGATCCAGTGGTGGTACGGCCACAACGCCGTGGGCTTCTTCCTGACCACCGGTTTCCTGGGGATGATGTACTACTTCGTGCCGAAACAGGCCGAACGTCCGATCTACTCCTATCGCCTGTCGATCGTGCACTTCTGGGCACTGATCACCCTGTACATCTGGGCCGGCCCGCACCACCTGCACTACACCGCCCTGCCGGACTGGGCACAATCGCTGGGCATGGCGATGTCGATCATCCTGCTGGCACCGAGCTGGGGCGGCATGATCAACGGCATGATGACCCTGTCGGGCGCCTGGCATAAGCTGCGCACCGACCCGATCCTGCGCTTCCTCGTGGTATCGCTGGCGTTCTACGGCATGTCGACCTTCGAAGGTCCGATGATGGCGATCAAGACCGTCAACTCGCTCTCGCACTACACCGACTGGACCATCGGCCACGTACACGCCGGCGCGCTCGGCTGGGTGGCGATGATCTCGATCGGCGCGATCTACCACATGATCCCGAAACTGTTCGGCCGTGCGCAGATGCACAGCACCGGCCTGATCAACGCGCACTTCTGGCTCGCGACCATCGGTACCGTGCTGTACATCGCTTCGATGTGGGTCAACGGCATCACTCAGGGCCTGATGTGGCGCGCAATCAACGATGACGGCACCCTCACCTACTCGTTCGTCGAAGCGCTGCAGGCCAGCCACCCTGGCTTCATCGTCCGCGCCCTGGGCGGTGCGTTCTTTGCCAGCGGCATGCTGCTGATGGCTTACAACGTATGGCGCACCGTGCGCGCCTCGAACCCGGCTGAAGCCGAAGCCGCCGCCAAGATCGCCGTAGTTGGAGCTCACTGATGAAGCATGAAGCTGTCGAGAAGAATATTGGCCTGCTGGCCTTCTTCATGGTCATCGCCGTCAGCGTCGGTGGCCTGACCCAAATCGTTCCGCTGTTCTTCCAGGACGTCACCAACAAGCCGGTCGAAGGCATGAAGCCGCGCACCGCCCTTGAACTGGAAGGCCGCGACGTTTACATCGCCAACGGCTGTGTCGGCTGCCACTCGCAGATGATCCGTCCGTTCCGTGCCGAAACCGAACGCTATGGCCACTACTCGGTCGCCGGTGAAAGCGTCTGGGACCACCCGTTCCTGTGGGGTTCCAAACGTACCGGTCCGGACCTGGCCCGCGTCGGCGGTCGTTACTCCGATGACTGGCAGCGTGCGCACTTGTACAACCCGCGCAACGTCGTCCCCGAGTCGAAAATGCCGGCCTACCCGTTCCTCGTAGAAAACAAGCTCGATGGCAAAGACACGGCCAGGAAAATGGAAGTGTTGCGCACGCTCGGCGTTCCTTACACCGACGAAGACATCGCCGGTGCAAGAGATGCCGTGAAGGGCAAAACCGAAATGGACGCGCTGGTGGCCTATCTGCAAGGCCTGGGCACCATCATCAAAAGCAAACGGTGATTCTGATGGATATCGGGATGATTCGAGGCCTGGGCACCGTTGTCGTGATGGTTGCCTTCATCGGCCTGGCGTTGTGGGTGTTCAGCCCCAAGCGCAAGTCGGAGTTTGAAGACGCGACCTTGCTGCCCTTCGCGGATGATCCCGAAGCCATCAAGCACGTCGAGCAAGCTTCTAGGAGTAACAAAGAATGACTACATTCTGGAGTCTGTACGTCACAGTCCTCAGTCTCGGTACGATCTTTTCCCTGACCTGGCTGTTGCTGTCGACCCGCAAGGGTCAGCGCAGCGAACAGACGGACGAGACAGTGGGCCACTCCTTCGACGGGATCGAGGAGTACGACAACCCGCTGCCGAAATGGTGGTTCATGCTGTTCGTGGGCACCATCGTCTTTGCGCTGGGTTATCTGGTGCTGTACCCGGGCCTGGGCAACTGGAAAGGTCTGCTGCCGGGCTACAACTACCTCGATAACGAGAAGCAGACGGCGTTCGCCAACGGCCAGACCGGCTGGACCGGCGTTCATGAGTGGGAAAAGGAAATGGCGCGTTCGGACGCCAAGTTCGGTCCGATCTTCGCCAAATTCGCCGCCATGCCGATCGAAGAGGTGGCCAAGGATCCACAAGCCCTGAAGATGGGGGGCCGTCTGTTCGCCTCCAACTGCTCGGTGTGCCACGGTTCCGACGCCAAGGGCGCCTATGGTTTCCCGAACCTGACCGACGCCGACTGGCGCTGGGGCGGCGAGCCGGAAACCATCAAGACCACCATCATGGGCGGTCGTCACGCGGTGATGCCGGCCTGGGCTGAAGTGATCGGTGAGCAAGGCGTGGCCGACGTGGCCGCGTTCGTGCTGACCAATCTGGATGGCCGCAAGCTGCCGGAAGGCACCAAGGCAGATCCGGCCAACGGCCAGAAACTGTTCGCCGCCAACTGCGTGGCGTGCCACGGTCCGGCGGGCAAAGGTACGCCAGCGATGGGCGCACCTGACCTGACCCACCCGGCCGCGTTCATCTACGGTTCGAGCTTCGCCCAACTGCAGCAGACCATCCGTTACGGCCGTCAGGGCCAGATGCCTGCCCAGGAACAACTGCAAGGCAACGACAAGGTTCACCTGCTGGCGGCTTATGTTTACAGCCTGTCCCACGGTGAAAAAACGCCGGAAGCCGAGGCACAGTAAGGCCCAAGCTTGAAGCAAAAAAGGCCCCGCCAATTCTCATTGGCGGGGCCTTTTTGTTTCAGCCCCTTGATCGACCGAAAATGTTTATGGGCGACTCGTCCAGATAGACTTCACCGGAACCGTGTCCACGAAATACGGCTTTTGCCAATCATTGTTCTCGATCAGGTTGACGTGCAGTTGCTTGCGATCATCCGAGAGGCTGGCCGTCAGGTACGTCTGCTGAGACGTTGCGCCGCTGAGAAACATCGGCACCTTACCCATCCAGCGCTTGCCTCCCCCTCGCGTGTGGTAGTGACCTGCAAAGATGGCGGTGACCTCATACTTCTCGATCATGTCCAGAAAGCGCTGCTCCTGTTGCCAGCCCCCTTGCCAGCGATCCCACTTGTGCATGTTGATGATGATGGCGTAACCCGACGCCCGCGCGACCCTCAAATCCGTTTCAAGCCAGTCCAGGGCACTGGTGATGTTGAAGGTCGTCGGGTTCAACACATGAGAAATCTTTGTTGTGTAGGTGGGTTCATTGTTGAGCTGCACCAAATGCACGTCCCCTACATCTTTCGAGTACGCGAGACTGCCCGAATAAAGAATATCTAGAAAACCACCTGTCACCTTGAGGTCAAAGTTATCCACCTTGTCCAAATGATGCTCCTTGAATTCGACAATACTGCCGGCAGCACAACTATTAGTGAAACAGTCATCCACGTTATTCTCGTAATCATGATTACCCAGACCATACAGGTAGTCGCCCTTGAAGTATTTCTCCAGGGCCGATTTCATATACGAGCGCTGCCAACCGTGGCCGAACGCCGTAATGTCACCATTGATCATCAACGGGACTTTCGCCTGCCCCCCGTGGGCATTTCGAAACCCGGCGATACTGCCCAACTGGCTGTCCACCAGCCACTTGGCACGTTTTTCGAAATCCGTACCGTTTTCCGGCTCTCCGCTGTCGCTCTTGTCAGTCCACGGATATTGCGTATCGGAGGCGAACACCAGATGCCGTGGAGCACTCTCGATGGCATGAGCCAAAGCAACAGAACAAATCAAACAGACGCCCAGCAGAAACTTTACAACTCCTTTAAAAGCCATAACATTGAAACTCCATTTAACTTAAATAAAACTGACGATTGAATATCGCCAGGCGCAAACATATTCGATCAAACGGAATCTTTCAAAGCAGACCAGAGCAGTAATTAAATGAACTTGTTTCAAACATGCAAACAACAGAAATCAATGTTTCTTGTTTCAACCAGATTTCTCGAAGTCTGACGACGGGCAACCGGACAGCGAAGAGCTGGATTTCGGCCATGCGGATCATCCGACAGCGCAACGACGACGGATCGCCTAGACTCAATCATCGGCCGAGCAAAAAATGGCGATCTCCCACAAGTCAATTGATTCAAGTCACTACACCATCAATTGATTTTGCCCAACGCGACCAAAGGTCGCACCCGTTCGTCGGCATGACAGGCGTATCATTGGGCCACTGCAACACCCCTTTTGACCCCGGTCGGCACGTATCGACCGAGGCATTTTTCCACTGCCGTGGGATGCAATGATGAGCAACCAGATTCCGGTACACGACGTCACGCCACCCAGCAAGAACGCGAACAACAGCGTCGACCTTTACGCCTCTCGAGAAAAAATCTACACCCGTGCATTCACCGGTCTGTTCCGCAATCTGCGGATGATGGGCGGCGCAGCACTGTTCCTGCTGTATTTCGGAACAGTCTGGCTGAACTGGGGCGGCCATCAGGCCGTGTGGTGGAACCTGCCGGAGCGCAAGTTCTTCATCTTCGGCGCCACATTCTGGCCGCAGGATTTCATTCTGCTTTCCGGGCTGCTGATCATTGCCGCGTTCGGTCTGTTCTTCATCACCGTATATGCGGGCCGGGTCTGGTGTGGTTACACCTGCCCACAAAGCGTGTGGACGTGGATTTTCATGTGGTGCGAAAAGGTCACCGAAGGTGACCGCAATCAGCGCATCAAGCTCGACAAGGCGCCGATGAGCGCCAACAAGTTCCTGCGCAAATTTGCCAAGCACGCGTTGTGGCTGCTGATCGGCTTTGTCACCGGCATGACCTTCGTCGGCTACTTCTCGCCGATCCGCGAACTGGTGATTGAATTCTTCACCGGCCAGGCCGATGGCTGGTCGTATTTCTGGGTCGGCTTCTTCACCCTCGCCACCTACGGCAACGCTGGCTGGCTGCGTGAGCAGGTGTGTATCTATATGTGTCCGTATGCGCGCTTCCAGAGCGTGATGTTCGACAAGGACACACTGATCGTTTCCTACGATCCGCGTCGCGGCGAAAGCCGTGGCCCGCGCAAGAAAGGCGTCGACTACAAGGCCCAGGGCCTGGGCGATTGCATCGACTGCACCATGTGCGTCCAGGTTTGCCCGACCGGCATCGACATCCGCGACGGCCTGCAGATCGAGTGCATCGGTTGTGCCGCGTGCATCGACGCCTGCGACAGCATCATGGACAAGATGGATTACCCGCGCGGGCTGATCAGTTACACCACCGAACACAACTTGTCCGGGCAGAAAACCCATAAACTGCGGCCGCGCCTGATCGGTTATGCCGTGGTGCTGCTGGCGATGATCAGCCTGTTGGTGACGGCTTTCTTCATGCGCTCGCTGGTGGGTTTCGACGTCAGCAAGGACCGCGTGCTGTACCGCGAAAACGCTGAAGGCCGAATCGAAAACGTCTACAGCCTGAAGATCATGAACAAGGATCAGCGCGACCACACCTACGTGCTGGAAGCCGCCGGTCTGCCGGATCTGCGCCTGCAAGGCAAGCGTGAGATCAAAGTACCGGCCGGGGAAATCTTCAGCATGCCGGTCGAACTGTCGAGCGCGCCCGAACAATTGCCGTCGAGCACCAACGAGGTGAAATTCATCCTCAAGGATGCCGATGACGACAGCGTTCACGTAGAAGCCAAGAGCCGGTTCATCGGCCCACAAAATCGTTGAGAGAACTGAACATGCCCGCAGCAAACACCGCAAGTCCCTGGTACAAGCACCTTTGGCCATGGATCATCATCGGGATTCTGGCCTGTTCGGTGACCCTGACCCTGTCCATGGTGACCATTGCGGTGAACAACCCGGACAACCTGGTCAACGACAACTACTACGAGGCCGGCAAGGGCATCAACCGTTCGCTGGATCGTGAGCTGCTGGCGCAGACCCTGAAAATGCGCGCCGCCGTGCATCTGGATGACGTCACCGGCGAAGTCGACCTGCGCCTGAGCGGCGACAGCCAGCCGAAAACCCTGGAGCTGAACCTGATCTCGCCGACCCAGCCGGAGAAGGATCGCAAGATCGTCCTGGCCCGCAGCGAGTCCGAACAGGGCCGCTACATCGGCCAGTTGAGCGACAAGATCGAAGGCCGGCGTTTTGTTGAGTTGCTGGGCACTCAGGACGATCACGTGTGGCGGATGTTCGAAGAAGAAGTGGTCAGCCATGACCAGGATTTGTTGCTGGGTGATGAGCCACTGCAGGGTGCTGAAGACCTGAAGAAATAAGCCTTACTCTGATCGTTCCCACGCTCTGCGTGGGCACGCAGCCAGGGACGCTCCGCGTCCCAGCCGAAGCGGACGCGGAGCGTCCAGGGAGGCATTCCCACGCGGAGCGTGGGAACGATCATCGGAACGCCTCATGACCATTCCAATCCCCTGCTACCACTGCGCCCTGCCCGTCCCGTCCGGCAGCCGCTTCACCGCCATCGTGCTCGGGGAGTCCCGCGAGTTCTGCTGCCCGGGCTGTCAGGCGGTGGCCGAAGCCATCGTTGCCGGTGGGCTGGAAAGCTATTACCAGCATCGCAGCGAAGCTTCGGCCAATCCCGAAGCGCTGCCGGTGCAACTGGTCGATGAGCTTGAGTTGTACGACCGCGCCGACGTGCAGCAACCCTTCGTCCGTCACGAAGGTGAACTGGCCGAAACCACGTTGTTGATGGAGGGCATCAGTTGCGCCGCGTGCGGCTGGCTGATCGAGAAACACCTGCGCACCCTGCCGGCCGTGGCCGAGGCGCGGCTGAACCTGTCCAACCATCGCCTGCATGTGCGCTGGGCTGACACTCAGTTGCCACTGAGCCAGATCCTCAGCGAACTGCGCCACATCGGCTACGCCGCGCACCCGTATCAGGCCGACCGCGCCAGCGAGCAGCTGGCCAGCGAAAACCGCCTCGCCCTGCGTCAGCTCGGGGTCGCCGGGCTGCTGTGGTTCCAGGCGATGATGGCGACCATGGCGACATGGCCGGAATTCAACATCGACCTCAGCCCGGAGTTGCACACCATCCTGCGCTGGGTCGCGCTGTTCCTCACCACGCCGATCGTGTTCTACAGCTGCGCACCGTTTTTCAAAGGGGCCATGCGCGATTTGCGCACTCGCCATCTGACCATGGACGTCTCGGTGTCGCTGGCGATCGGCGCGGCGTATATCGCCGGGATCTGGACCTCGATCACCGGGGTCGGCGAGCTGTATTTCGACGCAGTGGGCATGTTCGCGCTGTTCCTGCTCGCCGGGCGCTACCTCGAGCGCCGCGCCCGGGAACGCACCGCCGCGGCCACCGCGCAACTGGTCAATCTGCTGCCGGCCTCGTGCCTGCGCCTCGACGACGCCGGCCAGAGCGAACGCATCCTGCTCAGCGAACTGCGCCTCGGTGACCGGGTGCTGGTGCAACCGGGCTCGGTGCTGCCGGCGGACGGCAAGATCCTCGATGGGCAGTCGAGCATCGACGAGTCGGTGCTGACCGGCGAATACCTGCCGCAACCGCGCACCAAGGGCGATGCCGTCACCGCCGGTACGTTGAACGTGGAGGGCGCGCTGACCGTCGAGGTCCAGGCGCTCGGCCAGGACACACGGCTGTCGGCCATCGTCCGCCTGCTCGATCGCGCCCAGGCGGAAAAACCACGGCTGGCGGAAATCGCCGACCGCGCCGCGCAGTGGTTTCTGTTGCTGTCGTTGATCGCCGCAGCCGCCATCGGCCTGTTGTGGTGGGAGCTGGATTCATCGCGGGCATTCTGGATCGTCCTTGCCATGCTGGTCGCGACCTGCCCCTGCGCCCTGTCACTGGCGACGCCGACCGCGCTGACCGCCGCCACCGGCACCCTGCACAAACTCGGCCTGCTGCTGACGCGCGGCCATGTGCTGGAAGGTCTGAACCAGATCGACACAGTGATCTTCGACAAGACCGGCACCCTCACCGAAGGCCGACTGGTGCTGCGTTCGATCCGCCCGCTCGGTGCCCTCGACAGCGATCAATGCCTGAGCCTCGCCGCCGCCCTGGAAAATCGTTCGGAACACCCGATCGCCCGCGCCTTCGGACGCGCGCCGCTGGCCGCCGAAGACGTCCACAGCACGCCGGGCCTGGGGCTTGAAGGGTTAGTCGGCGAACAGCGCTTGCGCATCGGCCAGGCGGATTTTGTCTGTGTTCTCAGCGGCGCGCCTTTGCCGACGATGCCGAAGGAGCCGGGGCAATGGCTGCTGCTCGGTGACCGTCAGGGGCCGCTGGCTTGGTTCGCCCTCGACGACCGGCTGCGCGACGACGCCCCCGCGCTGCTCGCCGCGTGCAAGGCACGCGGCTGGCGCACGCTGCTGCTGTCGGGCGACAGTTCGCCGATGGTCGCCAGCGTCGCCGCCGAACTGGGCATCGACGAGGCCCGTGGCGGTTTGCGTCCGGACGACAAGTTGCAAGTGCTGCAACAACTGCACAAGGACGGCCGCAAGGTGTTGATGCTCGGCGACGGGGTCAACGATGTGCCGGTGCTGGCCGCCGCCGACATCAGCGTGGCCATGGGCTCGGCCACCGATCTGGCGAAAACCAGTGCCGACGCGGTGCTGCTGTCCAACCGGCTCGAGGCCTTGGTGCAAGCCTTCACGCTGGCCCGCCGTACCCGTCGGGTGATCATCGAGAACCTGTTGTGGGCGGCGCTGTACAATGGCCTCATGTTGCCGTTCGCCGCCCTCGGCTGGATCACTCCGGTGTGGGCCGCCGTCGGCATGTCGATCAGTTCCCTGACCGTGGTGCTCAACGCCCTGCGCCTGACTCGCCTGCCGAGTGCGCCGGCCGTCAACGCTTCGTCAGAAACCCGCCCGCTGCCGGCCTGAGCCGCGCGGGCATGGAGTACAGATGCCAGCTCTCTACGTGATGATTCCGGCCGCGCTGCTGATCTTGGCCATCGCCGTCTACATCTTCTTCTGGGCGGTGGACAGCGGCCAGTACGACGACCTCGACGGCCCGGCCCACAGCATCCTGTTCGACGATCAGGACCCGAACCACACCGCCGCCGTGGACGAAGCCAACCCGGTCAAACCGGACGACAAGGCGCCACCCCATGCTTGAACTGGCGCCACTGCTGGTGTCTGCGTTGATTCTCGGGCTGCTCGGCGGCGGCCATTGCCTGGGCATGTGCGGGGGCTTGATGGGCGCGCTGACCCTGGCGATCCCCAAGGAGCAACGCAGCCGACGTTTTCGTCTGCTGCTGGCCTACAACCTCGGGCGGATTCTCAGCTATGCCATGGCAGGCTTGCTGATCGGGCTGGCGGGTTGGGCGGTGGCCAACAGTCCTGCCGCGCTGTTCATGCGGGTGCTCGCCGGTCTGCTGCTGATCGCCATGGGCCTGTATCTGGCGGGATGGTGGAGCGGTCTGACCCGCATCGAGGGCCTCGGGCGCGGGCTATGGCGCTACATTCAACCTGTCGCCAATCGCCTGCTGCCGGTGTCGAGCCTGCCCCGGGCCTTGCTGCTTGGCGCACTGTGGGGCTGGCTGCCGTGCGGGCTGGTTTACAGCACGCTGTTGTGGTCGGCCAGTCAAGGCAATGCGTTGGACAGTGCCTTGCTGATGCTCGCCTTCGGGCTCGGCACCTGGCCTGTCTTGCTGGCGACCGGCCTCGCCGCCGAACGGGTCACCTCACTGCTGCGCAAACGCAGCGTGCGCATGGCCGGTGGTCTGCTGGTGATCCTCTTCGGCATCTGGACCCTGCCGGGGCCGCACCAGCACTGGCTGATGGGCCACTGATCCCGTTGATGCAAATCAAGATGCCTTTTCGCGCCCTCCCCTAGACTCGCCACACTGCCAGCCTATCCGGGGGAATGCCCGCATGCTCGACGCCATTCGTTGGGACACCGATTTGATCCGCCGCTACGACCTGGCGGGGCCGCGCTACACCTCGTACCCGACGGCCGTGCAATTTCACAGTCAGGTCGGCACCTTCGACCTGTTCCACGCCCTGCGCGACAGCCGCAAGGCGCTGCGCCCGTTGTCGCTGTACGTGCACGTGCCGTTCTGCGCGAACATTTGTTACTACTGCGCCTGCAACAAGGTCATCACCAAGGATCGCGGCCGAGCGTTGCCGTATCTGCAACGGCTCGAACAGGAAATCCAGCTGATCGCCTGCCACCTTGATCCGGCGCAGAAAGTCGAGCAACTGCACTTCGGTGGCGGTACCCCGACCTTTCTCAGCCACGATGAGTTGCGCCAGTTGATGGCGCACCTGCGCAAGCATTTCAATCTGCTGGACGATGACTCCGGCGATTACGGCATCGAGATCGATCCACGCGAAGCCGACTGGTCGACCATGGGCCTGCTGCGCGAACTGGGTTTCAACCGGGTCAGCATCGGCCTGCAGGACCTCGATCCGGCGGTGCAACGGGCAGTCAATCGCCTGCAAAGCCTGGAAGAAACCCGCGCCGTGATCGATGCGGCGCGCACCCTGCAATTTCGCTCGATCAACATCGACCTGATCTACGGCCTGCCCAAGCAGACTCCGGACAACTTCGCCCGCACCGTCGAGGAAGTCATCAGCCTGCAGCCGGACCGGCTCTCGGTGTTCAATTACGCGCACCTGCCGGAACGTTTCATGCCGCAGCGGCGGATCAACGGCAACGAACTGCCGAGCCCGGCGCAGAAACTGGAAATGCTGCAACGGACCATCGAACAACTGACCGCCGCCGGCTACCGCTACATCGGCATGGACCACTTCGCCCTGCCCGACGATGAACTGGCGATTGCCCAGGAAGAATCAACCCTGCAACGCAATTTCCAGGGCTACACCACCCACGGTCACTGCGACCTGATCGGTCTGGGCGTGTCGGCCATCAGCCAGATCGGCGATCTGTACTGCCAGAACAGCAGCGATCTCAATCACTACCAGAACACCCTCGCCGGTGCGCAACTGGCCACCAGCCGAGGCCTGGTGTGCAACGCCGATGACCGCCTGCGTCGCGCGGTGATCCAGCAACTGATCTGCAATTTCAGCCTGGACTTCGCCGAAATCGAGCGCCGCTTCAACATCGATTTTCAGGGCTACTTCGGCGCGCTCTGGCCGCAATTGCAGGGCATGGCGCAGGACGGCCTGATCGAACTGGATCGCGAGCGCATCACTGTGCTGCCGGCCGGGCGCCTGTTGGTGCGCTCGGTGTGCATGGTGTTCGACGCGTACCTGGAACAGCAAAACCGCCAGCGTTTCTCGCGGGTGATTTAACTTTTCAAGCACCACGCAGGGGTTGCCTATGTAGAACGGTCATCGAAACGGTGCCTTGCACGCCGTCCGAGACACGTTTATCAGCCGTCATCCCTGCGGCGTTTTGCCGGTGGGGCAATCTCGCCACAGACTGGCCTGAATGTCTTCCAGTGGGTTACCCTTACGCCTTATGTGTGTTTTCCCACAAGGATCCAAGAAATGTCCGAGCCAGTTAAACTGCGCGCTCATAACCAGGCTAATTGCAAGGATTGCAGCCTGGCCCCTCTCTGCCTGCCACTTTCACTGAATCTGGAAGACATGGATGCGCTGGACGAAATCGTTAAACGTGGCCGCCCGTTGAAAAAGGGTGAGTTCCTGTTCCGCCAGGGCGACACCTTCGATTCCGTTTATGCAGTACGCTCCGGCGCCCTCAAGACCTTCAGCCTGAGCGACACCGGCGAAGAACAACTGACCGGCTTCCACCTGCCGAGCGAGCTGGTCGGGCTGTCCGGCATGGACACCGAGAAACACCCGGTTTCCGCCCAGGCCCTGGAAACCACTTCGGTCTGCGAGATTCCGTTCGAACGCCTCGACGAACTGGCCCTGCAACTGCCGCAGTTGCGCCGTCAGTTGATGCGCGTGATGAGCCGCGAAATCCGTGACGACCAGCAAATGATGCTGCTGCTGTCGAAGAAGACCGCCGACGAGCGCATCGCCACCTTCCTGGTCAACCTGTCGGCGCGTTTCCGCGCTCGCGGCTTCTCGGCCAACCAGTTCCGCCTGAGCATGTCGCGCAATGAAATCGGCAACTACCTGGGGCTGGCGGTAGAAACCGTGTCCCGGGTCTTCACCCGCTTCCAGCAGAACGAACTGATCGCCGCCGAGGGCAAGGAAATCCATATCCTCGACCCGATCCAGCTCTGCGCCCTGGCCGGCGGCTCGCTCGAGGTCTGATCTCGACCCGCGGCCGAGCGTATCGTTTCAGCCGCGGGTATACTGCGCCGTTTGCAGCCCTGCCAGGACACCTCGACGATGGTCTTCGACTCCTTCGACATCAAATCCCTGATCCGCCCCGTGATCGACTTCCCGAAACCGGGCGTGATCTTTCGCGACATCACCCCGCTGTTCCAGTCGCCCAAGGCCCTGCGCCTGGTGATGGACAGCTTCGCCCACCGTTACGTCGAAGCCGACTTCACTCACATCGGCGCGATGGATGCGCGTGGTTTCCTGATCGGTTCGGTACTGGCCTATCAGCTGAACAAGCCGCTGGTGCTGTTCCGCAAGCAGGGCAAGTTGCCGGCAGACGTGCTGGCTGAAGGTTACGCGACCGAGTACGGCGAAGCGTTTCTCGAAGTGCACGCCGACAGCCTGTGCGAAGGCGACTCGGTGGTGATGTTCGATGACCTGATCGCCACCGGCGGCACGCTGATCGCAGCGGCCAACCTGATTCGTCGCATGGGTGCCCGTGTTCATGAAGCGGCGGCGATCATTGATCTGCCGGAACTGGGTGGCTCGCAGCGTCTTGAGGACATGGGGATTCCGACGTTCTGCCTGACGCAGTTTGCGTTGACTGACAAGTAATCAGCCCCGCGCCGCGATCGTTCTCACGCTCCGCGTGGGAACGATCAAACACCGAAGATTACAGTCCCATCTGTTTGCTGATGATCTCGTTCATCACTTCCCGCGTCCCGCCGCCAATCGACAAGATGCGGTTATCCCGATACAGCCGCTCCACCAGGCTTTCGCGCATATAACCCAACCCGCCAAGAATCTGCACCGCCTCGTTGGTGATGCGGTCCGAAGTGTCCGTGGCGAAGTTCTTGGCCATGGAAATCTCCTTGATCACGCTCTGCCCCGCCGCCATTTTCGCCGCCTGCCGGTAGGTGAACTCCCGCGAGACTTCCAGCGCCGTGGCCATTTCCGCGAGGCGATGCTTGATCACCTGGAACTTGCCGATGGGTTTACCGAACGCTTGCCGCTCCTTCGCCCACTTCAGGCTTTCTTCCAGTGCCAGTTGCGCGGTCATGTTTGCCATCAGCGCCAATGCCAGACGTTCGCTCTGGAAGTTGCCCATGATGCAGGCAAAACCCATGTTCTGCGCGCCAATCAGATTTCCTACAGGCACCCGGCAATCGTCGAAGAACAATTCAGCGGTGTCCGACGCCCACCAGCCCATTTTCTTCAACTGCCGGCCGACAGTGAAACCTGGCGTGCCCTTCTCGATCAGCAACAGGCTGATGCCGCCAAAACCGGGCGCGCCGGTGCGCACTGCGACGGTGTAGTAGTCGGCTCGCACGCCACTGGTGATAAAGGTTTTGCTGCCGCTGACCCGGTAATGATCGCCATCGCGTACGGCGCGGGTCTGCAGGTTGGCGACGTCGGAACCGCCGCCCGGCTCGGTGACGGCCAAGGCGCTGATTTTTTCGCCCCTGAGCACTTGAGGTACGACGCGGTCCCGCACTTCAGGGCGGGCCCATTTGACGACTGGCGGCAGACCGATATCGAGCGAACCAAGCCCGGCCACCAGCCCGCCGGAGCCGCAGCGCATCAGTTCTTCGCTGGCGGCGATTTTGGCGAACAGGTCACCTTCGTGACTGCCGCCCAGCGCTTCGGGGTAACCGATGCCGAGGATACCGGCCGCACCGGCCTTGAGATAAAGCTCACGGGGAAAGCTTTCGGCTTCTTCCCACGCATTGATGTCCGGCAGGATCTCGCGCTCGACGAAACGTCTGACGCTGTCGCGGACCATTTGGTGGCTGGGGTCGAAGTATTCCTGGAAGGCGGGCATCGGCGAACTCCATGGAAGGGTTCGCCGAACTTAACCGAGCGCTTGCTTGGTTTTCAACCGGATTGTGTGACTCAGAGAGAAATCGGTTTACGCCCGGCAAACGAGTGAGCCAGCGTGCCACCGTCCACCAGCTCCAGTTCGCCGCCCAGCGGTACGCCGTGAGCGATGCGCGAGGCGATCAGGCCTTTGTTCTGCAGCAACTGGGCGATGTAGTGGGCCGTCGCTTCGCCTTCCACGGTCGGGTTGGTGGCGAGGATGACTTCGGTGAAGGTGCCCGCCTCTTCGATCCGTGCCATCAATTGCGGAATGCCGATGGCTTCCGGGCCCAGGCCGTCCAGCGGCGACAGGTGCCCCTTGAGCACGAAGTAACGCCCACGGAAGCCGGTCTGCTCGACCGCGTAAACATCCATCGGCCCCTCTACTACGCACAGCAGCGTGTCATCGCGGCGGGTGTCGGCGCATTGCGGGCACAGGTCGTCTTCGGTCAGCGTGCGGCACTGACGGCAGTGTCCGACCCCTTCCATGGCCTGGCTCAAGGCCTGGGCCAGGCGCGTACCGCCGCTGCGGTCACGTTCGAGCAACTGCAACGCCATGCGCTGGGCAGTTTTCTGACCCACGCCCGGCAAGGTTCGCAGGGCGTCGATCAGTTGGCGAATCAAAGGGCTGAAGCTCATGGGGAAAAAGTCCGACAAAACAACGAGACGCGGTTTATACCCGCGCCTCCGGCCAGCGTCAAATCCTCAGTCCTGGGCGACCTTCACCACCAGTTTGCCGAAGTTGCGCCCCTCCAGCAGCCCGATAAACGCCTCAGGCGCCTGCTCCAGGCCCTCGACCACGTCCTCGCGGAATTTCACCTTGCCATCGCGCACCCACGGCACCATCGCGCTGATGAATTCCGGCTGACGATCACCGTAGTCGTCGAACACGATGAAGCCCTGAATCCGTACGCGCTTGGTCAGCAACGTGCGTTGCAAGGCGGGCAAACGATCCGGGCCTTTCGGCGCTTGCGAGGCGTTGTAGCCAGCAATCAGGCCGCACAGCGGGATCCGCGCCTTGGGATTGAGCAGCGGCACGACCGCATCGAAGACATGTCCACCGACGTTTTCGTAATAGATGTCGATGCCATTGGGACAGGCCTTGGCCAGTTGCTCGGCGAAGTCCGGCGCCTTGTGATCGATACAGGCGTCGAAGCCCAGTTCCTCGACTACGTATTTGCACTTCTCGGCTCCACCGGCCACGCCGACGGCACGCAGGCCCTTGATTTTGGCAACCTGACCGACCACCGAGCCCACTGCGCCGGACGCGGCGGCGACCACCAGGGTTTCACCCTCTTTCGGCTGGCCGATGTCCATCAGGCCCATGTACGCGGTCATGCCCGGCATGCCCAGCACGCCGAGGGCCATCGACGGGCTCGGCAGCCCGGACGGGATCGGGATGATGTTGCGGCCATCGCTGATGCTGTGGCTTTGCCAACCGGTCGCACCGACGACCAGATCGCCCGGATGAAATTTCGGATGACGCGACTGTTCGACCCGGCTGACAGCGCCGCCGGTCATCACTTCGCCGATTTGTACCGGCGCCGCGTAGGACGGCGCGTCACTCATACGACCGCGCATGTAGGGATCAAGCGACAGGTACAGGGTCTTGAGCAACACCTGGCCTTCTTCCAGGTCTGGCAGCGCCTCGCGCTCCAGACGGAAGTTCTCGGGGGTCGGCGCGCCCACCGGCCGCGAGGCCAGCACGAAGCGTTGATTGAGTGTCAGAGGGTCGGACATGTCAGCATCTCCTGTGAATGATGAATTCGGTGGTATAGGGAGCAGACCTTGGTGGGCATGGTGCGTTCCGCTTGATAAGCGTTGGTCGAGGCGTCGAATCGTCCACTTGGGAATGCCCTATCGGACGCTCCGTGTTTGGCTTCGGATTGGGGACGCGAAGCGTCCCGGGCTGCATTCCCACGCAGAACGTGGGAACGATCGGGCGGAAACAAAAAATGCCAGGCGCGATGCCTGGCATTTTTTGTAGCTCATCCAACCCGCAAAGGCGAATCAGAACGGCAGTTTCATACCGGCCGGCAGGTTCATGCCAGCGGTCATGCTGCCCATTTTCGCCTGGCTGTTGGCTTCGACCTGACGCACGGCGGCGTTGACGGCAGCAGCCACCAGATCCTCGAGCACTTCACGGTCGTCTTTGTCCAGGCCCGGCAGTACGCTCGGGTCGATGCTGACTTTTTTCACGTCATGACGACCGGTCATCACCACGGTGACCAGATCGCCACCGGCCTTGCCGGTGACTTCGGCGTTGGCCAGTTCTTCCTGCATCTTGGCCATTTTTTCCTGCATCTGCTGCGCCTGCTTCATCAGGCCGGCCATGCCACCTTTCATCATGGGAATCACCTCAAACGTACTTGGATCAAAACAGCGCCCGCCCCTAAAGGCCGGACGCCCTCAGTTATTAGCCCTGACTGACCAGGGCGTCGACAGGTTCAATAGTATCGTGTCGCACGACCGCACCGAACTGCTGCACCATCTGCTGGATGAACGGATCGCCGTGGATCGATTCCTCCGCCTCGCGCTGACGGTTGGCACGGCGCCGGGACGCGGCCTGGGCCGGGGTTTCCTGCTCGGGCTTGATCAGCTCGATGGTCAGGGTCAGCGTGCGCCCGTGGAACTGGTTCAGCGCATCGTTCAGGCGACGCTGCTGGGTGGCGTTGAACAAGGCGCTGTGGGCCGGGTCCAGGTGCATCAGCCAGTGATCGCCATCGACCGCGATCAGCGTGCAGTTGGCGGCGATGCTGCCGGTCATGCCGGAAATCGGCAGTTGCGGGAACAGCTCCAGCCATTGCAGGGCCAGACCGGTGGCCGGCGCGGCGGCAGGTTCCGGCTCGGGCTCCGGGGCCGGTTCTGCAGCATGTTCGCTGGCCAGATCGTCGAGGTAACTGTAGGCCGAATCCATGTCCGGCTCGATGTAGTCCTCGTCAAGCGGCGGCTCGTCGTCCATGTCCACGCCCGGCGTGGCGGCATCGACTTCGGCCACTGACGGTTCGGGGATCGGCGCAGCGGCCCACTCCGGCGCGTCCGGCACGACGCTGTCCGGGGTCGGCAGCGGCATTGGCGGCAGCTCCGGTTGTTCGGCGGCGGTTTCCAGTACAGGCTCGACCACTGGCTGCTGCACAGGCGCCGGTTCTACCGGGTCATTCCACGGCAGATCGACGACGTCCTCAACGGCAACCGGCTCTGGCTCTGGCTCAGGAACGGGTTCAGGCGCAATCACCTGGGCAACCGGTGCAGGTTCGGGAGCAGGTGCAGGCGCAACCACCGGCGCTGGCGTGGGTGCAACAGCCGCAGCAACTACCGGCGCAGGCTTCGGCGCGGCAGCCACTGAATTTGCGGAATCAACTGTGGCCTGGCTGATTCCCACTGGCTTTAGCGGTTGCCTCGGAGCGTCCGCCGTGTCTGCCGGCCGGAAGGCCAGCATCCGCAGCAGGACCATTTCGAAACCACCTCGCGGATCGGGCGCCAGCGGCAAGTCGCGGCGGCCGATCAGGCCCATCTGGTAATAGAACTGCACGTCTTCGGCCGGCAACGCCTGGGCCAGTGCCAGCACCCGGTCACGGTCGCCGTGGCCGTGGCCGTTGTCGACACCTTCCGGCAAGGCCTGGGCGATGGCGACGCGGTGCAGCACATTGAGAATTTCCGAGAGCACGCCGTTCCAGTCCGGGCCCTGTTCGGCCAGGTGACGCACGGCCTCGAGCAACGCCTTGGCGTCACCTTCGATCAGCGCGTGCAGCACGTCGTAGACCTGACCGTGATCCAGCGTACCAAGCATCGCCCGCACGTCGGCGGCCAACACTTTGCCTTCACCGAAGGCGATGGCCTGGTCGGTCAGGCTCATGGCGTCACGCATCGAACCGTCCGCCGCGCGACCGAGCAGCCACAGGGCGTCGTCTTCGAACGGTACGTTTTCGGCGCCCAGAACGTGGGTCAGATGCTCGACCACCCGCTCCGGGGTCATGTTCTTCAGGGAGAACTGCAGGCACCGCGACAAAATCGTTGCCGGAAGTTTCTGCGGGTCGGTGGTCGCCAGGATGAACTTGACGTAGGGCGGCGGCTCTTCAAGGGTTTTGAGCAGCGCATTGAAGGAATGGCTGGAGAGCATGTGCACTTCGTCGATCAGGTAGACCTTGAAGCGCCCGCGGCTCGGGGCGTACTGCACGTTGTCGAGCAGTTCGCGGGTGTCCTCGACCTTGGTCCGGCTCGCGGCGTCGATCTCGATCAGGTCGACGAAACGGCCTTCATCGATCTCGCGGCACACCGAACACTCGCCGCACGGGCTTGAAGTGATACCTGTTTCACAGTTCAGGCATTTGGCGATGATTCGTGCAATCGTGGTCTTGCCGACCCCGCGCGTACCGGTGAACAGGTAGGCGTGGTGCAGGCGCTGGCTGTCCAAGGCATTGATCAGAGCCTTGAGCACATGGGTCTGGCCGACCATTTCGCGGAACGAGCGCGGACGCCATTTACGTGCAAGAACCTGATAACTCATCGAAAACCGTCGCGGCAAAGGAAGCAGAAGCGGCTAATGCTAGCGGAGCAAGGGCAAAATTGCATCCGGTGTGCTCGTCTATTCTGGCTAAGCTGCATGTGCGAGGGCTTTTGTCGGCTCGGGATCGGGAATTACCGGAGCGTTTATGCGGTGGGCCGTGGGGGCATTACTGGGATTGAGCCTGAGCGCGATGGCGTCACAACCGCCGCTGCGCTTCGTCGTTGCCGACAGCTGGGCGATGCCGATGGTGCAGATCGAACGCGGCCGCCCGACCCAAGGCATCCTCTACGACATGATGCTCAGCCTGGCGACCCAGGTCGGCGTGCCGGCGCAATTTCACGTCCTGCCCCGCGCCCGGGTGCAGAACGCCATGGAACACGGCGAAGTCGACGTGCGCTGCTTTGCCGCACAATCCTGGCTGCCGAACCTGTCCGGGGATTACATCTGGAGCCTCCCGCTGTTCTTCCAGCGCGACCTGCTGATCAGCCGTCGGGACCCACCACCCAGCGTCGACCCGGCCCACCTGCCCCGCCAGTCGATCGGCACCGTGCTCGGTTACACCTACCCCACGCTGCAACCGATATTCGACGCCGATCGGCTCTGGCGCGAAGACGCGCGCAATCAGGAGCAGGTGCTCGACAAACTGCTGGCCGGTCGCTACCGCTATGCGGTGAGCAATCAATGGACACTGGACTGGTTCAACCAGCGCCTGCAGCCGGCGCAACAACTGCAAGCGGTGGCAGTGCTGCAGGAGCAGAAGATCGGCTGCTATGTGCGCAATGATCCGAATGTGCCGGTGCAGCGGATAATGAGGACGTTGCAGCGGATGAAAATGTCCGGGGAGATTGATGACATTATTCGGTTGTATACCGGGGGGTCGAGTAATGAACCGTGAGCCAGCCTCTCAATGCCCCGCCGTATCGCGAAATTTCTGATATTCGTGATACTCGACCCACGCGACCACATCGTACGGCACATAAAGCTTCTGTCTGGCGCGGGAGATGGCAATGTACACGGCGCAGATCCGCTGATCGAACGCGTAGGCATCCTTGAATTGCTCGTTGGTCAGCAAGCCCGGCGTCAGTAGCACCTTGTCGAACTCCATACCCCCCGCCTCTTCCGCGAGCATCAGCAGGCAGCCATTGCCGGTGTTGTCGATCATTCGGTTCAGGCGTGTCAGGTCGGCAATCATGAAACCGTTTTCCAGCTTGGCCTTGACCCGCAGAAATGATTCGTCGAACTGATTGGCGTCACAAACGGCCTGCCAGTCAGGCAGGTCGCTGAAGTACGGATGCACGCCGTTTTCACTGAATTCGGAACGGTAGAAGTCAGGCTTGAACCGTTCGATGGCGGTGGCCATGAAATGCTTGAGATCATCCTGGGTTGGCTTGTCCGGGAATCTGAACTTGCAATTGGTATCGTGCAGGTGGATAGCCCAGATCATTGTGTCCCACGGTGAGGCTGTCAGCACCACACAGCCCTCGGGCGGCACAAAACCTTCCGGATATTCCTTAATCATGACGTCAGCATCACTGGCGCCTTCGAACGGCATCTTGCCCTTCTGCGAATGCCGGGCGATCAGCGGATTGACCAGCCGCTCGACATTGCGACCCGAGCGCACGGAATAACTGATATCGCTCTGGCGAACCTCTCGGTGCCGTTTGACCGGAACGCCGCTGGCCTGCTGGTACTCGTCGCCGAGGGTGATCAGCACCTGCCGGCCGCGTTCGATGATCTGCAACAGCGAGCCGGGAATGTCCTGGCTTTCGTCGATCAGCACGTGCGTGTAGCGCGCGGGCACCACGCAACCGGCAATGCAGGCCCGCTTGATCATCAGTAGCGCTTCGAAACCGGTCTGGCCGCCCCACGCCGGATTGAGTTCGAGGTAGCCCCACACCCGGCTCGAATATTCCAGCAGCACTTGAGCGTCCACGCTGGAGAGCGGCTGATTGAAATGCGGCAGATGCTTCGCTGAAAAGGTGTGATCGCGAAAGCGACAGTAGCGCTCGATCACCTTGAGGCACAATTCAAGAGTCGCCTGCCCGTCGTGGTGGCGAAAACCGAAGATATTCAGTTCCTGCGCCAGCGCCTGGCGACTGAGGATCCGAGTCGCTCCTTCAGCCTGAGGCCTGCGCCCGAGCATCAGCGACTGCGCAAACGCCAGGAAGGTCTTGCCGGCCTTCTTCTCGCTCGGCCCCACCATCCGCTGACGAAGGACCTCCAGCTTGGCCGGTGTGCGCGCCAACAGTAAGGTCTTTTCCGGGCGCAGGTGTTCCAGCAAGGCCACCAGCAGATGGCTTTTGCCGATCCCGGCGTAGCCCTGAACGTGCAGGTCTTCGTCCAGGTTGGCGCGAAAGGTTCTGACCAGTTTGTCCTGTGCCGGGCTCAACCAGCGCTCGCGCTGTCGGGGCGTCACTATCGGCTGGCTGAACGGATCATGGCTGCGATGGCGCTGAACCTTGTATTCGAAGTCCCACTGGCCGTCGGGCAACAAGTAGTCGCGTGCGGATACTTCTTCGGCCAACAGAAAACGCAGGTTCAGAGGCTTGAGAACCTTCAGGCCGAAATACAGTTTGCGCGGGTCGAACAGACGTTGGGCTTCTGACAGCAGGCCTGCTGTCGTTGACTGACGGTTTTGCGCAGCCCAGGACAAGAGCCTGGCCAGAATCTTCTCCGCTGCCACGGCGCCGAGATCCTGCTCTTTCGTTTGCACCAGGTTCTGGATCACCAGCACGGCCGCCAACTCTGGATCGGTCAGGGTTTCGAGCGCTGTGGTGCCCCCCGCCTGCAAAAGGTTCGTGCAGGTTTCTTCCGTCAGAGGCAAGAACACGGGGCTGGATAAATCGGAATGTTCCGGGAGCATAAAACCTCGCGACCAGGGTGCAGACCTTACACGGTCGATCCTGGCCAGACTCTTCATTTATTTCGGTGGTGGCGAGTATGCGGGATTGAAGAGGCGTCGACACCTCCGCGAGCGGGGTGTTTGGGTACGAAACGCCAAATCGCAGGCATAAAAAAACCGCAGTGGGCGAAACCCATGCAGTTCGGTCTGATTCGTTCGAGGGTCGTTAAGGTGGCAACCCTACCAGCCACACCCCGGCACACAATGTCACCGCTGCGGCTGCTCCCTTCCAGGCCTGACCGGGTTCACGGCTGATCGTTGCGGGGGGACCGATAGGGTCACCATAACGACGCTCACCTGTCGGCGAGCCGCGCCATTGTACCTATCTGAGACGAAGTTACAACCGCTCGTTGCAGATTAAAAATATGAAGGGCTTCAAGCACTTGCTATTGCGCCTGCAGCACCTCGTCCGCCCGGCCGCCCTCCTGCTGGATCACCAGATGAATGAAGTGCAGCTTGGCGATCGCCGCCGGCGGCAGGACGAAGGGATAAAAATCCGGCTGACCCATGCTGCGCGACAGTTCGTTGAGCATGCCGGCCAGTTCGATCCATGCGTTGACGAACGACAGGAACGCCGCGCCGCCAGGATGCTCGGGGTCATACAGCGTGCTCGACGGAAACGGCTGGTAATCGAGATCCATCTGCCGGGCGCTCATGCCAAAACCCAGTGCCGTGTCCACCGCGTCCATCATGTGCAGGTAATGCGCCCAGGTTTCCGCCCAGTCTTCCCACGGGTGCATAGTGGCGTAGGCGCTGACGTAGTGCTGCGACCAGTCCGCCGGCGCGCCCTGTTGATAATGCCGCTCCAGCGCCTCGGCATAACTGGCGCGTTCGTCGCCGAACAGGTTGCGGAATGAATCAAGCCACGGGCCGTTGTCGATCAGGCGATCCCAGTAGTAATGCCCGACCTCATGGCGAAAGTGCCCGAGTAGCGTGCGATAGGGTTCATGCATCTGCGCCCGGACGCGCTCGCGGTGGGCGTCGTCGGCTTCTGCGATGTCGAGGGTGATCAGGCCGTTGGCGTGGCCCGTCATGGGCCCGTTGCCTTGCAGATCGACGCCGATGAAATCAAAGGCCAGGCCGGTGTCTTCATCGACCGTTTTCGGAACGACCGGCAGACCGAGGCTGATCAGTTGCGCCATCAGTCGCCGCTTGGCGATTTCAACCTTGCGCCAGCGTTCGGGGTTTTCCGGGACGGACAGATCGGGGATGGTGCGATTCAGAGCGCAGGCAGAGCACAGGGTGTCGTGATCGTTGGCGGGCAGCAGCCAGTTGCAGGCCGCCGGGGTATCGAGGTTGGCGCAACGGCGGAACAGCCCGGCCTCGGGATCGACATCCAGCGTCCAGGTGCCCTCTTGCGGCCCCGGTTGCAGCGAGGTCAGACGACTGTGTTCCGGTTGATAACCCAGCGCCGCGCTGCAAGCCAGGCACTGGCTGTTGCGAAAGAACAGCGACTGACCGCAGCGGCACGGCCAGACTTTGCTGTTGCGCGAGGATTCGCCCATGAACGGCGCGACGATGCGGGAACTGAGCTGCTCGAAAAAGCGGTACATGGCGATCTCTCCCTTGGGCTTGCCAAGACTAGATCATTCCCGCGAGTTGATCGTTCCCGCGCATTGCGTCAGGCAGAAATACCGTGTCCTTTGAGGAACGCGATAAACGCCTCTTCGTCCATCACTTTCACGCCCAGTTCGTTGGCCTTGGTCAGTTTCGAGCCGGCACCCGGTCCGGCCACCACGCAATGGGTCTTGGCCGACACGGAACCGGCGACCTTGGCGCCGAGACTTTCCAGATGCTCCTTGGCGACGTCGCGGCTCATCAGCTCGACCTTGCCGGTCAGCACCCAGGTTTCGCCGGCCAGTGGCAGGCCTTCGACGACTTTCTTTTCGCTTTGCCAATGCATGCCGAAATCGCGCAGTTGCTGCTCGGCAGACTCCGCAAGCTGACGATGCCCGGGCAAGGCGAAAAACTCGCGAACCGCGTTGGCCTGTTTCTCCGGCAATGCCTGGCGCATGTCCAGCCAGTCAGCGTTCATCACCCCTTCCAGCGATTCGAACCTGTCCGCCAGTTTCTGCGCCCCGCCCGGCCCCACCGAAGGAATGTGCAGCTTGTCGAGGAAGCCGCCCAGCGTTGTGCTTGCGGCAAACTCGGCGCCCAACTCACCCTGATCCTGAATCTCTAAACCATGGCCCAGCAACTCGGTAATAACCTGCTGGTTGTGCGCATCTTCGAAGAAGCTGTGAATCTCGTGGGCCACTTCCAGGCCGATGTCCGGCAGGTACGTCAGCACTTGCGGCAAGGCTTGCTGGACGCGCTCCAGCACCCCCAGCGAACGCGCCAGCACCTTGGCGGTCTCCTCGCCGACATCCGGGATGCCCAGCGCATAGATGAAGCGCGCCAGCCCCGGCTTCTTGCTGTCCTCGATAGCGGCCAGCAACTTGTTGCTCGACACTTCGGCAAAACCTTCAAGATCGACGATGTCATCGAACTTCAATGCATAAAGATCGGCCGGCGAACTGACCAGACCTTCGTCCACCAACTGCTCGACGCTCTTGTCGCCGAGGCCTTCGATGTCCATCGCCCGACGGGAGACGAAGTGAATGATCGCCTGCTTGAGTTGCGCACCGCAGGCCAGTCGGCCGACGCAGCGGTACACCGCGCCTTCGCTGATGGTTTCCTTGCCCTTGCTGCGCTTGACCAGTTGCGTGCGCTCGACGTGGGAGCCGCAGACCGGGCAGCTCTCGGGAATCTGCACAGGGCGCACATCTTCCGGACGACGCTCCATGACCACTTGCACCACTTGCGGAATCACATCACCGGCGCGGCGAATGATCACCGTGTCGCCGATCATCAGGCCCAACCGGGCGACTTCGTCCATGTTGTGCAGCGTGGCGTTGGCCACGGTGACGCCGGCAACCTTGACCGGTTTCAACCGCGCCACGGGCGTGACGGCGCCCGTGCGGCCGACCTGGAACTCCACGTCGAGCAGTTCGGTGAGTTCTTCCATGGCCGGGAATTTGTGGGCAATGGCCCAGCGCGGCTCCCGGGCGCGAAAACCCAGTTCACGCTGGTCGGCAATGCTGTTGACCTTGAACACCACACCGTCGATTTCGTAGGCCAGCGCGTTGCGGCGCTCGCCAATATCACGGTAATAATCCAGGCATTCGCCGATGCCTTTGGCCAGTTTCAATTCATGGCTGATCGGCAGGCCCCAGGCTTGCAGCTGCTTGAGGTTACCGATGTGGGTATCGGCGATGTCGTGGGACACCTGGCCGATGCCATAGCAGCAGAACTCCAACGGGCGGTTGGCGGTGATCTTCGAATCCAGCTGGCGCAGGCTGCCGGCGGCGGCATTGCGCGGGTTGGCGAAGGTCTTGCCGCCGACTTCCAGTTGCGAAGCGTTCAGGCGCTCGAAACCGGCCTTGGACATGAACACTTCGCCGCGCACTTCCAGCGTCGCCGGCCAGCCCGTGCCGTGCAGCTTCAGCGGGATGTTGCGCACCGTGCGCACGTTGACGCTGATGTCTTCACCCGTGGTGCCGTCGCCGCGCGTAGCGCCGCGCACCAGCACGCCATCCTGATACAGCAGGCTGACCGCCAGACCATCGAGCTTCGGTTCGCAGCTGTATTCCACCGCCGCGCCACCGCCAAACAGATCGCCGACCGGCAGATCCAGCCCTTCGGTCACCCGGCGGTCGAACTCGCGCATGTCGGTTTCTTCAAAGGCGTTGCCGAGGCTGAGCATCGGCACTTCGTGGCGCACCTGGCTGAACGCGGTCAGCGCCACGCTGCCCACGCGCTGAGTCGGTGAGTCGCTGGTGATCAGCTCCGGGTTGGCCGCTTCCAGCGCCTTGAGCTCGTGGAACAACCGGTCGTACTCGGCATCCGGAATGCTCGGTTCATCAAGGACGTGGTAACGGTAGTTGTGCTGATCGAGTTCAGCGCGCAGCGCTAGAATGCGGTCTTTGGCGGCAGTCATGGGTGTTCTCTCATAAAGCAAAAGAGCAGCCGAGGCTGCTCAATCTGTTTTTGCCGATTGCCTCTTTATGACGAGGCAACCTTTTCAATCAACGCTTCTGGGTCAGGGCGCGACGTTCGAATTCGACGATGCGCTGACGGTAGTGCTCGATGGTCTGCGCGGTCAGGACACTGCGCTGGTCATCTTTCAATTCGCCGTTCAGTTCCTGAGACAGCTTGCGGGCCGCCGCGACCATCACGTCGAAGGCCTGCTTCGGATGACGCGGGCCTGGCAGGCCGAGGAAGAAGCTCACCGCCGGGGTGCTGAAATGGTCGATGTCGTCCAGATCGAAGATGCCCGGCTTGACCGCATTGGCCATGGAGAACAGTACCTCGCCGTTGCCGGCCATGCTTTCGTGACGGTGGAAAATATCCATCTCACCAAAACGCAGACCGCTTTCCAGAATGTTCTGCAACAGCGCCGGGCCCTTGAAGCCGGCCGGGTCGCGGCAGATCACGCTGATCACCAGCACTTCTTCTGCTTGCGGCTGATCTTTATCGGCCACCGCAGGCGACGACTTGGCGGCAGGCTCGACGAAATCATCGTCGCGGCTGCTGAAGCTCGGGCCGCCGTCCAGATCCAGATCGAGGTTCAGGTCGCCCTGGGCCGGGCCGTTGCTACCACGCTTGCCGCGCTTGGAACCGGATTCGCGAGGCTCGCGTGCTTCGCGGGCCGGCATGCTCACCGATGGCAGATCGTGTTCGTCCAGTTGTGGCTCTTTATGAGTATCCAGCACGCGGGCCGGGCCCAACAGCTCGGCGCTGGTGTCCTCGTCCGGCAGGTTGGACAGACTTCGGTCAAGGCGGAATTTCAGTTTTCCCTTGCCGCCGCGCATACGGCGCCAGCCATCGAAAAGAATACCGGCTATCACAATGATGCCGATGACGATCAGCCACTCGCGCAGACCGATTTCCATGTAATCCCGTGCCTCTATAAAAAATGCTGAAAAATAAGGGGTTTACACTGTGCAAACCGCTTTAAAACGTGGCGCCAACTCTATGTTCTGACAGGCGTTTTGCCCACGTATACGAAAAATTGACATTAAACTAGCACGACCAAAGACAACTTTACACCGTCTGTCTCATTGGCTTGCGCGATTATGTCGATTGGCCAGCAAGTCGAAGGCGGTAAATATGTCCTACAGACTACAAATACCTTTTCCGACAGCGCCGACTCAGGCATCCACCATCGCCATCGCCTCCTCGACATCCACGGCTACCAGTCGCGAACAACCCGGCTCATGCATCGTCACGCCCATCAACTGGTCAGCCATTTCCATGGCGATCTTGTTGTGGGTGATATAGATGAACTGCACGGTCTGCGACATCTCTTTGACCAATCGTGCGTAGCGTCCAACGTTAGCGTCATCCAGTGGCGCGTCAACTTCATCGAGCATGCAGAACGGCGCCGGATTCAACTTGAAGATCGCAAATACCAGTGCCAGCGCGGTCAGAGCTTTCTCGCCACCAGAGAGCAAATGGATAGTGCTGTTCTTCTTTCCGGGCGGCTGCGCCATGATCGTCACCCCTGTATCGAGTAGATCTTCGCCCGTCAGTTCCAAATACGCCCGCCCGCCACCGAAAACTTTTGGGAAAAGTGCCTGTAAACCGCCATTGATCTGATCAAAGGTATCTTTGAAACGGTTACGGGTTTCCTTGTCGATCTTGCGGATGACGTTTTCCAGGGTCTCCAGCGCTTCCACCAGATCGGCGTCCTGCGCATCCAGATAACGTTTACGCTCGGATTGTTGCTGGTATTCGTCGATCGCCGCGAGGTTGATCGCGCCCAGGCGCTGAATCCGCGCGGCGATGCGTTCAAGTTCTTCTTCGGCGGCCTTCTCGCTGGCCTCGGCGGTCAGAGTATTGAGCACGCCGTGCAGATCGTAGCCGTCTTCCAGCAGTTGATCCTGCAGGGCCTTGCGGCGCACGGTCAGAGCTTGCCACTCCATGCGCTGCTGTTCGAGCTGACCCCGGATCAATTGCGATTGCTGCTCGGCCTGGGTCCGGCGTTTTTCCGCGTCGCGCAGTTCGCGGTCGGCGTCTTCCAGCGCGATCTGTGCGGTCTTGAGTTCGTCGTCGACGCTCATGCGCTTGTCGAGCAACTCTTCAAGTTTGAGGCGCAGTTCTTCCAGCGGCGCCTCACCCTCCTCCAGATTCAGGCTGAGCTGTTCACGTTTTTCGGTGAGACGCTCGGCCTGCATTTCCAGACGCTCAAGGGCCTGACGGGTCGAATCATGTTGTGCCCGCAGTGAGCCAAGGCGCACGGCCAATTGATGGGCGTGATCCTTGTGCTGGCGGGCTTCCTGACGCACCCGATCCAGCCGCTCGCGCAGGCTGTCACGCTGGGCCAGCAGCAATTCGCGCTGTTCGGTGTCGAGGGCCATGGCGTCGAGGGCGTCCTGCAACTGGATCCGTGCCTCGCCGATGTTTTCGTGTTCCAGTTCGCGCTGCTCGGCGAGCTCGACCAGTTCTTCATCGAGGCGGGTACGACGCAGGTTCAACTGCTCGGCCTTGGCCTTGCCGGCGGACAACTGGGCTTTCAATTCGCCTTGCTGACGGGCTTCGTCTTGCAGCAAGCGACGCAAATGTTCGCGACCGTTTTCCTGCTGACGCTGTTGTGCGCGCAGGGTTTGCAAACGGGTTTCCATGGCCTCGACCGTGGCTTCGCGCTCTTCGCGTTCCGCATGCAGCGATTCGATTTCCTGGCCGCGGGCGAGCATGCCGCTCTCGGCTTCGCTGGCGCGGCGCACCCGCAGAAAGTGCCGACCGACCCAGTAACCGTCACGGCTGATCAGACTCTGCCCGGCCGCGAGCTGGCCGCGCAGGGCCAGCGCCTGTTCAAGGCTGTCGACCGGTTTGACCTGAGCGAGCCAGGGCGACAGATCGACCTGCGCCTCGACCTTGTCCAGCAGACTGCCGGCCACGCGCACGCCGTCACTGCCGGGACTGAGCAAACGCAGATCGCCCTGAGTAAAACCGGACAGATCGAAGCCGTCGAAATCATCCACCAGCACCGCTTGCAGATCGGCGCCAAGCACGGTTTCCACCGCCAGTTCCCAACCCGCCTCGACTTTCAGGCCTTCGGCCAGACGCGGACGCTCGGCGAGGTGGTGTTCTTTCAGCCACTCAGCAGTGCCGGTGCCCGGATCGAGCGCCGCCTGCTGCAAGGCTTCCAGCGATGCGAGGCGACCATTGAGGCGCTGCAAATCGCCCTGCGCCTGTTGTTGCGCAGTCAATGCCTGCTGCAATTCCTGGCGCAGTTGTTCAAGTTTTTCGACCTGGGCTTCTTCGCTGGTCTGCAAATCTTCAAGGGTCGCTTCGGACTCGGCGAGCTGTTCGCTGAGCTCCATGATCGCCGCGTCTTCCGGATCGGCCGAGAGCAGCGCGCGCTCTTCGCCTAGACGCTTTTGCCGATCAGCCAGACGCTCCATGCTGGTTTCCAACTGCTGGATGCGCGATTGCTGCACTTCGGCCTGACGACGGGGTTCGGCGGAGGTCAGGTTGAAGGCGTCCCACTGCTCCTGCCAGCCGTGCATGACGGCTTCGGAATCCTCCAGCGCAGCGGCGGCTTCTTCGGCGGCGGCGTTGGTGATTTCCTGCTCGGGGGTCAGTTGATCGAGTTCTTCGCCGAGGGTCAGCAGCAAGGTGCGGTCGTGGCCCAGGTGCGATTCGGTTTCGAGGCGTGCGCGCTCGGCTTCTTTCAGGTCGTCCTGCAATTGGCGCAAGCGCTGCTGGCCGTGCTGGATGCTCTGCTCGACGCGGGCGATGTCGCCGCCAACCGAATAGAAGCGCCCCTGCACCAGATTGAAGCGCTCGGACAGGTCATGGTGACCGTCGCGCAGGCGTTCAATCGCTGCGTCGGCGTTGCGTTGTTCGGCGACCAGCGCTTCGAAGCTGATTTCCTGGTTGCCGATGATCGATTCGCGCTGACCGACCTGATCGTTCAGATCCTGCCAGCGCAGGGCCGACAGTTGCGCCTTGAGCTGGCGTTCTTCGGCCTTGTATTCCTGATATTTCTTGGCGGCTTCGGCCTGCCGGTGCAAGCGTTCAAGCTGACGTTCAAGCTCTTCGCGCAGGTCGGTCAGGCGGGCCAGGTTTTCGTGAGTACGGCGGATACGGTTTTCGGTCTCGCGCCGACGCTCCTTGTACTTGGAAATGCCGGCAGCTTCTTCGATGAAGTTACGCAGGTCTTCCGGCTTGGACTCGATCAGCTTGGAGATCATCCCCTGCTCGATGATCGAGTAGCTGCGCGGGCCGAGGCCGGTGCCGAGGAAGATGTCGGTGATGTCGCGACGACGGCATTTGGCGCCGTTGAGGTAATAAGTCGTCTGGCTGTCGCGGGTCACTTTGCGGCGAATGGAAATTTCCGCGTAGGCCGCCCACTCGCCCAGCAGCGTGCCGTCGGAATTGTCGAACACCAGTTCGATGCTCGCCTGGCTCACCGGTTTGCGGCTGGTCGAGCCGTTGAAGATGACGTCGGTCATCGACTCGCCGCGCAGGTTCTTGGCCGAGCTTTCGCCCATCACCCAGCGCACGGCATCGATGATGTTCGACTTGCCGCAACCGTTCGGCCCGACGACCGCCGCCATGTTGCTGGGGAAGTTCACTGTGGTCGGGTCGACGAAGGACTTGAACCCCGCCAGCTTGATGCACTTGAGCCGCAAGGTCAGGCAACCGTCAGGGCGGACACCACCAGATCGCAGCTGCGCTGGGCGTAAGCCGTCAGCACGATGCGGATCTGCGGCAGGTCACGGGCGAGGACGGCGGCGAGCAAGCGTTCGAACAGTTCGAGGAACTCGCTCATCTCGGCCTTGCGCTGTTCCAGCGCGAGGAAATACGCACGGCTCATGGCCGGTTGCAGGTTCTCGACGGTTTCCTGCAGGTACGGGTTGTTGGCGAACGGATACGCGGCACGCATCACGTTGAAGCTGTCGTCGACGAAGGTGCGGATGTCCTGACGCTCGTAGCTGGCGGTCAGGCGCTGCTGGATCTGCACGAACGGCGCCATGTCGGACTGGACTTGCCAGCCATTTGCCACTGCGTTGCCGAGCAGGATGTACAGCTCGCTCATCAGCGTGCACAGGCTCTGCACTTTGTGTGCCGTCAGCTCAGTGACGTGGGCGCCGCGGCGCGGCAGGATCGCGATCAGGTGACGGCGCTCGAGGATCAGCAAGGCTTCGCGGACCGAGCCGCGGCTGACGTTCAGCGCCAGCGTGACCTTCTGTTCCTGGATGCGCTCTCCCGGCTTCATTTCGCCGCGAATGATCCGTTCGGCGAGGTGGTGAGCGATTTGCTCGGCGAGGCTGTCCGGCGCCTTGAACGTCATGGTTGTCCTTCAAACTCTTCGATCTGCACAAGCGGCGCAGTGTAGCGCAATGCGCGGTCATGGCGGAGTGCCCGCACAGCGGTTTTTGGCACGAATCCCGCAAAAAAGCGCTTGATCCAATGAGGGTCAATACTGAAGAGACACGTGGTTGAGCGACAAAACGGTTTTTCCTGACCTTTAAGTCAGAAAACCATTGACCGAAAAGTCAGACCTGCTAAATTCGGCTCAAGTCGCTCAACAACAATAATGAGTCTGCGAGGCCTTCCGTGATCCAGTTTTTACTTAACCAGGAACTCCGTAGCGAGCACGCCCTGGACCCGAACCTGACTGCGCTCAACTACCTGCGTGAACATGTGGGTAAATCCGGCACCAAAGAAGGCTGCGCCAGCGGTGACTGCGGCGCCTGTACGGTGGTGGTCGGCGAGTTGCAGACGGATGACGATGGCCGCGAGCACATTCGCTATCGCAGCCTCAACTCGTGCCTGACGTTCGTGTCGTCGCTGCACGGCAAACAATTGATCAGCGTCGAAGACCTCAAGCACAAGGGCGAACTGCACAGCGTGCAGAAAGCCATGGTCGAGTGCCACGGCTCGCAGTGCGGTTTCTGCACCCCCGGTTTCGTGATGTCGCTGTTCGCCCTGCAAAAGAACAGTGATGCACCGGATCAGGCCAAGGCCCACGAAGCACTGGCCGGCAACCTCTGCCGCTGCACCGGCTACCGGCCGATCCTGGCCGCCGCCGAGCAATCCTGTTGCGCCAAGCAACCGGACCAGTTCGACGCCCGGGAAGCGGAAACCATCGCCCGCCTCAAAGCCATTGCCCCGACGTCGATCGGCGAACTCAACAGCGGCGACAAGCGCTGCCTGGTGCCGCTGACCGTGGCCGATCTGGCCGACCTCTACGATGCTTATCCACAGGCCCGCCTGCTGGCCGGCGGCACCGATCTGGCGCTGGAGGTCACGCAGTTTCACCGCACCCTGCCGGTGATGATCTACGTCGGCAACGTCGCCGAAATGAAGCGCATCGAGCACTTCGATGATCGCATTGAAATCGGCGCCGCCACCGCCCTCTCCGACTGCTACGAAGCACTGAACGCCGAGTACCCGGACTTCGGCGAGTTGCTGCACCGCTTCGCCTCCCTGCAGATCCGCAATCAGGGGACTTTGGGCGGCAACATCGGCAACGCCTCGCCAATCGGCGACTCGCCGCCCCTGCTGATCGCCCTCGGCGCGCAGATCGTGCTGTGCAAGGGCGAGACCCGCCGCACGCTGGCGCTCGAGGATTACTTCATCGATTACCGGGTCACCGCGCGTCAGGAAAGCGAGTTCATCGAGAAAATCATCGTGCCTCGCGCCACGGCTGAGCAGCGCTTCCGCGCCTACAAAGTCTCCAAGCGTCTGGACGACGACATCTCCGCCGTCTGCGCCGCGTTCAACCTGCGTGTCGAAAACGGTGTGATCACCGACGCCCGCGTCGCCTTCGGCGGCATGGCCGCGATCCCGAAACGCGCCGCTCACTGTGAAGCCGTGCTGCTCGGTCAGCCGTTCGACAACGCTGTGACCGAACGTGCCTGCACCGCGCTGGGCGAGGATTTCACCCCGCTCTCGGACTTCCGCGCCAGCAAGGAATACCGCCTGCTCAGCGCGCAGAACCTGCTGCGCAAATACTTCATCGAACTGCAAACACCGCACATCGAGACTCGGGTGACCGCTTATGTCTAACCATCACGGCGTAGAGAAAACGCAAGCTGAACTGGCCGAACTGTTCGCCAAAGACCTGACCACCGGCGTCGGTCGCAGCGTCAAGCACGACAGCGCCGCCAAGCATGTGTCCGGTGAAGCGCAATACATCGATGACCGCCTGGAATTCCCCAACCAGTTGCACGTTTACGCGCGGCTGTCGGATCGCGCCCACGCGAAAATCATCAGCATCGACACCCAGCCTTGCTACGCCTTCGAAGGCGTGCGCATCGCCATCACCCACGAAGACGTGCCGGGCCTGAAAGACATCGGTCCGTTGCTGCCGGGCGACCCGCTGCTGGCCATCGACGACGTGCAGTTCGTCGGTCAACCGGTGCTGGCCGTGGCTGCGAAAGATCTGGAAACCGCACGCAAGGCCGCCATGGCCGCGATCATCGAATACGAAGATCTGGAACCGGTGCTGGACGTGGTCGAAGCCCTGCGCAAACGCCATTTCGTGCTCGACAGCCACACCCATCAGCGCGGCGATTCGGCCAACGCATTGGCCACGGCCGAACATCGCATTCAAGGCACGCTGCACATCGGCGGCCAGGAACACTTCTATCTGGAGACCCAGATCTCCTCGGTGATGCCCACCGAAGACGGCGGCATGATCGTCTACTGCTCGACGCAAAACCCCACCGAAGTGCAGAAACTGGTGGCCGAAGTTCTCGACGTGTCGATGAACAAGATCGTGGTCGACATGCGCCGCATGGGCGGTGGTTTCGGCGGCAAGGAAACCCAGGCCGCGAGCCCGGCGTGCCTGTGTGCGGTGATCGCGCACCTCACCGGACAGCCGACCAAGATGCGTCTGCCACGGGTCGAAGACATGCTGATGACCGGCAAGCGTCACCCGTTCTACGTCGAATACGACGTCGGCTTCGACAGCACCGGGCGCCTGCACGGGATTGCGATGGATCTGGCCGGCAACTGCGGCTGCTCGCCTGATCTGTCGGCCTCGATTGTCGACCGGGCGATGTTCCACTCGGACAACTCGTACTACCTGGGTGACGCGACCATCAACGGTCACCGCTGCAAGACCAACACCGCGTCGAACACCGCGTACCGTGGCTTCGGCGGCCCGCAAGGGATGGTCGCGATTGAAGAAGTGATGGACGCCATCGCCCGTCACCTGAACCTCGATCCGCTGGCCGTGCGCAAGGCCAACTACTACGGCAAGACCGAGCGCAACGTCACCCATTACTACCAGACCGTCGAGCACAACATGCTCGAGGAAATGACCGCTGAACTGGAAGAAAGCAGCCAGTACGCCGAGCGCCGCGAAGCGATCCGTCGCTACAACGCCAACAGTCCGATCCTGAAAAAAGGCCTGGCGCTGACTCCGGTGAAATTCGGCATTTCGTTCACTGCCAGCTTCCTCAACCAGGCCGGCGCGCTGGTGCACGTCTACACCGACGGCAGCATCCACCTGAACCATGGCGGCACGGAGATGGGCCAGGGCCTGAACACCAAAGTCGCGCAGGTCGTGGCCGAAGTGTTCCAGGTGGAAATGGACCGCGTGCAGATCACCGCGACCAACACCGACAAGGTGCCGAACACCTCGCCGACGGCAGCCTCCAGCGGTGCCGACCTGAACGGTAAAGCCGCACAGAATGCCGCCGAGACCATCAAGCAGCGCCTCGTCGAATTCGCCGCCCGGCACTACAAGGTCAGCGAAGAAGACGTGGAGTTCCACAACGGCCACGTACGCGTTCGCGACCACATCCTGACCTTTGAAGCGCTGATCCAACTGGCGTATTTCAATCAGGTGTCGCTGTCGAGCACCGGGTTCTACAAGACCCCGAAAATCTACTACGACCGCAGTCAGGCCCGTGGTCGGCCGTTCTACTACTTCGCCTTCGGCGCGGCGTGTTGCGAAGTGATCGTCGACACCCTGACCGGTGAATACAAGATGCTGCGCACCGACATCCTCCACGACGTCGGCGCCTCGCTGAACCCGGCCATCGACATCGGCCAGGTCGAGGGCGGTTTCGTCCAGGGCATGGGGTGGCTGACCATGGAAGAACTGGTGTGGAACAACAAGGGCAAGCTGATGACCAACGGCCCGGCCAGCTACAAGATCCCGGCCGTGGCGGACATGCCGCTGGACCTGCGGGTGAAACTGGTGGAAAACCGCAAGAACCCGGAAGACACGGTGTTCCACTCCAAGGCCGTGGGTGAACCGCCGTTCATGCTCGGCATCGCCGCGTGGTGCGCGATCAAGGACGCGGTGGCCAGCCTCGGCGATTACAGGCATCAGCCGAAGATCGACGCGCCGGCGACCCCGGAGCGGGTGTTGTGGGGCTGCGAACAGATGCGCCAGCTCAAGGCGGTGAAAGCCGTCGAGGCTGAAACCGAGGTTGTTTGATGATCGTTCCCACGATCTGAGAGGTGAGATATGTACAACTGGATCGACGCCCTCGCCGACCTGCAGAACCAGGGCGAACCCTGCGTTCTGGTGACGATCATCGAAGAGCTCGGCTCGACGCCGCGCAATGCCGGTTCGAAAATGGTCGTCAGCGCCCGCCAGACCTTCGACACCATCGGTGGCGGGCACCTGGAATACAAAGCCATGCAGATCGCCCGCGAGATGCTCGCCAGCGGCAGGCAGGACACCCATCTGGAGCGCTTCAGCCTCGGCGCCAGTCTGGGCCAGTGCTGCGGCGGCGCCACGGTGCTGCTGTTCGAACCGATGGGCCAGGTGCAGGCGCAGATCGCGGTGTTCGGCGCCGGTCATGTCGGCCGTGCGCTGGTACCCTTGCTCGCCAGCCTGCCCTGCCGGGTGCGCTGGATCGATTCCCGGGAAGAGGAATTCCCCGAGCAGATTCCCCAGGGCGTGCGCAAGATCGTCGCCGAGGAACCGGTGGATGAAATCGACGACCTGCCCGCCGGCAGCTACTGCATCGTCATGACCCACAACCACCAACTGGATCTGGAACTCACCGCCGCGATCCTCAAGCGCAATGACTTCACCTGGTTCGGCCTGATCGGCTCGAAAACCAAACGGGCGAAGTTCGAACACCGTTTGCGTGACCGTGGTTTCGACGCCAGCGTCGTGCAACGCATGCGCTGCCCGATGGGTATCGGCGAAGTCAAAGGCAAGTTGCCTGTGGAAATCGCTATCTCCATCGCCGGCGAAATCATCGCCACCTATAACGCCAATTTCGGCCAGCACAGCGCCAGCGCCGAACCGATTGCCAAACTGCTGCCGGTTTCACGCCGCAGTCAGGCCGCCACACTCAAAGCCTCAAACTGATTAGAGAACCCTCATGCCTCTGACTCGCAAAGCCTACCGCGCCGCCATCCTGCACAGCATCGCCGACCCTGCCGAGGTCGGCATCGAAGCCTCCTACGAGTATTTCGAGGACGGGCTTCTGGTGGTCGATGGCGGCAAGATCAGCGCCCTCGGCCACGCCAGCGAACTGCTGCCGACGCTGCCGGCAGACATCGAAATCACCCATCACAAGGATGCGCTGATCACTCCGGGCTTCATCGACACCCACATCCACCTGCCGCAGACCGGCATGGTCGGCGCCTACGGCGAGCAACTGCTGGACTGGCTGAACACCTACACCTTCCCGTGTGAAAGCCAGTTCGCCGACAAGGCCCACGCCGATGAAGTGGCGGACATTTTCATCAAGGAACTGCTGCGCAACGGCACCACCACCGCCCTGGTGTTCGGCAGCGTCCATCCGCAATCGGTGAACTCGTTCTTCGAAGCGGCCGAGAAGCTGGACCTGCGGATGATCGCCGGCAAAGTGATGATGGACCGCAACGCGCCGGACTACCTGACCGACACCCCGGAATCGAGCTACGTCGACAGCAAGGCGCTGATCGAGCGCTGGCACGGCAAGGGTCGTCTGCATTACGCCGTGACCCCGCGCTTCGCCCCGACCAGCACTCCGGAACAGCTTGCACTGGCGGGGCAGTTGCTCAGCGAATACCCGGATCTGTACATGCAGACCCACATCAGCGAAAACCTCAAGGAAGTCGAGTGGGTCAAAGAGCTGTTCCCGGAGCGCAAGGGTTACCTGGACGTCTACGACCACTATCAATTGCTCGGCGAGCGCTCGGTGTTCGCCCACGGCGTGCACCTGTGCGACGACGAATGCGCGCGCCTGGCAGAAACCGGTTCAGCGGTGGCGTTCTGCCCGACGTCGAACTTCTTCCTCGGCAGCGGCCTGTTCAATCTGCCGATGGCCGAGAAGCACAAACTGAATGTCGGCCTCGGCACTGACGTCGGCGGCGGCACCAGTTTCTCGCTGCTGCAGACCCTGAACGAAGCCTACAAGGTGATGCAGCTGCAAGGTGCGCGCCTGAGCCCGTTCAAGTCGCTGTACCTGGCCACCCTCGGCGGTGCGCGGGCGCTGCGTCTGGAAGACAGGATCGGCAACCTGCAACCGGGCTCCGACGCCGACTTCCTGGTGCTGGACTACAACGCCACCCCGCTGCTGAGCTACCGCTTGAAGCAGGCCAACAACATTGCCGAAACGCTGTTCGTGCTGATGACCCTGGGCGATGACCGCACCGTGGCTCAGACCTATGCGGCGGGTGCGCTGGTACATCAGCGCTGATTGATCGCTTGATCGCTCCCACGCTCTGCGTGGGAATGCAGCCCGTGACGCTCCGCGTCACCAGAGCGCGGGAACGCTCGGGCAGGCAAAAAAATCCCCCGGTACTTTGCAGTCCGGGGGATTTTTATTGCCTGCCGATTCGCCTCAGAGCTTGACCGCCGGCCGCCCCGGCTTCTTGGTCTGCAACAGGTGCGAGAACACGGCATGCAGGTCGTCCGACGCGCTTTCCTCGTCGAGGTTGAGCTTGCTGTCGATGTGATCCATGTGATGCATCATCAGGTCCACCGCCAGCTCGCCGTTGCGCGCTTCGATGGCGTCGATCAACTGGGTGTGCTCGTCATAGGAACAGTGCGAACGGTTGCCGCTTTCATACTGGGCAATGATCAGCGACGTCTGCGAAACTAGGCTGCGCTGGAAGCTGATCAACGGCGCGTTCTTCGCCGCTTCGGCGAGTTTCAGGTGGAATTCACCCGAGAGACGGATGCCGGCACCGCGATCGCCACGGGAGAAGCTGTCGCGCTCGTCGTTGACCATCTGGCGCAGTTCGGCGATCTGCTCGGCGGTGGCGTGCTGCACTGCCAGCTCGGTGATCGCGCGCTCCACCAGACGCCGGGCGAGGAACACCTGACGCGCCTCTTCGACGCTCGGGCTGGCCACTACCGCGCCACGGTTCGGCCGCAACAGCACCACGCCTTCATGGGCCAGACGCGAGAGCGCGCGGCGAATGATGGTGCGGCTGACCCCGAAAATTTCCCCCAGCGCTTCTTCGCTCAACTTGGTACCGGGCGCCAGGCGCTGCTCGAGGATGGCCTCGAAGATATGCGCATAGACAATATCGTCCTGGGTTCCGCTGCGGCCGGCTTTGCCTGCTCGCGGTTGTTTCTTGAGGGGTTGCAACTGTTCGTTCATGGGCACTCGAGTCGGGAAGAACGGCGGCGAATTGACCGTGACTGTAATACGGCACAGTGGGTCGCTGGCAAGTATCGCGTAAAAAACAGCGCGATTGTACACAATGGAAGGTGGCAACACGACTGTACGGCTGTTTGTGGCTTCGGCTGTATCGCAACGCTCCGTTACGTTTGAGTTTAGGCTTAAACCCGAAATCCGTGGTTTGAACAAGGAACGCCGCTGTCATGAACGAAATTACCCACACCCGACTGCGCCCGCTGGCGGACACATCGCCCTCCGCCATCGTCGCCGGGTTCATCGCGATGATGACCGGCTACACCAGTTCGCTGGTGCTGATGTTCCAGGCCGGGCAGGCGGCGGGCCTGACCAGCGGGCAGATTTCCTCGTGGATCTGGGCGATCTCCATCGGCATGGCGGTGTGTTCGATCGGCCTGTCGTTGCGCTATCGCACGCCGATTACCATCGCCTGGTCGACACCCGGCGCGGCGCTGTTGATCACCAGCCTGGGCGGCGTCACCTACGGCGAAGCCATCGGCGCCTACATCACCTGCGCGGTGCTGGTGACGATCTGCGGCCTGACCGGCAGTTTCGAACGGCTGGTGAAAAAGATCCCGGCCTCCCTCGCCGCCGCGTTGCTGGCGGGGATTCTGTTCAAGATCGGCAGCGAAATCTTCGTCGCCGCGCAACACCGCACCGGCCTGGTGCTGGGGATGTTCTTCACTTATCTCATCGTCAAACGCCTGTCGCCGCGTTATGCGGTGCTCGCCGCGCTGCTGATCGGTACTGCGCTTTCGGGCTTCATGGGGTTGCTGGACTTCAGCGGCTTTCATCTGGAAGTGGCAACACCGGTCTGGACCACGCCGCACTTTTCCCTGGCCGCGACCATCAGCATCGGCATCCCGCTGTTTGTTGTAGCGATGACCTCGCAAAACATGCCCGGCATCGCCGTACTGCGGGCCGACGGCTACAACGTCCCGGCCTCGCCGCTGATCACCGCCACCGGCATCGCGTCCTTGCTGCTGGCGCCGTTCGGTTCCCACGGCATCAACCTGGCGGCCATCAGCGCGGCGATCTGCACCGGGCCCCACGCCCATGAGGATCGCAACAAACGCTACACCGCTGCCGTGTGGTGCGGAATTTTCTACGGGATTGCCGGGGTGTTCGGCGCCACGCTGGCGGCGCTGTTTGCCGCGCTGCCCAAGGAACTGGTGCTGTCGATTGCCGCGCTGGCCCTGTTCGGCTCGATCATCAACGGCTTGAGCATCGCCATGACCGAAGTGAAGGAACGGGAAGCGGCGTTGATCACCTTCATGGTCACGGCGTCGGGGCTGACGCTGTTTTCCATCGGTTCGGCCTTCTGGGGGATTGTCGCGGGGGTGCTGACCTTGCTGATCCTCAACTGGCGCAAGGCCTGAGGCCTCATTAAAAAGCAGGCATAAAAAAACGGCGACCCTCAGGTCGCCGTTTTTTTCAGTATCACTTGGCCGCGTTGATCGGCTTTTCCGGATACCAGACGTCCAGCAGCGGGCTGATTTCAGTGCTGGTCAGCTCGGAGCGTGTTTTCAGCCAGGCTTCAACGGCAGCGCGCTGCTCTTCGGTGACCGAGCCACGCTTCTGCAGGCAAACCAGACCGAAGTCGTCGCCGCCGACATAGCCCAGACCGTTGGCTTCCATGGCTTCTTTGATGAATGCTTCAAGGAAAGCGTCAATGGCTTCTTCGGACAGGTCTTCTTTGAAGCCCAGGTTCAGTTCGAAACCCAGCTCTTGAAATTCATCGACGCACAGTTTTTTGCGCAGACGCTGGGAACGGTTAGTCGCCATTGGAACAATCCTCTTAAGTAATAACGGCCGGCACTTTACCAGTTTAAGCCGGCGATTGCCCGCCTATCCGGGACGTGCGTGCGACCGCCTGTAAAAAAATAACGGATTGGCGCCCTTGCGAAAGGCACAAGCTGTTACACCTTGGGGCATAATGCCGACACTTTCATGACCACTGAGGGCCTTTTCATCCATGTCCTCGTCTTTTTTCCCCTCGGCTGTAGGGTTTTATTTCATATGATCAAATCGTTGCGTCCTCTGCTCCTGGCCGGCCTTCTTCTGCCGCTGGCCCTGCCCGTCTCCGCTGCCACCCTCAACACCGCCCTGACTCCCAACGTCGAAAAAGCCCTCAAGGCCAGCAAACTGCAACCCACTGCCCTGTCGCTGGTGATGGTGCCGCTGGATGGTCCAGGCACGCCGACCGTGTACAACGCCGACGTGTCCGTCAACCCGGCCTCGACCATGAAGCTTGTGACCACTTACGCGGCGCTGGAAATGCTCGGCCCCAACCACCAGTGGAAAACCGAGTTCTACACCGACGGCGACCTGAACGGCGGGATCCTCAACGGCAACCTCTACCTCAAGGGCGGCGGCGATCCAAAGCTGAACATGGAAAAGCTCTGGCTGCTGATGCGCGACCTGCGCGCCAACGGCGTGACCCAGGTCACCGGTGATCTGGTGCTCGATCGCAGCTTCTTCGTGCAGCCGCAACTGCCGGAATTCAACGATGACGGCAACGACGAGAACAAACCGTTCCTGGTCAAGCCGGATTCACTGCTGGTCAACCTCAAGGCCCTGCGTTTCGTGGCCCGCAATGACAATGGCCGGGTGTTGATCTCGGTCGAACCGCCGATTGCCAGCATCAAGATCGAGAACACCGTCAAAGCGCTCAACTCCAAACAATGCACCGGCGGCGTGCGCTACAACCCGGTGCCGCAGGCCGATGGCAGCGTGACCGTGACCGTGGCCGGCCAGTTGGGCGAAGGCTGCAGCTCGCAGACGTATCTGTCGCTGCTCGACCACGCGACCTACACCGCCGGCGCCGTGAGGGCGATCTGGAAGGAACTGGGCGGCAGCATCCAGGGCAAGGATCGTCTGGCCCCGACCCCGAGCAGCGCCAAAGTGCTGGCCCGCGCCTTCTCGCCGGATCTGGCGGAAATCATCCGCGACATCAATAAATACAGTAACAACACCATGGCTCAGCAGCTGTTCCTGAGCCTGGGCCAGAAATTCCGCAACGACGCCGACGGCGATGACGCCAAAGCCGCGCAACGTGTGGTGCGTCAGTGGCTGGCGAAGAAAGGCATCACTGCGCCGCATCTGGTGATGGAAAACGGTTCCGGTCTGTCGCGCTCCGAGCGGGTCAGTGCCCGGGAAATGGCCAACATGCTGCAAGCGGCCTGGCGCAGCCCTTACGCTGCCGAGTACATCAGCTCGCTGCCGATTGCCGGCACCGACGGCACCATGCGCAAACGCCTGAAGACCACCGCGATGCGCGGCGAAGCCCACGTCAAGACCGGCACCCTGAACACCGTACGGGCGATTGCCGGCTTCAGCCGTGACGTCAACGGCAACACCTGGGCGGTGGTGGCGATCCTCAACGACAAGGCCCCGTTCGGCGCGTCGTCGGTGCTGGATCAGGTGCTGCTGGATCTCTATAAACAGCCGCGGACGCCGCAGACCGCTTCGGTTCTGTAACTCTGTAAATGATTGTTCCCACGTCAAACCGTCTGCGTGGGAACACAGCCCGTGGCGTTCTGTGTCACTCGACGCGGAGCGTCCCTAGAGGCGTTCCCACGCAGAGCGTGGGAACGATCATTCGAATGGCTCAGTTCATCTGCCGCTCGACCCGATCCCGCCCGCCCTGCTTCGCTGCGTAAACCCCGGAATCCGCCCGCAGCAACAGCGCGTCCGCGCCCTCCCCCGGTCGCCAGCTGGCGATGCCGAAACTGGCCGTCACCACCCCCACCACGTCGATCGGCGCACTGCGCAGGCTGTGCCATAACTCCTCGGCCAGCATGTAGGCGTGATCGCCGTCGATGTCCGGGCACAGCACCATGAACTCTTCGCCGCCCAACCGGCAGAACACGTCGGTACGCCGCAGACGATGGCCGATGCGTTCGCAGACCGCCTGCAACACGCGGTCGCCCACCGCGTGACCGTACTGATCGTTGATCCGTTTGAAGTGGTCGATGTCGAGCATGATCACCGACAACTCGCCACCGCCACGCTCGACCCGGGCCATCTCGGTGGTCAATCGCTCCTGGAAATAGCGGCGGTTGTGAATGCCGGTCAGGGAATCGGTCACCGACAGTGCGCGCAGTTCTTCTTCAACGCGCTTCAGGTCGGAGATGTCGGAAATATAACCGTGCCACAGCACCCCGCCGCCCGGCAGTTCCTCCGGGGTCGCCTCACCCCGAACCCAGCGCAGGCCGCGCTCGGGTAACTGCACACGATATTCCTCGCGCCACGGGCTGAGGTTGTCCGCCGAGGCGCGGATCGACTTGCGCACCCGGCTGACGTCCTGCGGATGAATGCGGGTGAAGATCGCTTCGGCATTGAGCAGCAGCACGTCCGGCTCCAGCTCGTAGATTTCGCGGATACCGTCGCTGGCGTAGATCACGCTGAAGCGTCCGTCGAACTCCATCTTGAATTGATAGATCCCACCGGGAACGTGGGCGCTGAGCTTCTTCAACAGCACGTCCCGCGCCGCCAGGGCTTCATGCACGCGCTTGCGTTCGGTGATATCGATGCAGATCGCCAGATGCCCGACCCACAGGCCCTGCTCGTCCAGCACCGGGGTGGCGAGCATGTTCACCGGCAGGTGGCTGCCGTCCTTGCGCACCAGTGTCCATTCCCGCGCCTCGTGCCCGCCGACTTCGCCGCCCTCGACCAGCATCGCCTGACAGGTCGGAATGGCCTTGCCATAACGGGCGCTGAGTTCCGCCGCGCGGGCCACCAGCTCCCGGGGAAAGTGCAGGTTTTCCAGGGTCATGTGACCGACCACTTCCTGGCTGCGGAAGCCGAGCATCTGCTCGGCACCAGGATTGAAGGTGTTGATCACGCCGCGCAGGTCGGTGGCGATAATTGCCACTTGGGTCGCCGCGTTGAGCACCCCGCGCAACTGGCCGTGGGTGCCGCGCAGTTCCTGTTCACGCTCATGCAGTTCCTGAGTGCGCAACTCGACCATGCGCAACGCGCGCTGGCGCTGACTGACCAGCACATAAAGCAGCGCGCTCAGCAGTACACTGAGTAATCCGCCCAGCACCACCACGCTGCCCACCGACGAATGGTTGGCCTGCATGAAGGCTTCGCTGGGCAGGATATCCACCTGATAGTCGTGATCGGCCATGCGCACCAGCCGGGTGGCCGACAAATCGCTCGACACCGGTTCATTGGTGGATTCGAACAGCACTTCATGCTGATCGTTGGTGGAGAGATCGAGAATACGTAACGACAGATAATCATGGAGTGCATCCGGCAGGCCGTCCGCCAGCAGCTGACGCATGCTGATGACAGCCATCACATAGCCATATGATCTGGACTCCCCTTCACGCAGCACCGGTGCCACCAACAATACGCCGCGTGCGTAAGCCGGCTCGATACCGACCAGATGCATCGGCTGCGACACTGTCAGGCCGCGAAGCTGGTCGGCACGCTCCAGGGTCGATCGGCGCAACGGTTGTGCCAGCAGGTCGTAACCCAGCAACGAGCCGAGCCGGCTCTGGGTCTGGCTGTACAACAACACCACGTATTCATCGCGGGCCGAGGCCAGTTGCAGCTCGCCGCGCGCATTGAGTTCGCGCACGCTGAAGGTGCTCAGGCCCTCGTCGCGCACCTTCTGCTCGAAAGCAGCGCGTTCGGCACCACTCACCCGCAGGGCAAACGAATAGGCCTGGGTGCGCAGCAATAAAGGATGGGTGTAGCCGTCGAATTCGGCGCGGGACACCGATTCGGAGTTGGCGAAGAACCGACGCAGGCCGTCGAGACGTTGCTCCTGATCCTGAAAACGTTCTTCGATGCGGCTGTAACGTTCGTTGGCCAGTAGCTGAAAGCGTTGGCGCAACTGGCTGTGAAACTGATTGTAGGTGCCCCAGGCAAGCAGCCCCGTGAGAATCCCGCCGGCGAGCAATACCAGCAGCGCGACCAGCCAGGCCGAGACGTCTTCGCTGATGAAACCCAATATCTTCGGGCGTACGGGGTGCAACGACATAAAAGCCACTCACTACGTCAGCAACTGCGGGAAAAACCCCATCGGCCGTGTGTGAGTTATAGCTATTAGCCACTAATTTGGCTAGCTCTGAACGGATCCAAGAGCCTTTAAAAATCAAGGCTCTGTGGATCCAATTTTGCAGAGTGTCAACGAGCCGTGATTTTCCAGGCGCGGTGGATCTTGCCGTTACGGGCGAAATCCGGGTCGATGGTGCTGGCGGTGATTTCCTCGACCGCGTAACGCTCGGCCAGGTTGTCTTCGAGCTGGAACTTGCGGAAGTTGTTGGAGAAGTACAACACCCCACCGCTGGCCAGACGCGCCATGGCCAAGTCGATCAACTGCACCTGGTCACGCTGCACGTCGAAAATCCCTTCCATGCGCTTGGAGTTGGAGAAGGTCGGCGGATCGATAAAGATCAGGTCGTACTCCTCGCGGCAGTTTTCCAGCCACGCCATCACGTCGCCCTGCTCCAGACGGTTCTTGTCGGAGAAACCGTTGAGCGACAGGTTGCGGCGCGCCCAGTCGAGATAGGTTTTCGACAGGTCGACGCTGGTGGTGCTGCGCGCGCCGCCCTTGGCTGCGTGGACGCTGGCAGTCGCGGTGTAGCAGAACAGGTTGAGGAAGCGCTTGCCGGCGGCCTCTTTCTGAATCCGCATGCGCATCGGCCGGTGGTCGAGGAACAGCCCGGTGTCGAGGTAGTCGGTGAGGTTGACCAGCAACTTGACGCCGCCCTCGGTCACTTCATTGAATTTGCCTTGGGCAGCCTGCCGCTCGTATTGCCTGGTGCCGCTCTGGCGCTCGCGGCGCTTGACCACCACGCGGCTCTTGTCGATGTTCAGCGCCTGCGGGATGGCCGCCAAGGCGTCGAACATGCGGATCGAGGCCTTTTCCGGGTCGATCGACTTCGGCGCGGCGTATTCCTGAACGTGCACCCAGTCGTGGTACAGGTCGATGGCCATGGCGTATTCCGGCATGTCCGCATCGTAGACGCGGTAGCAATCGATGCCTTCACGCTTGACCCACTTGCCCATCGCCTTGAGGTTTTTCTGCAGGCGGTTGGCAAACATCTGCCCGCCTTCGCTCAGGCGCGGTTGCTCGACCACCGGCGCGGGGGCCGGCGTCGGTTTGATCGGATTGCCGTTCTTGTTGAACTTGCGCTCTTGCGGCTCGTTCGGCGTCTGGTCGTAAGCGGCTTGCTCGCGCTCCGCCTGACGCTGTTCCGGTGTGCGGCGCTCGCCGGTGACGAATTGATCCGGCAACACTTTGATCAACAGCAGCTTGCACGGCAGCGCGCCGTTCCAGAACGAATACTGCTTGTGGCTGCGGATGCCCATGCGCTTGCCCAGGTCCGGCGCGCCGGTGAACACCGCCGCTTCCCAGTTCAGGCAGGCCTGACGCAGGCGCTCGCCGAGGTTCTGGTAGAGGTACAACAGGCTGGCTTCATCACCCAGACGCTCGCCGTACGGCGGGTTGCAGATGACCAGACCTTTCTGGTTCTGGTCCGGACGCGGTTCGAAGGTCGCGACTTCGCCCTGGTAGATCTTGATCCACTCGCTCAAACCGGCGCGTTCGACGTTGTTGCGGCCCGGCTGGATCAACCGGGGGTCGGCTTCATAACCACGGATCCACAGCGGCGGCTTGGCCAGACCGGCAGCGGCGCGCTCGACCGCTTCTTCATGCAGTTTTTTCCACAGCGCCGGCACGTGACCGAGCCAGGCGGTGAAGCCCCACTGTTCGCGACGCAGGTTCGGCGCCATGTCGGCAGCGATCATGCCGGCTTCGACCAGGAACGTGCCGACACCGCACATCGGGTCAGCCAGCGCGCCACCCTCGGCGGCAATGCGCGGCCAGCCGGAACGGATCAGGATCGCAGCTGCGAGGTTTTCCTTCAGCGGCGCAGCGCCCTGCTGCAAGCGGTAGCCGCGCTGGTGCAGGCTGTGGCCGGAGAGGTCGAGCGACAGAATCGCTTCGCCGCGATCCAGGCGCAGGTGAATGCGCAGGTCCGGGTTGAGCTTGTCGATGCTTGGGCGATCGCCCTGCGGGGTGCGCAGTTTGTCGACGATGGCGTCCTTGACCTTCAGGGCGCCGAAGTGGGTGTTGTCGATGCCCGAACCGTGACCGCTGAATTCCACGGCCAAAGTGCCGTCAGCCAGCATGTGATCCTGCCAGTCGACGTCCAGTACGCCGTGGTACAGGTCTTCGGCGTTTTTCATCGAGAAACGCTTGAGCACCAACAGCACCCGATTGGCCAGACGCGACCAGAGGCACAGGCGATAAGCGGTTTCCATGGTCGCCATGCCACGCACGGCGGAGGTGTGTTCGCGGGCCTCTTCAAGGCCAAGCCCGACGGCTTCCTCGATGAGCAGGCCTTCAAGGCCTTTGGGGCAAGTGAGGAAGAGTTCGAAACGGTCGGACATGGTTTTTCCAGAGCCTTTGGCTGATGAACCGGCAACGCATTGCCGATCCGGTTTTCAATCAGGCGCTTTTCTAAAAGAGCGCCCGCGTGGCACGAAGGTGTGCCGTTCCATCCCCCGCTGCTCGGGTTAAAAGAGCTTAGATGCCGGGACAGATAAAAAAGTTGAAGCAACAAAATGATTCAAAGCAACCCTTCGTCGAATAGTACCCCAGCGTAAACGTGGGTCATTCTCACTAAAGGATTAACCTCATCATCCAGCGCGGAGCCGATCATACCGGGGTTTGGCCAACAGACGCTGGACAAATACGCGGTTACTTATGGCCATAGCATCTTTTTCGTTACGTCCTTATGACAAAACGGTCATTCCATCGATGTGACTCATTGGTTAGAACTGGACACAGGTTGACGTCGCAACGGCGTCAACACCTTGGCTCGCCACGCCGGCAGCGAGCCGCCAACGGCAGAGTATTTCTGCCAGACCTCAATTGAGGTCGACGCGACAAAAACAGTCAACAAGTGAGGGAAACACCCTATGAGAAGACTTAAGCGTGATCCGTTGGAAAGAGCATTTTTGCGCGGATATCAATATGGCGTTGGTGGCAAATCCCGTGAGCTTTGCCCATTTACTCTACCGTCGGTACGTCAAGCCTGGATCAACGGCTGGCGAGAAGGACGCGGCGACAACTGGGACGGTATGACCGGCACTGCGGGAATCCACAGACTCAACGAACTTCACGCCGTCGGCTGACACAGGGCACTTATTGCGACACGACAAACTGATTTCATAACAACCTGATCACCATGCACGTCCTTCCCGGACGGCGGGCTACGGCCCAGGGGCTCCTTCGAGGAGCCCTTTTTTATGCCTGCCTTTTTATGTCGGCCAATCAGCGCTTGGCGGCGATGGCGTCGACCGATTCGCGGATCAGCGCCGGGCCCTTGTAGATGAAGCCGGAATAGATCTGCACCAGACTCGCGCCGGCAGCGATCTTCTCCGCCGCATGCTTGCCCTCGGTGATGCCGCCCGCCGCGATGATCGGCAGCTTGCCGCCCAGCTCGGACGCCAGCACTTGCACGGTGTGGGTGCTCTTCTCACGCACCGGCGCACCGGACAGACCGCCCGCCTCATCACCGTGTTCCATGCCTTCGACGCCCACGCGGCTGAGGGTGGTGTTGGTGGCGATCACCGCGTCCATCCCGGTTTCGATCAGTGCTTGGGCGACTTGCGCGGTTTCTTCGTCGGTCATGTCCGGCGCGATCTTGATCGCCAGCGGTACATGTTTGCCGTGGCGCAGGGCCAGTTCGGCGCGGCGCGTGGCCAGGTCCGCCAGCAATTGCTTGAGCGAATCACCGAATTGCAGGCTGCGCAGGCCCGGGGTGTTCGGCGAGCTGACGTTGACCGTGACGTAACTGGCGTGGGCGTAGACCTTGTCCAGGCAGATCAGGTAGTCGTCCACTGCGCGCTCGACCGGGGTGTCGAAGTTCTTGCCGATGTTGATCCCCAGCACGCCTTTGTATTTGGCCGCCGCCACCCGCGCCAGCAGGTTATCCACACCGAGGTTGTTGAACCCCATGCGGTTGATGATCGCCTCGGCTTCCGGCAGACGGAAAATCCGTGGTTTCGGGTTGCCCGGCTGCGGGCGCGGGGTCACGGTGCCGATTTCGACAAAACCGAAACCCAGTTGGGCGAAGCCGTCGATGGCCGCGCCGTTCTTGTCCAGACCGGCCGCCAGACCGACAGGGTTCGGGAACTGCAGGCCCATGACGTTTACCGGCAACGACGCCGGCGCCTTGCACAGCAAGCCATTGAGGCCCAAACGCCCGCCCGCGCCGATCAGATCCAGCGACAGATCGTGGGAAGTTTCCGGGGAAAGTTTGAACAACAGCTGACGGGCCAGGGTGTACATGGGCGGCAATGACTCGGGCGGCGAAAAGAGGCGGCGATTATAGCCGGGCATCGTCCCGCCGCGCGAGGCGCACGGGTAAATCGGTGCGCATGGCATATGCCTTGCACCTTCCTCGGCATCAGCCCGCAGGCCAATGGTGGCGTGCAGGCAAGGACAATGGCGTCGTCTCTCGGTTTTGCGCGGGCAAAGCCTGGGACGACGTTTTTTTTGAGGGTGGCTTTCATGACTCGAACCTCCGCCGGGCCGCTGGCCTGGGTCAACGGCAGCGATGCCCCGGAAAAAAGCGCGATCAACCTGGGCTTCATGGCGCTGAGCGACTGCGCCTCGCTGGTGGTCGCGGCCACCCAGGGCTTTGCCCAGCCTTACGGCCTGACCCTGAATCTCAAGCGCCAGAGTTCCTGGGCCAACCTGCGGGACAACCTGGTCAGCGGCGAACTCGATGCCGCCCACAGCCTCTACGGCCTGATCTACGCGGTGCATCTGGGCATCGGCGGTGTCGCGCCGACCGACATGGCGGTGCTCATGGGCCTGAACCAGAACGGCCAGAGCCTCAACCTGTCCCACGGTTTGCAGGGCATGGGCGTGACCGGTCCTGAAGCGCTGCACCACCATGTGCACCAAACCCGCGCAAAACTCACCTTCGCCCAGACCTTCCCCACCGGCACCCATGCCATGTGGTTGTATTACTGGCTGGCGAGCCAGGGCATTCATCCGTTGCAGGATGTCGACAGCGTGGTGGTGCCGCCGCCGCAAATGGTCGCGCACCTTCAGGCCGGTCGCATCGATGGCCTCTGCGTCGGCGAACCGTGGGCGGCCAGCGCCGTGCAGCAGAATCTCGGTTTCACCCTGGCCACCAGCCAGACCATCTGGCCCGATCACCCGGAAAAAGTCCTCGGCTGTACCCGCGCCTTTGTCGAGCAATACCCCAACACAGCCCGAGCGTTGGTGATGGCAATCCTCGAGGCCAGCCGTTTCATCGAAGAGAGCCCGGAAAACCGCCGCAGCACCGCGCAATTGTTGAGCGCCGCGGAATACCTCGACGCCCCGGTGTGCTGCATCGAACCGCGCTTTCTCGGCGACTACGACGATGGCCTCGGCAATCGCTGGCAAGACCCGCACGCCCTGCGCTTTCACGGCGATGGCGCGGTGAATCTGCCGTATCTGTCGGATGGCATGTGGTTCATGACCCAGTTCCGCCGCTGGGGCTTGCTGCGCGATGACCCGGACTACCTCGCCGTCGCCCGGCAGGTGCAACAACTGGCGCTGTACCGCGACGCCGCCAGCGCCATGGGCGTGTCCGTGAGCACCGAGGACATGCGCAGCAGTCAGTTGATCGACGGCAAAATCTGGGACGGCAGCGATCCGGTCGCCTATGCCCAAAGCTTCAAGCTCCACGCGCTGAGCGACAGCGCGCCCCTTCTCGTCCAGCGCTGACAGGAGACCGCGAACATGCTGCGCATTCTGCTGATCAACGACACCGCGAAAAAAGTCGGGCGCCTGAAAGCTGCGTTGACCGAGGCCGGTTTCGAAGTGATCGACGAGTCGGGCCTGACCATCGACCTGCCGGCGCGCGTCGAAACGGTGCGTCCGGACGTGATTCTGATCGATACCGAGTCACCGAGCCGCGATGTGATGGAGCAAGTGGTATTGGTCAGCCGCGACCAGCCCCGACCGATCGTGATGTTCACCGACGAGCACGACCCCGGCGTGATGCGTCAGGCGATCAAGTCCGGGGTCAGTGCCTACATCGTCGAGGGCATTCACGCACAACGCCTGCAGCCGATTCTCGACGTGGCCATGGCCCGCTTCGAGAGCGATCAGGCCCTGCGCGCCCAGCTTCAGGCCCGCGACCAGCAACTGGCCGAGCGCAAGCGCATCGAGCTGGCCAAGGGGCTGTTGATGAAAATGAAGGACTGTAACGAAGAAGAGGCCTATACCCTGATGCGCCGCCAGGCCATGAGCCGCCAGCAGAAACTGATCCAGGTCGCGGAGCAGATCATCGCCATGAGCGAGCTGCTTGGCTGAAGCCCTGCCCTGCCTTAATCGTTCCCACGCTCCGCGTGGGAATGCAGCCACATCGATCTGGCACAAATCTCGCTATGTAATCCCTACAGGTAACCAACGGCGGTTGCCCCACCTACGACAAAGACGTCGCTCACCTTCTTCGCCCCTTTCGGCGATCCGGGTAGCGGCGTTTTTGCGTTTTGGCCCCACAGCCCGGGGCCGGTGGAGCGGCCGTGGCGGCGCCCCACTGTGCGGTTCTGATTCCTTTTCGAGATTCTCTACAGCTGAGGTGCGCGATGAATAAAAGCTTCTGGAAATCCGGCCACACCCCGACCCTGTTTGCGGCCTTCCTGTATTTCGACCTGAGCTTCATGGTCTGGTACCTGCTCGGCCCGCTGGCGGTGCAGATTGCCGGTGACTTGCACCTGACCACCCAACAGCGTGGCCTGGTGGTGGCCACGCCGATTCTGGCCGGCGCGGTGCTGCGTTTTGCGATGGGCATGCTCGCCGATCGCCTGTCGCCGAAAACCGCCGGGCTGATCGGCCAGGTCATCGTGATCTGCGCGTTGTTCGGTGCCTGGAAACTCGGCATCCACAGTTACGAACAGGCCTTGCTGCTCGGTCTGTTCCTCGGCATGGCCGGCGCCTCGTTCGCCGTGGCCCTGCCGCTGGCCTCGCAATGGTATCCGCCGGAGCATCAGGGCAAGGCGATGGGCATCGCCGGGGCCGGCAACTCCGGGACCGTGTTTGCAGCGCTGATCGCCCCGGTACTGGCGGCGGCGTTTGGCTGGAGCAATGTGTTCGGTTTCGCCCTGATCCCGCTGATCCTGACCCTGGTGCTGTTTGCCTGGCTGGCGAAAAACGCACCGGAGCGACCAAAAGCCAAATCCATGGCCGACTACTTCAAGGCCCTGGGCGACCGAGACAGCTGGTGGTTCATGTTTTTCTACAGCGTCACCTTCGGCGGCTTCATCGGTCTGGCCAGCGCCCTGCCCGGCTACTTCAACGATCAATACGGCTTGAACCCGGTGACCGCCGGTTATTACACCGCGGCCTGCGTGTTCGGTGGCAGCCTGATGCGTCCCCTCGGTGGTGCGCTGGCTGACCGTTTCGGTGGTATTCGCACACTGTTGGCGATGTACACGGTGGCGGCGGTCTGCATCGCGGCAGTCGGCTTCAACCTGCCGAGTTCCTACGCGGCGCTGGCCCTGTTCGTCTGCACCATGCTCGGTCTCGGCGCGGGCAACGGCGCGGTGTTCCAACTGGTGCCGCAGCGCTTTCGACGCGAAATCGGCGTGATGACCGGGCTGATCGGCATGGCCGGCGGCATCGGTGGTTTTGCCCTGGCGGCGGGCATGGGCGCGATCAAACAGAGCACCGGCAGCTATCAACTGGCGCTGTGGCTGTTCGCCAGCCTTGGTGTGTTGGCGTGGTTTGGCTTGCATGGCGTCAAACGTCGCTGGAGAACCACCTGGGGTTCGGCGGCCGTGACCGCTGCCCGGGTCTGAGGCCCGAATGGCTCTGCAACTGAGCTTTGCCGAAGCCAGCGCCACCGGCCCGCGCGCGGAAAACCAGGACGCCGTGCGCCTGGTGACCCCGGCCCCGGCGCTGGCCGCCAGCAAGGGTTTCCTGTTCGCCATCGCCGACGGTGTCAGCCAGTGCGCCGATGGTGGTCTGGCCGCGCGTTCGACCTTGCAGGCGCTGGCGCTGGACTACTACGCCACCCCGGAAACCTGGAGCGTGGCCCAGGCCCTCGATCGTCTGCTGCTCGCGCAAAACCGCTGGTTACAGGCCAACGGTGGCGGCCAGCCGCTGCTTACCACGGTCAGCGCGCTGGTCCTGCGCGGCCGGCGCTTTACCCTGGCGCACGTCGGCGATTGCCGGGTCTATCGCTGGCACGCCGAGACCTTGCAGCGGATCAGCGAGGATCACGTCTGGGATCAACCGGGCATGCAACATGTGCTCAAGCGCGCACTGGGGCTGGATCAGCATCTGGTGCTGGACTTTCTCGACGGCGAACTGCGTGACGGTGAATGTTTCGTGCTGCTCAGCGATGGCGTGTGGGCCGCGCTTGGCGATACCGCCATCGCCGGGATTCTGCGCGATCAACCGGACCTGCACAGCGCCGCGCAAACGCTGGTCAACGCTGCGCATCTGGGAGGCAGTCAGGACAATGCCAGCGCTTTATTGGTGCGAGTGGATGCCGTTGGCGAGGCCAGCCTCGGCGATGCGCTGATTCATCTGCAGCAATGGCCCCTTCCGCCGCCGCTGAAACCGGGTCAGGCCTTTGAAGGCTGGCGGGTTCAAGAGGTTATCAGTCAGAGTCAGCAATCGTTGCTGTATCGCGTGCTCGATGGTCAGGGCCAGGCGTGGCTGTTGAAGACCTTGCCTGCACAACTGGCAGACGATACCCAGGCCGGCCAGGCCTTGCTGGCGGAGGAATGGTTTCTCAAACGGGTCGCCGGGCGGCATTTCCCTGAAGTCCATGGCGCCGTTCAGCGTCAGCATTTGTACTACGTGATGCGTGAATATTCGGGGACCACCCTGGCGCAGCTGTTCGAACCAAGCGGCCCGCTGCCACTGCCTCAATGGCAGGATCTGGCCGAACGCCTGCTGCGGGCCGTCGGCCTGCTGCATCGACGGCAGATCCTGCACCGCGACATCAAACCGGAAAACCTGCATCTGGGAGACGACGGCGAATTGCGCCTGCTGGATTTCGGTCTGGCGTATTGCCCCGGCCTGTCGCAGGACGCACCGTCAAGCTTGCCCGGAACGCCGAGCTACATCGCGCCGGAAGCCTTTCAGGGCGCAGCACCCGGCGCACAACAGGATCTGTATGCGGTAGGCGTGACTCTGTATTTCTTGCTCACGGGGCATTTTCCCTACGGCGAGATCGAAGCGTTCCAGCGCCCGCGTTTCGGGGTGCCGGTGAGTGCCGGTCGCTACCGCCCGGATCTGCCGGAGTGGCTGGCGCAGTGTCTGGAACGCGGGGTCTCAGCCGATCCTTTGCAACGCTATGAAACCGCCGAGCAATGGTTACTGATTCTGGAGCAAGGTGAGCGCCGCAGCCTGAGTGTGCGCCCTCGCCCCTTGCTGGAACGCGAGCCGCTGAAGGTCTGGCGGACGTTGGCGTTGCTGGCAATGCTGGGCAATCTGGTGCTGCTGTTGCTGTTGTTTCATGGCTGACCTACAGGGTCAGAACATCGCTCCATTAACGTGCAGACTGCTTCCATTCAGTGCAAAAACCACAACGAACATCTGGCCAATTCCAGCATTACCCCAGTGAATTCGCGGCCCGCCGCGACTTGGCACAACCACTGCATTACCGTTTTCAACTGACATAAAGCCCGACCTTCAACGACGAAGGCCAGGCTTCCCGAGAGAACGGGACAAGGACAAAGGCGTCCTCGCTAGGTAACTGGCGGGACGCCTTTTTTGTTTGCGCCATTTTTGTCGAGCAAGGCCTGACTGCCCACAAGAGGCAAGCCCGATGCTCCCGGAGAACCTGATGAAAAAACTCAAACTGGTGATGATCGGCAATGGCATGGCCGGGGTCCGCACCCTGGAAGAATTGCTCAAGCTGAGCAACGAGCTGTACGACATCACGGTCTTCGGCGCCGAACCGCACACCAACTACAACCGCATCCTGTTGTCGCCGGTATTGGCCGGCGAGCAGACCTTCGAAGAGATCGTGCTGAACGACCTCGACTGGTATTTGGAAAACGGCATCAAACTGCTGCTCAACCGCAAAGTCGTGGAGATCGACCGGGTCAAGCGCCGGGTGATCGCCGAAGACGGCACCGAGGCCGAATACGATCGCCTGCTGATCGCCACCGGCTCGACCCCGTTCATCCTGCCAATCCCCGGCAACACGTTGCAGGGCGTGATCGGCTACCGCGACATCGCCGACACCCAGGCCATGATCGACACCGCCAAAACCCACAAACACGCCGTGGTGATCGGCGGCGGCCTGCTCGGCCTCGAAGCGGCCAACGGCCTGATGCTGCGCGGCATGCACGTCACCGTGGTGCACCTTGGTGAGTGGCTGCTGGAGCGGCAACTGGACAAGACCAGCGGCCAGCTCCTGCAAACCGCCCTCGAAGCCCGCGGCCTGCACTTTCGCCTGAGCGAGCAGACCCAGGCCCTGCACGACGCCGGCAATGGTCGGGTCGGCTCGGTGCAGTTCAAGAACGGCGACATCATTCCTGCCGATCTGGTAGTGATGGCTGCCGGCATTCGCCCCAACACCGAACTCGCGGAAAAAGCCGGCATCCCGTGCAACCGCGGGATTCTGGTCAACGACACCCTGCAAACCTACGACCCACGCATCTATGCCATCGGCGAATGCGCCAGCCATCGCGGCATCGCTTACGGCCTGGTCGCACCGTTGTTCGAACAGGCCAAGGTCTGCGCCAACCACCTGGCGCAACTGGGTTTCGCCCGTTATCAGGGCTCGGTGACATCGACCAAATTGAAGGTCACCGGCATCGACCTGTTTTCCGCCGGCGACTTCATGGGCGGCGAAGGCACCGAAACCATCACCCTCTCCGACCCGATCGGCGGGGTGTACAAAAAACTGGTGATCAAGGATGACGTTTTGGTCGGCGCCTGTCTGTACGGCGATACGGCAGATGGCGGTTGGTATTTCCGGCAGATTCGTGAGAATCACGACATTCGGCAGATCCGCGATCACCTGATGTTCGGCGGCTCTTCTTCTATGGAGCATGCCTTGGGTGACGTAGGACATCAGGGCCAGGACAAAGCCATGAGCATGGCCGACAACGCCGAAGTCTGCGGCTGCAACGGCGTGTGCAAGGGCACCATCGTCAAGGCGATTCAGGAACACGGCCTGTTCAGCGTCGACGAAGTGAAGAAACACACCAAGGCCGCCAGTTCCTGCGGTTCCTGCGCCGGGCTGGTCGAGCAGATCCTGATCAACACCGTCGGCGGCGCGGCGGACGTCAAACCGAAAAGCGAAAAAGCCATCTGCGGTTGCAGCGACCTCAACCACGGCCAGATTCGCCAGGCCATCCGCGAACAGCACCTGCTGACCATCGCCGGCACCATGAGCTACCTCAACTGGCGCACTCCGAACGGTTGCGCCACCTGCCGCCCGGCCCTCAACTACTACCTGATTTCCACCTGGCCCGGCGAAGCCAAGGACGATCCGCAGTCGCGCCTGATCAACGAGCGGGCCCACGCCAACATCCAGAAGGACGGCACCTATTCGGTGGTGCCACGGATGTGGGGCGGCGTGACCAATCCGTCGGAACTGCGACGGATCGCCGACGTGGCGGACAAATATCAGGTGCCGATGGTCAAGGTCACCGGCGGCCAGCGCATCGACCTGCTGGGGATCAAGAAACAGGACCTGCCCGGCGTGTGGAAAGACCTCGACATGCCGTCCGGCCACGCCTACGGCAAATCGATCCGCACCGTGAAAACCTGCGTCGGCAGCGAGTTCTGCCGCTTCGGCACGCAGAATTCGACCCAGCTGGGCATCGACCTCGAACACGACCTGTTCAACATGTGGTCGCCGCACAAAGTGAAGCTGGCGGTCTCTGGATGCCCGCGCAACTGTTCGGAAGCGGGGATCAAGGACGTGGGAATTATCGGCGTCGATTCCGGCTGGGAGATGTACATCGGCGGCAACGGCGGGATCAAGACCGAAGTCGCCGAGTTCTTCGTCAAGCTCAAGACCGCCGAGGAAGTGCGCGAATACAACGGCGCGTTCCTGCAGCTGTACCGCGAAGAAGCCTTCTACCTCGAACGCACCGTGCACTACCTGCAACGGGTCGGCATGGAGCACATCAAGAAAGCCGTGCTGGAAGATCCCGAGCGCCGCAAAGCACTGAACGAGCGCCTGCAATTCTCCCTGTCGTTCGAACAGGACCCGTGGAAAGAGCGCCTGGCGCAGCCGCAACTGAAGAAAGAATTCGACGTGATCCCTGTGAAAAACCTGGAGGTGCCGGCATGAACTGGCTCGATATCTGTGCCCTGGAAGAGATCAACGCACTCGGTTCGCGGATCATCGCCGGCCCCAAGGGTGACATTGCGATCTTTCGCACAAGCGACGACGAAGTTTTCGCACTCGATGACCGCTGCCCGCACAAGGGCGGCCCATTGTCCCAAGGACTGATCTACGGCAAGCGTGTCGCCTGCCCGCTGCACAACTGGCAGATCGACCTGCAATCCGGCGAAGCCCAGGCGCCGGACGTCGGCTGCGCGCACCATCACCCGGCCCGGGTCGAAAACGGCCGCGTGCAACTGGCCCTGCGGGATGCCGTCTGATGAACCGCCAGACGACCGCCTCGACCTGCTGCTATTGCGGGGTCGGCTGCGGCGTGCTGATCGAGCATGACGGCGAGCGCATTCTCGGCGTCAGCGGCGATCCGGCGCATCCGGCCAACTTCGGCAAACTGTGCAGCAAAGGCTCGACCCTGCACCTGACCGGCGACCTGGCGGCCCGAGCGCTGTACCCGGAATTGCGCCTGGGCAAAGCCCTGACGCGCAGTCGTTGCGACTGGGACACCGCGCTGGAACATGCCGCCAACGTGTTCGCCGACACCATCGCCGAACACGGCCCGGACAGCGTGGCGTTCTACATCTCCGGGCAGTTGCTGACCGAGGATTACTACGCTTTCAACAAACTGGCGCGGGCGCTGGTCGGCACCAATAACATCGACAGCAATTCGCGGCTGTGCATGTCTTCCGCAGTGGTCGGCTACAAGCGCAGCCTCGGCGCCGACGCACCACCGTGCAGCTACGAAGACCTGGAGTTGAGCGATTGCGTGGTGATCGTCGGCAGCAACATGGCCTACGCTCATCCGGTGCTTTTTCGCCGCCTCGAAGAAGCCAAATCCCACCGCCCGCAGATGAAAGTCATCGTCATCGACCCACGGCGCACCGACACCTGCGACCTGGCCGACCTGCATCTGGCGATTCTGCCGGGCACCGATGTCGCGTTGTTCCATGGGATTTTGCATCTGCTGTTGTGGGAAGACTGGATCGACCGCGACTTCATCCAGGCCCACACCGATGGCCTCGCCGAGCTGAAAAGCCTGGTGCGCGATTACACCCCGGCGATGGTTTCGCAGCTGTGCGGGATCAGTGTCGAGCAGTTGCAGCAATGCGCCGAATGGATCGGCACTTCACCGAGTTTTCTGTCGCTGTGGTGCATGGGCCTGAACCAGTCCACCGCCGGTAGTGCAAAGAACAGCGCGCTGATCAATCTGCACCTGGCCACCGGGCAAATCGGCCGGCCGGGTGCAGGACCTTTCTCCCTGACCGGTCAGCCAAATGCCATGGGCGGACGCGAAACCGGCAGTCTGTCCAATCTGTTGCCCGGGCATCGTGAAGTGGCCAACCCGGAGCACCGTGCCGAAGTGGCGGCGTATTGGGGTGTGGATAAGCTGCCGGAAAATACAGGTCTCAGCGCCATCGAACTGTTTGAACAGGTGCGCAGCGGCCAGATCAAGGCGTTGTGGATTGCCTGCACCAACCCCGCGCAATCGATGCCGGACCAGAACGCCGTGCGCGCCGCGCTGGAGGCTTGCCCGTTCGTAGTGTTGCAGGAGGCGTTTCGCACCACCGAAACCGCCGCGTTTGCCGATCTGTTGCTGCCGGCGGCCAGTTGGGGCGAGAAGGAAGGCTCGGTAACCAACTCCGAGCGGCGGATTTCCCACGTCCGCCAGGCCATTGCCGCACCGGGTGAAGCGCGCCCGGACTGGGCGATCACGGTAGATTTCGCACAACGCCTTGAGAAACGTCTGCGCCCGCAACAACCGGGTCTGTTTGCCTTCGAGCAATCGGCGCAACTGTTTGACGAATACAAACAACTGACCCGGGGGCGCGATCTGGATTTGTCCGGGATCAGCCATCAGTTGATTGATGAGCTGGGGCCACAGCAATGGCCCTTCCCCGCTGGCGCTCGCCAAGGCACAGCCCGGTTGTATGGCGACGGGATCTTTCCTACAGCGAACGGGCGCGCGCGATTCGTTGCCGATCCCTATCGCGCCGCCAAGGAACAACGCGACGCGCGCTTTCCACTGACCCTGATCACCGGTCGCCTGCGTGATCAATGGCACGGTATGAGCCGCACCGGAACGGCGGCGCAGTTATTCGGCCATGTCAGTGAAGCGGCGTTGAGCCTGCACCCGGACGAATTGCGCCGCCACCGCTTGCAGCCGGGGGATCTGGTGAACCTGAAAAGTCGTCGGGGCGCGGTGATCGTGGCGGTCGCCAGCGATGACAGTGTGCGTCCGGGCCAGGCATTCCTGCCGATGCACTGGGGCGATCGTTTCCTCAAGGGCGGCGTGAACAGCCTGACCCTGCCCGCCTTCGATCCTTTGTCGAAACAACCGGAACTCAAGCACAGCGGTGTGCGGCTGGAATCGGTGGACTTGCCATGGCAACTGTTCGCACTGATCGAGGGCGATGTTCAACGGCATTTAGAGGCACTTCGACCGCTCTGTGAGGCGTTTTCCTACGCAAGTCTCAGCCTTGTCGGACGTGAACGGCCTGCGTTGCTGATACGCGCAGCCAGCGCCGTGGCACCCGAGCCGCGATTGCTGGGTGAAATCGACCAGTGCCTGGCCCTGATCGACGGGCCGGTGCTGGCTTATGACGATCCTCGCCGCGCCATCGGCAAACGGGTGCGCATCGAAAACGGACGAATCACCGCGATCCGCCTGGCCGGTGAAACCCTCGCCCAGCACTGGTTGCAAGGTCTGTGGCTGGAAGGCCGCGCCGACGAACAACTGCGGCGCTGGCTGCTGGCACCGATGAGTGCACCGCCGGGCAATGCCGGCGCGCAGGTTGTGGCGGACAAGACCCTGTGCAACTGCAAGAACGTCAGCCACAGCGCGGTCTGCGCCGGTATCCGTGAAGGTCTGGATCTGCAGGGTTTGAAAAATACATTGGGGTGCGGCACGCAATGCGGTTCCTGCGTCCCGGAAATCAAGCGTTTGCTGGCCGCTGAAGTGCGTCCGGTCGCCGTCATCTGAAGAGGAAAACACCATGAACGCGAAAGTCTGGCTGGTGGGCGCGGGTCCCGGTGATCCGGAACTGCTGACGCTCAAAGCGGTGCGGGCCTTGCGCGAAGCCGAGGTGGTGCTGATCGATGATCTGGTCAATGAAGCGGTGCTGGAGCATTGCCCGGCTGCGCGGATCATCGCGGTCGGCAAACGCGGCGGCTGCCGCTCGACGCCCCAGGCGTTCATTCATCGGTTAATGTTGCGTTACGCCCGTCAGGGCAAATGCGTGGTGCGGCTCAAGGGCGGTGACCCGTGCATTTTCGGGCGCGGGGGCGAGGAAGCGCAGTGGTTGCGCGAGCGCGGGGTCGAGGTGGAACTGGTCAATGGCATCACCGCCGGACTGGCCGGCGCGACCCAGTGCGATATTCCGCTGACATTGCGCGGCGTCGCACGGGGCGTGACGCTGGTCACGGCCCATACCCAGGACGACAGCCAGTTGAACTGGCGGGCCTTGGCGCAGGGCGGCACGACGCTGGTGATTTACATGGGGGTGGCGAAGCTCGGCGAGATTCGCGAGCAGTTGTTGGCGGGGGGGATGGCGGCGGATACGCCGGTGGCAATGATCGAGAATGCCTCGTTGCCAGAACAGCGCGAATGCCGCAGCGATCTGACAGCGATGGAAGACGATGCCCTTGGCTTCCAGCTCAGGAGCCCTGCGATTCTGGTCATAGGCGCCGTCGCAGCCGCTGCGACCCAGGTCGATTCGATTGACTGGGCAGCCGATCGACTGGCCTGACAAGCTCTGGTTTCATCAAATCGCAGGCAAAGAAAAGCCCGGCCTGAGCCGGGCTTTTCTCGCAGCGGCAGCTAATTACTTAGCTTGAGCTTCAACCTGCGCTTCTACGCGACGGTTAACAGCGCGGCCAGCGTCAGTAGCGTTGTCGGCAACTGGGCGGGACTCGCCGTAGCCAACAGAGTTGACGCGGGACGATTCAACACCGTACTGGTTGGTCAGAACTTGCTTAACGGCGTTTGCACGACGCTCGGACAGTTTCTGGTTGTAAGCGTCAGGACCGACGGAGTCAGTGTGACCTTCAACAGTAGTGGTGGTGGATGGGTACTGCTTCATGAAGTCAGCCAAGTTTTTGATGTCGCCGTAGCTGTTTGGCTTCACAACCGACTTGTCGAAGTCGAACTTCACGTCCAGCTCAACACGAACAACTTCGGCAACTGCAGGGCAGCCATCAGCGTCAACAGTTACGTTGGCTGGGGTGTCCGGGCACTTGTCAACGTTGTCGCACACGCCGTCGTTGTCGCTGTCGGAGCAGACTTCAGCGGGTGCTGGAACTGGAGCAGCAGCTGGCTTGGAGCCGCCACCGAAGTTCACACCGATACCGACGCTAGGAGCCCACTCGGTGTCGCCCTGGTCGATGTTGTACTGAGCTTCAACGCCAGCACGGGCGTAGAAGTTGTCGGTGAAGTACAGCTTGGCACCAGCGCCCAGGTTGGCGAAGGTGGAACGGTTACGACCGTTCGAACCGTTCTGGTCGATGCTCTGGTCAGAGAAACCGGCCGAAACGTATGGACGCAGCATGTCGCCTGGGTTGTTGAAGTGGTACAGAGCGTCCAGAGCGGTGTTGGCGCCCTTGACGTTCTTGCCATCGTCAGCACGTACGTTGTGCACTTCGTCGTAGGCCAGACGCAGTTCAACGTCGTCGGTCAGGAAGTAACCGACCGAACCGCCGAACAGGTTGCCGTTGTTCTTGAAGTCACGAGCGCTGTCGAATTGTTCTTTCTTTGCGAAGCCTTCGATTTCAACTGCGCCTTGGCCTTGTGCCAGAGCGCCGAAAGAAGTGGCGGCAATCAAAGAACCAATGGCCAAGCCCAAGGTGTTTTTCAGTTTCATCCGTTAAATCCCCATCTGGTGATTGTGAAGCAGTCCCGCAAACCGGGGGACAACTCGGCGGCAAGTCTATCAGAACTTGCCTACACGTAAGAGATATTTGCGCCGAACTAAGTTTCAGCAATACCTGCAAATTTCTCACGCAATTTATCAAGAGCACGCTTGTAACGCATTTTTGTCGCACTCAAACCCATGTGCATGATGTCTGCGATCTCCTGAAACTCCAGCTCTGCGACAAATCGTAGCACCAGAATTTCCCGGTCAATCGGGTTCACATACACCAGCCAGCGATCCAGTCCGCCCTTCTCCTCGGGTTTCGGCGCCTTTTCTTCGGACGCTTCCTCGAGAGGGTCAAGACTCAGTGCGTCCATCAAGCGACGCTTTCGCCGTTCCTTCCGATACTGTGTGATGCATTCGTTGTAAGTGATGCTGTATAGCCATGTCTTGAACTTCGATTTCCCCTCGAAGTTCTTCAGGCCGTACAGCACCTTCAACATCACTTCCTGACAGACATCGTCTGCGTCGCGATCGTTCCCGAGATATCGCGCACAAACATTAAATAATGTCCGCTGGTAACGCCGCATCAGTTCTTCGTACGCGCGCGTCACGTGAAAAAGCTCGGTATGCGAGCGCGCGACCAACTCCTCATCAGAGAGCTCGCGGGGGTCGTAGCGCGTGGATAGCGTTTGGGCTTTATTCAAAACAAGTCGTGCCGACAGTCAGGTCAATGTCCACCGCAGCCAGCGACGGCTGGCATTTTGCGGCGGCATACATTAGCAGGGTTTGCCGGGTTAGCGGCTACTCACATGCTGTTCCAGCAGGATCCGATTGGAGAGAGAGACTAGCTCACCCTCATCGGTCAGCAATGTGGTCTTAACCGTGCCGATCTCTTCGATCTGGCCTTCGACCTCGCCAATACGCACTTGTTGCCCAACCTGATACAACTCACGCACATAGATTCCCGCAAGAATCTGACCGGCAATTTCCCGGCTTCCCAAACCCATCGCCAGCGCAACCGCCAGACCAACGGTAATCAATACGATGACGATCACATGGTTCAGCAGGTCGGTCTTGACCTCCAGCTGACTGATCGCGACCGAAATGCTGATGATGATTACCAGGCCCTGGGCAATTCGCCCAAGTCCTGAAGCGTAGTCCAGGCCTACGCCTTCTGCCGCCCCGCGTACCAGGCCGTTGGCCAGTTGCGCAAGCAGGACACCCACAAGCAACACCAGCGCGGCACCGAATACTTTCGGTAAATACAGCGCCAGCATGTCAAGCGTAGCTGAAACTCGCTCAAGTCCAAGGGATTCTGCTGCAGAAACAAGAAAAATCAGCAGAACGAACCAATAGACGATTTTGCCGATCAACGTGGAGATCGGCACTTGCAGCCCGGCGCGGGACATCAATTTGGTCAGGCCGGTGCCGCCCATCAGGCGATCGAGACCCAGTTTGGCCAGCAGTTTGGACAGCAAGGTATCGAGCAGCTTGGCCACGACGAAACCCAACAGCAGCACAACCAGTGCGCCGAACAGGTTCGGAATGAAGTTAGCGACTTTGGTCCACAACGCAGTCATTGCAGTGACGAGGCTCTGAGTCCAGAGATCAAGTTCCATATTCAATCAGCCTTATCAGCAGTGCGAGCGGTAGGTTTACGGAGACGGGAGACCGGCGCGACATGGGCCGAGCCGTTGTTCAGGGCGATCATAAGCGCGGGCAGCCAGCGGCCCAGCAGGCTGAAGAGATCGCCGGCACCCACCTGGCGGTTGGCGGTTTTGAGTACGCGGCCCAGGCAGGCATCGTCGTCGCGACCGGACGGCGAGGCGTTGAGCATGTCGCGCAAAGACTGTTCAAACGGATCGTGCATACGCACCTCTCGTGATGTCTGTGAAAGACGCGGGCAAATTTGGTCGGGTCACATGGTGCATCGTCAGACCCAGCGCAATCGGCGGAACAACCACCACTGGCCGAGCGCCAGGGCGAGCACTGTCAGGCAAGCGATCAGGAAACCATAAGGGCTGCTGGCGAACGGTATTCCGCCAACGTTTATGCCCAACAGACCGGTAATAAAACTCATCGGCAAGAAGATGCAGGTGATGATCCCGAAACGATACATCGTGCGATTCATGTGCACGCTCAGGCGCCGGTCTTCGGCCTCCAGCACAAGCCCCACACGCTCCCGAGTCAATTCGAGCTCTTCGAGATAACGAGTCAGGCTGTTATTCAATTCGTTCCAGTAGTCGGCATCGTCATCGACGAACCACGGCAGTTTTATTCGCGTCAGTTGTCCGAAAATATCCCGTTGCGGTGCCAGAAAACGCTTCAGTCCGGCGGCCCGGCGACGGATGTGCAAAATGGCGCCATGCTCCGGAGTATACCGTTCGTCGGCATCCAGTTTTTCTTCCTCTTCATCGACCACTTCGGAGAGGCAAGTCACAAGATCCTGCACCTTGTTGGTGAGGAATTGCGCCAGATAAAGCATCAGTTCGGACGAGGTTTTCGGCCCCTTGCCCTCACCCAGCATCACCAATAATTCATCGGTGGCGCGCAATGGACGCAAGCGCAGGGAAATCACCCGCCGGGCCGAGGCAAAAATCCGCACTGACACCATGTCTTCCGGCTCGGCGCCCGGGTTGAGATTGACCCCGCGCAAAAACAGCAACAGCTCGGAGTCCGGCAGCGGCAACAGACGTGGACGGGTGTTTTCTTCCAGCAGCAGGTCGCAGGTGAACTCGTTGAGCCCACTGGATTTGCGCAGCCAGGTCTGGGTCTGCGGGTGACTGCGATCCCAATGCAACCACAGGCTTTCATGGGCCTGCAGCTGCAAATCGTCGAGATCAGTCCGGGCTATCGAACGCGCACCGCCTTTACCGTCCAGCACCAGGGCATGCACCAGCCCCCATTGCGCGTTTTCTTCCTCGAACATCCTCACCCCTGTGGTTACCGCGATTTATTCAGGCATTTTCAGCGGGCTTGGCGAGATGATCACGCCGTTGTTGTCCGCATAGAGGTACTGGCCGGGCTGGAAAGTGACGCCCGCGAAAGTCACGGGTACGTTGAGGTCGCCGAGACCGCGTTTGTCAGTCTTTTTCGGATGGCTGGCCAACGCCTGAACGCCGAGATCGGTCTGAGCGATGACATCCACATCACGGATGCAGCCATAAATCACCAGCCCTTCCCACCCGTTTTTCGAGGCTTTCTCGGCGATCATATCGCCCAGCAGCGCGCAGCGCAGCGAACCACCGCCATCGACCACCAGCACTTTGCCGTTACCCTTGAGTTCCGCTTGTTCCTTGACCAGCGAGTTGTCTTCGAAGCACTTGATGGTCACGATTTCGCCGCCGAACGAATCACGGCCGCCGAAATTGCTGAACATCGGTTCCAGCACCTGGACCAGCTCCGGATAGGCGTCGCACAGGTCAGGCGTAAGGTAATGGTTCATCGAAAAACTCCTGTAACAAGGAAAACGATCAAGGATGTCGCACTCTTTTGAAACGAGTCCCAACGGTCGCTGTTTACCTTAGCCCATGTCATGGTCGCTGAACGAACCTGAACACAGGCTGAAACGTAATAGCGAAACAGTCACCAAATATGACCAGAACCGTCCATAGCGTCATATCTTAGCCGCAAGCCGATTCGAACGAAATGCTCTTTTCAGGGCACTTCGCCTACACCGCTGTCGCCAGATCCGGCTTCTCGCCGAGCAACGGCGTGTGCTGATCCGCCAGCCAACGCGCCACCAGTGGCCAGACCTCAGCCTGCGCCGCCTTGCTGACCAGCATCTCGACATGCCCGAACTGATCGTTGAAACCCTGCTCACGGCCCAGGTTGATGAACTGCTTGTGCTCGGAACCGATCTGTTCGAACAGCTTCCGGCACGCCCAGGCCGGATCCTGATGATCCCCCGCCGCGCTCACTGCCAGCACCGGCACCTGCACATCGGCAAGGCCGGCCCACCAATCCTTGTCCTTGTCGCCAAAACGGCCGAACAGCCCGTACCAGCGCATGCTTTCCAGCGCCAGGCCGATCGGCTCGTCCTCGGGGCCGCGCTTGAGCCGCGAGCCGGACAACTGGGCAAAACGCTTGAGAATGAAGCGCCCGCTCCACTCCACCGGCGGAATCTTCAGCGGCCAGTAAGTACGGCTGACCTGGGTGCCGAAAAACGCCGCCGACGCAACCGCAGGCTCGCCAAGGTATTCGCCGCCCAGCGCAGCCGCCAGCGTGATGCCTCCCAGCGAGTGGCCGATCCAGTGCGGAATCTGCCCGCTCTGCTCTCGGACGAACGCCGCGATCGCCGGCAGATCGTAACGGGCGTAGTCGGCGACCCGGTTGCGACGGTAGTCCTCGTTGCGCCGGGACAGACCGTGACCGCGCATTTCCGGGATCCACACATCGAAACCCAGACGCGTCAGATACGCGCCCAGGCCCAGGCCCTTCGGCGAGAACCAGAAGCGCCGATTGGAAAAACTGCCGTGCAGCAAGATCACCGGCACGCCGCGCGACGCCGGCTCATCGGCCATACCGAGACGGGTCACCGCGATCTCCACGGACCAGTCAGGGCTGTTGCCCGGTTTCAAACGATAAACGTCTTCGCTCAGATCACCGCGTCGCTCGGCGCTGATCAGGGCGACAGGAAATAGGTTGCTGCTGCTTTGCATAATGCTCTTGCACAAAAAAGGGCGGCATCCGGAGAGCTCGCCCTACTTCAATCTTAAAGCCTCGACCCGGTTCAACGGGCCGAAGCTTGATTCACGGCTTATTCCGCCGCCTGGCCTTCGGCAAGGAAGAACCAGGTTTCCAGCACGGTGTCCGGGTTCAGCGACACGCTTTCGATGCCCTGCTCCATCAGCCACTTGGCCAGATCCGGGTGGTCCGAAGGACCCTGACCGCAGATGCCGATGTATTTTCCGGCCTTGTTGCATGCGGCAATCGCGTTGGCCAGCAACTTCTTGACCGCCGGATTACGCTCGTCGAACAGGTGCGCGATGATCCCGGAGTCACGGTCCAGGCCCAGGGTCAGCTGAGTCAGGTCGTTGGAGCCGATCGAGAACCCGTCGAAGAACTCGAGGAATTCTTCGGCCAGGATCGCGTTGGACGGCAGTTCGCACATCATGATCACGCGCAGACCGTTGTCGCCACGGGCCAGGCCGTTTTCGGCGAGCAGATCCACCACCTGACTGGCTTCGCCCAGAGTACGGACGAACGGCACCATGATTTCGACGTTGGTCAGGCCCATCTCGTTGCGCACACGTTTCAGCGCACGGCACTCGAGTTCGAAGCAGTCCCGGAACGATTCGCTGATGTACCGCGAAGCGCCACGGAAGCCCAGCATCGGGTTTTCTTCTTCCGGCTCGTACAGCTTGCCGCCGATCAGGTTGGCGTATTCGTTGGACTTGAAGTCCGACAGACGCACGATGACCTTCTTCGGTGCGAACGCAGCGGCCAGCGTACTGATGCCCTCAACCAGTTTCTCGACATAGAAGCCGACCGGATCGTCGTAACCGGCGATGCGCTTGTCGACGCTGTCCTTGATGTCCTGCGGCAGGCTGTCGTAATTCAACAGCGCTTTCGGGTGCACGCCGATCATGCGGTTGATGATGAATTCCAGACGGGCCAGGCCCACACCGGCGTTCGGCAGCTGCGCGAAGTCGAAGGCGCGGTCCGGGTTGCCGACGTTCATCATGATCTTGAACGGCAGTTCCGGCATGGCGTCGACGGAGTTCTTCTTGATGTCGAAGCCCAGTTCGCCTTCGAAGATGTAACCGGTGTCGCCTTCGGCGCAGGACACGGTCACGCCCTGGCCATCCTTCAGCAGTTGGGTGGCGTTGCCGCAACCGACGACCGCCGGGATTCCCAGCTCACGGGCGATGATCGCCGCGTGGCAGGTACGACCGCCACGGTTGGTGACGATGGCGCTGGCGCGCTTCATGACCGGTTCCCAGTCCGGGTCGGTCATGTCGGAGACCAGCACGTCGCCCGGCTGGACCTTGTCCATCTCGGAGACGTCCTTGATGATCCGCACCTTGCCCGCGCCGATGCGCTGGCCGATGGCACGACCTTCCACCAGCACGGTGCCGGTTTCTTTCAGCAGGTAACGCTCCATGACGTTGGCCTGGGTGCGGCTCTTCACGGTTTCCGGACGGGCCTGCACGATGTACAGCTTGCCGTCGTCACCGTCCTTGGCCCACTCGATGTCCATCGGGCAGCCATAGTGCTTCTCGATGATCATCGCCTGCTTGGCCAGCTCGCTGACTTCTGCGTCGGTCAGGCAGAAACGCGCGCGGTCGGTCTTGTCGACATCAACGGTTTTCACGGAACGACCGGCCTTGGCCTCGTCGCCGTAAATCATCTTGATGGCCTTGCTGCCCAGGTTGCGACGCAGGATCGCCGGGCGACCGGCTTCCAGCGTGCCCTTGTGGACATAGAATTCGTCCGGGTTCACCGCGCCTTGTACAACGGTTTCGCCCAGGCCGTAGGCGCCGGTGATGAACACCACGTCACGGAAGCCGGATTCGGTATCGAGGGTGAACATCACGCCGGCGGTGCCGGTTTCCGAACGCACCATGCGCTGCACGCCGGCCGACAGGGCGACCAGCTTGTGGTCGAAGCCCTGGTGGACGCGGTAGGAAATGGCACGGTCGTTGAACAGGGATGCGAACACTTCCTTGGCCGCGCGGATGACGTTTTCGACGCCACGGATGTTCAGGAAGGTTTCCTGCTGACCGGCGAACGAAGCGTCCGGCAGGTCTTCGGCGGTGGCGGAGGAACGCACCGCCACGGCCACGTCAGGATTGCCGGCCGACAACGCGGCGAACGCGGTGCGGATCTCGGTGTTCAGTTTTTCAGGGAATTCGGCTTCCATGATCCATTGGCGGATCTGGGCGCCCGTCTTGGCCAGGGCATTGACGTCATCGACGTCCAGCGCATCGAGGGCCTTGTGGATCTGATCGTTCAGACCGCTCAGTTCCAGGAAGTCGCGATAGGCTTGCGCGGTGGTGGCGAAGCCGCCGGGGACCGAAACACCGGCACCGGCCAGGTTACTGATCATCTCGCCCAGGGATGCGTTCTTGCCCCCCACATGCTCAACATCGTGTTTGCCGAGCTTATCGAGGGAAACTACGTACTCTACCAAGGTGATCTCTCCACTAACTGTGTTGGAAAAGCTCAGAAACCGGCGGCTCGGGGGAGCATTGGCCGGCTGTATGGCCTGGACCTGGAAAATAAGTGAGAATGCGGGCCAATGGCGGCCGGCAAACCGCGCCTATCATATCCAGAAATGCTCATTAGCTTAAGGCCCAAGGTGCAAATGAAACGATCTGCTTTCTTTATCTCCGATGGCACCGGCATCACCGCCGAAACCCTGGGTCAAAGCCTTCTGGCGCAGTTCGAAAACATTACCTTCAGCAAATTCACGCGACCGTACATCGACAGCGTTGAAAAAGCGCGGGCCATGGTACAACAAATCGACAAAGCCGCTGAAACCGACGGTTTCCGGCCGATTATCTTCGACACCATCGTCAATCAGGACATCCGTGAGATTCTCGCAACCTCCAATGGTTTCATGATCGACATTTTCTCGACGTTCCTCGCCCCGCTCGAGCAGGAACTGACCGAGCATTCTTCCTACACCGTCGGCAAGTCCCACTCCATCGGCCACAACTCCAATTACATGGAGCGGATCGAGGCGGTGAACTTCGCCCTCGACAACGACGACGGCGCCCGCACCCACTATTACGACAAGGCCGACCTGATACTAGTGGGCGTGTCGCGTTGTGGTAAGACGCCGACGTGTCTGTACATGGCGATGCAATTTGGCATCCGCGCAGCCAACTATCCGCTGACCGAAGACGACATGGAACGCCTGCAACTGCCGGCCGCCCTGCGCGCCCACCAGCACAAGCTGTTCGGCCTGACCATCGACCCGGACCGCCTCACCGCAATCCGCAACGAACGCAAGCCCAACAGCCGTTATTCGAGCTACGCCCAGTGCGAGTTCGAAGTGCGCGAGGTGGAAAACCTGTTCCGCCGCGAGAACATCCCGAACATCAACTCCACGCATTTTTCGGTGGAAGAGATTTCCGCGAAGATCCTCGTGGAGAAAGGCGTCGAGCGGCGCTTCAAATAACCCATAAATCCATAAACCGGTTCACCGGCGTGGCCTCGAGCCGCGCCTGATCCTTGCACAACGCAACAATCTCCCCGCTGCGCTGCCCGGTGAAGCGGGTCGCCAGATTTGCCCTGAATTTGTCCTCCAGCAATGGAATGCCCTCGGCGCGACGCCGGCGATGCCCGATCGGGTACTCCACCACCACGTTTTCCGTGCTCGAACCGTCCTTGAAAAACACCTGCACCGCGTTGGCAATCGAGCGTTTGTCAGCCTCCAGGTATTCGCGGGTGAAGCGCGGATCTTCGACAATGACCATTTTTTCGCGCAGCACATCGATGATCGGATGGGCCTTGTGGAAATCGTCTTCGTACTGCTCGGCCACCAGATTGCCGAACGCCAGCGGCACGGCGGTCATGTACTGAAGGCAGTGATCGCGATCAGCGGCGTTGGCCAGCGGCCCGACCTTGGAAATGATGCGGATCGCCGATTCGTGGGTGGTGATGACGATCCGGTCGATTTCATGCAGTCGGTTGCGCACCTGAGGGTGCAGCGCCACAGCCGCTTCGCAAGCGGTTTGCGCGTGAAATTCGGCGGGGAAGCTGATCTTGAACAGCACGTTTTCCATCACGTAGCTGCCGAACGGCCGCGAGAAGCTGAAGGCGCGCTTGTCTTCCGGTTTGAGCGCCAGATCGTTGTTGGTGTGGCTGAACAAAACGTCGTAAAAGCCCCACTGCCTGGCACTCAAGACGCCGGGAATCCCCATTTCGCCGCGCATCGCGATATCCGCCAGCCGCACGCCCCGGCTCGAAGCATCCCCCGCCGCCCAGGATTTGCGCGAACCGGCGTTCGGCGCATGGCGGTACGTGCGCAATGCCTGACCGTCGGCGAACGCATGAGACAACGCCGATAACAGTTGCTCGCGGTTGGCACCCATCAGTTTGGCGGTCACGGCCGTCGAGGCGACTTTCACCAGGATGACGTGGTCGAGGCCTACACGATTGAAGGAGTTTTCCAGGGCGATCACACCTTGAATCTCGTGGGCCATGATCATGGCTTCGAGTACATCGCCCACGGTCAGCGGCGCTTCGCCATTAGCCAGGCGCTTTTGCGACAGGTGATCGGCCACCGCGAGAATCCCGCCGAGGTTGTCCGACGGATGGCCCCACTCAGCGGCGAGCCAGGTGTCGTTGTAATCGAGCCAGCGCACGATGCAGCCGATGTCCCACGCCGCTTTTACCGGGTCGAGGCGATAGGACGTGCCGGGGACCCGAGCGCCGAACGGCACGACGGTGCCTTCGACAATCGGGCCGAGGTGCTTGGTGCATTCGGGGAAACGCAGGGCCAGCAGGCCGCAGCCCAGGGTGTCCATCAGGCAGTTGCGGGCGGTATCGAAGGCTTCGGGGGATTGGATTTTGCAGGTGAGGACGTAATCGGCGATGTCCTGCAGGACACGGTCGTAGTCGGGGCGGTTGTTCAGGTCGACGTTGGCGCTCATGTTCGATTCACTCTTGAAAGTGGTTCGTTGATGGGACCTCGGCTCAGGGCTGATTTTCTTCTTATTGAACTCCATATTGCGGTGAGAGCGAACAAGCTCGCTCTCACCTGCTGCTCGTTAGAACGAATCTCCAGGCACGCGGACGAAGCCTTCCATGAGGACCCGCGCACTGCGGCTCATGATCGCCTTCTTCACCACCCACTCACCGTTTTCCAGGCTGGCCTCAGCCCCGACGCGCAACGTCCCGGACGGATGTCCGAAGCGCACCGCATTACGCTCGACACCACCAGCCGCCAGGTTCACCAAGGTGCCCGAGATGGCTGCTGCGGTGCCAATCGCCACCGCCGCCGTTCCCATCATCGCGTGGTGCAGCTTGCCCATCGACAGCGCCCGCACGAGCAAATCCACATCCCCGGCGCCAATGGCTTTGCCACTCGACGCCACGTAATCCGCAGGTTTGGCGACAAACGCAACCTTAGGCGTGTGTTGACGCTTGGCCGCTTCATCCAGACTGGAAATCAGCCCCATGCGCAGCGCGCCATAAGCGCGAAGGGTTTCAAACATCTGCAACGCTTTCGGATCGCTGTTGATCGCGCCCTGCAGTTCGGTGCCGGTGTAACCGATGTCTTCGGCGTTGACGAAGATCGTCGGGATACCCGCGTTGATCATGGTCGCCTTGAACGTACCGACGCCCGGCACTTCCAGCTCGTCGATCAGGTTGCCGGTGGGGAACATCGAGCCACCGCCGCCCTCTTCTTCCGCCGCCGGGTCCATGAATTCGACCTGGACTTCGGCAGCCGGGAAGGTCACGCCGTCGAGCTCGAAATCACCGGTTTCCTGGACTTCACCGTTGGTGATCGGCACATGGGCAATGATGGTCTTGCCGATGTTGGCCTGCCACACGCGAACCACCGCCACGCCGTTGTGCGGAATGCGGCTGGCGTCCACCAGACCGTTGCTGATGGCGAACGAACCGACCGCCGCCGACAGGTTGCCGCAGTTGCCGCTCCAGTCCACGAACGGCTTGTCGATCGACACCTGACCGAACAGGTAATCGACGTCGTGATCGGCCTTGATGCTTTTCGACAGGATCACGGTTTTGCTGGTGCTGGACGTGGCGCCGCCCATGCCGTCGATCTGTTTGTCGTAGGGGTCGGGGCTGCCGATCACCCGCAGCAACAGCGCATCGCGGGCCGGGCCGGGAATCTGCGCGGCTTCGGGCAGATCCTTGAGGCTGAAAAACACGCCTTTGCTGGTGCCGCCACGCATGTACGTGGCGGGGATTCTGATCTGTGGTGCGTGAGCCATGAGTGCTCCTCAAAAGGGACCAAAGGACTCATCGTCCCTTGGTCGCCTGGCTTGTTTTAAACGGCAACCGCCGACTCTTCGAGGAAGTCCTGGGCGAAGCGCTGCAATACGCCGCCAGCCTCATAGATCGACACTTCTTCGGCGGTGTCGAGGCGGCAGGTCACCGGCACGTCAACGCGTTCGCCGTTCTTGCGGTGGATCACCAGCGTCAGGTCGGCGCGCGGCGTGCGCTCGCCGATCACATCGTAGGTTTCACTGCCGTCGATGCCCAGGGTCTTGCGGTCGGTGCCCGGTTTGAATTCCAGCGGCAACACGCCCATGCCCACCAGGTTGGTGCGGTGAATGCGCTCGAAACCTTCGGCGGCAATCGCTTCCACACCCGCCAGACGCACCCCCTTGGCCGCCCAGTCGCGGGACGAACCCTGACCGTAGTCGGCGCCGGCGATGATGATCAGCGGCTGCTTGCGCTCCATGTAGGTTTCGATGGCTTCCCACATGCGCATGACCTTGCCTTCCGGCTCGACACGAGCCAGCGAGCCCTGTTTGACCTTGCCGTTTTCCACGACCATTTCGTTGAACAGTTTCGGGTTGGCGAAGGTCGCGCGCTGCGCGGTCAGGTGGTCGCCACGGTGGGTCGCGTAAGAGTTGAAGTCCTCTTCCGGCAGGCCCATTTTCGCCAGGTATTCGCCGGCGGCGCTGTCGAGCATGATCGCGTTCGACGGCGACAGGTGATCGGTGGTGATGTTGTCCGGCAGCACCGCCAGCGGGCGCATGCCCTTGAGCGGGCGAGCCCCGGCCAGCGCGCCTTCCCAGTACGGCGGACGGCGGATGTAGGTGCTCATTTCGCGCCAGTCGTACAGCGGCGTGACTTTCGGGCCGGTGTCTTCATGGATGGCGAACATCGGGATGTAGACCTGACGGAACTGCTCGGGCTTGACCGAGGACTTGACCACGGCGTCGATTTCTTCGTCGCTCGGCCAGATGTCTTTCAGGCGGATTTCCTTGCCGTCGACCACGCCCAGCACATCTTTCTCGATATCGAAGCGGATGGTGCCGGCAATCGCGTAGGCCACCACCAGCGGCGGCGAAGCGAGGAACGCTTGCTTGGCGTACGGGTGAATCCGCCCGTCGAAGTTACGGTTACCGGACAGCACAGCGGTCGCGTACAGATCCCGGTCGATGATTTCCTGCTGAATCACCGGATCCAGCGCGCCGGACATGCCGTTGCAGGTGGTGCAGGCGAAAGCAACGACGCCGAAACCGAGTTGCTCCAGTTCCGTGGTCAGCCCCGCTTCATCGAGGTACAGCGCCACGGTTTTCGAGCCCGGCGCCAGCGACGACTTGACCCACGGCTTGCGGGTCAGGCCGAGCTTGTTGGCGTTGCGCGCCAGCAGACCGGCGGCGATCACGTTGCGCGGGTTGCTGGTGTTGGTGCAACTGGTGATGGCAGCGATGATCACCGCGCCGTCCGGCATTTGCCCCGGCACGTCTTCCCACTGGCCGGCGATGCCTTTGGCCGCCAGATCCGACACCGCCACACGGGCGTGCGGGTTGCTCGGGCCGGCCATGTTACGCACCACCGAAGACAGATCGAAGGTCAGGCCGCGCTCGTACTGCGCGCCCTTCAGGCTGTCGGCCCACAGGCCGATCTGCTTGGCGTATTGCTCGACCAGTTGCACTTGCTGGTCTTCACGACCGGTGAGTTTCAGGTAGTCGATGGTCTGCTGGTCGATGTAGAACATCGCGGCAGTGGCGCCGTATTCCGGGGCCATGTTGGAGATGGTCGCGCGATCGCCCAAGGTCAGCGCGGAAGCACCTTCGCCGAAGAACTCCAGCCAGGCGCCGACCACTTTCTGTTTGCGCAGGTATTCGGTCAGCGCCAGCACCATGTCGGTGGCGGTGATGCCCGGCTGCAGCTTGCCGGTCAGTTCGACGCCAACGCTTTCCGGCAGGCGCATCCACGACGCGCGGCCGAGCATCACGCTCTCGGCTTCAAGCCCACCGACGCCGATGGCGATCACGCCCAGCGCATCGACATGTGGGGTGTGGCTGTCGGTGCCGACGCAGGTATCCGGGAACGCCACGCCGTCGCGCACCTGGATCACCGGGGACATTTTCTCCAGGTTGATCTGGTGCATGATGCCGTTGCCCGGCGGGATCACGTCAACGTTCTTGAAGGCCTTTTTGGTCCAGTTGATGAAGTGGAAACGGTCTTCGTTGCGACGGTCTTCGATGGCGCGGTTCTTCTCGAAGGCCAGCTTGTCAAAACCGCCCGCCTCCACCGCCAGCGAGTGGTCGACGATCAGTTGGGTCGGCACCACCGGGTTGACCTGCGCCGGGTCGCCACCCTGCTGGGCAATCGCGTCGCGCAGGCCGGCCAGATCCACCAGCGCGGTCTGGCCGAGAATGTCGTGGCACACCACACGCGCCGGGAACCACGGGAAGTCGAGGTCGCGTTTGCGCTCGATCAGTTGTTTCAGGGAATCGGTGAGCGTGGCCGGGTCGCAGCGACGCACGAGGTTTTCCGCCAGCACGCGAGAGGTGTATGGCAGGGTGTCGTAGCTGCCAGGCTGGATCGCATCGACAGCCGCGCGGACGTCGAAAAAGTCCAGCGGCGTGCCAGGCAGGTTCTTGCGAAATTCTGTGTTCATCGGTCAGGACTCGGTCACGGTAGTTTCAAAGAGGGGGCGCCTGTGCCGGCGCCCTCCCCGGTCAGCGCTGTTCGATGGGCACGAACTTGCGCTGTTCGACGCCGGTGTACTCGGCGCTTGGACGGATGATGCGGTTGTTGGCGCGCTGTTCGAACACGTGCGCTGCCCAGCCGGTCAGGCGCGAGCAGACGAAGATCGGGGTGAACAGCTTGGTCGGGATGCCCATGAAGTGGTACGCCGAGGCATGGTAGAAGTCGGCGTTGGGGAACAGTTTCTTTTGCTCCCACATGGTCTTGTCGATGGCTTCCGAAACCGCGAACAACACCTTGTCGCCCACTTCGTCAGCGAGTTTTTTCGACCAGCCCTTGATCACCTCGTTGCGCGGATCGCTGTCCTTATAGATCGCGTGGCCGAAGCCCATGATCTTGTCCTTGCGCTCGAGCATGCCGAGGGTGCCCTTGATCGCCTCTTCCGGCGACGAGAAGCGCTCGATCATTTCCATCGCCGCTTCGTTGGCGCCGCCGTGCAGCGGACCGCGCAGCGAGCCGATGGCTGCCGTGACGCAGGAATACAGGTCGGACAGGGTCGACGCACACACCCGAGCGGTGAAGGTCGAGGCGTTGAATTCGTGCTCGGCGTAGAGGATCAGCGACACGTTCATCACCTTGACGTGCAGGTCGCTCGGCTTCTTGTCGTGCAGCAGGTGCAGGAAGTGGCCGCCGATGGACTGCTCGTCAGTCACGCAGTTGATGCGTTTGCCGTCGTGGCTGAAGCGATACCAGTAGCACATGATCGCCGGGAAGGCAGCCAGCAGGCGGTCGGTCTTGTCGCGTTGCTCGGAGAAGTCTTTCTCCGGCTCGATGTTGCCCAGGAACGAACAACCGGTGCGCATCACGTCCATCGGATGGGCGTCGGCGGGGATGCGTTCCAGCACTTCTTTCAGCGCTTGCGGCAGGTCGCGCAGCTTGCTCAGTTTGCCTTGATACTCGGCGAGCTGTGCCTGGGTCGGCAGCTCTCCGTAGAGCAGCAGGTAGGCCACTTCTTCAAATTGTGCGTCTGCCGCCAGTTCGCGCACGTCGTAGCCACGATAGGTCAGCCCGGCACCGGCCTGGCCCACGGTGGACAGTGCGGTTTGCCCGGCGACCTGGCCCCGGAGCCCGGCGCCACTGAGTACTTTTGCTTCGGCCATTGTTGTCTCCAATCTTGAATTTATTAGGGAGTACGGTTGCGGCTTACTTCTTCGCCGCAAACAACGCGTCGAGCTTTTGCTCGAAGGTGTGGTAATCGATGCGATCGTAAAGCTCCATGCGAGTCTGCATGGTGTCGATGACACTCTGTTGGGTGCCGTCGCGGCGGATCGCGGTGTAGACGTTTTCCGCCGCCTTGTTCATCGCACGGAACGCCGACAGCGGGTACAGCACCAGCGACACATCTGCTCCCGCAAGCTGCTCGGTGGTGTACAGCGGCGTCGAGCCGAATTCGGTGATGTTGGCCAGGATCGGCGCCTTCACGCGACTGGCGAACAGCTTGTACATCTCCAGCTCCGTGATGGCTTCCGGGAAGATCATGTCGGCGCCGGCCTCGATGCACGCGGCGGCGCGATCCAGTGCCGATTCCAGACCTTCAACGGCCAATGCGTCGGTGCGGGCCATGATCACGAAGCTGTCGTCGGTGCGGGCATCGACGGCGGCCTTGATGCGGTCGACCATTTCCTGCTGGGTCACGATCTCTTTGTTCGGACGGTGGCCGCAGCGCTTGGCGCCGACCTGGTCTTCGATGTGAATCGCCGCCGCGCCGAACTTGATCATCGACTTGACGGTGCGGGCCACATTGAACGCCGAGGCGCCAAAACCGGTGTCCACGTCCACCAGCAGCGGCAGGTCGCAGACGTCGGTGATGCGGCGGACATCGGTCAGCACGTCATCCAGACCGGTGATACCCAGGTCCGGCACGCCGAGGGAGCCGGCAGCCACCCCGCCACCCGACAGGTAGATCGCCTTGAAACCGGCGCGCTTGGCCAGCAGTGCGTGGTTGGCGTTGATCGCCCCGACCACTTGCAGCGGATGTTCGCTGGCGACCGCATCGCGGAAACGCTGGCCTGGAGTGCTCTTGTTGGAACTCATGACTCACCTCGTTCAGTGGCTGTCTTGTTGTCGGCGCCGTCCTGGTAATGACGGGCGATGTTGCGTTTCGAGGCGCCGATGTGACGGCGCATCAACAATTCCGCGAGCTCGCCGTCACGGTCGGCGATGGCATCGAGAATCCGGTGGTGTTCGGCAAAGGCCTGGCGCGGGCGATTGGGTGTGGTGGAAAACTGGATGCGGTACATGCGCACCAGTTGATAGAGCTCGCCGCAGAGCATTTGCGTGAGGGTGCGGTTGCCGCTGCCCTGGATGATCCGGTAGTGAAAGTCGAAATCGCCTTCCTGCTGGTAATAGCCGACGCCGGCCTGAAACGCCGCATCACGCTCGTGGGTTTCCAGCACCCGGCGCAGTTCGTCGATTTCTTCGACGCTCATGCGTTCGGCCGCCAGACGGCAGGCCATGCCTTCGAGGGATTCGCGGATTTCGTAGAGTTCGAGCAATTCGGCGTGGCTCAGCGACACCACCCGCGCACCGACGTGCGGTACGCGCACCAGCAGGCGCTGGCCTTCCAGCCGGTGGATCGCCTCGCGCAGGGGCCCGCGGCTGATGCCGTAGGTGCGCGCCAGTTCCGGCTCGGAGATCTTGCTGCCCGGGGCGATCTCGCCTTTGACGATGGCCGCCTGGATGCGCCGGAAGACGTTTTCCGAGAGCGTCTCGGAATCGTCGCCGCTGATCACCGGGGGATCGAGTTGATCCAGCATATTGTCGACACCTTCAAATCCAATGCGGCAAAAACTAGCGAATCAGCCCGTATCAGTCAAAGGATAAATAAGGATTGTCGACAATCGTCTAATAAGCCTTTGTAACAGCCCCAAGGGTTATAGACCGGTCCCGGCGCTGGCGCCATAAAAACACCGTGCTAGAATGCCGCCCGCATTTGCGAGTCATTTGCACGGCTTGTCATAAAAAGCTGATAGGCACACGAAGGCGATGGGCAGACAGGGTTTCCTGATGCCATGGCCCTGAACCGAGAACGGAACGCTGCTCGCCAGGATTTATGAGACTCAAGCCCTTCCCCACATTCTTTGCACTGTTTTGCCTGCCCGGCCTCGCTGCGGCGGGGGAAAAGACCGTGTACGGCCTCAACGAATACGCAGCCCTCGACGGGATCAACCTGGAAGTGGCGGCGAAACTCGACACCGGGGCGAAAACCGCCTCTCTGAGTGCCCGCGACATCAAACGCTTCAAACGCAACGGCGAGTCCTGGGTGCGTTTCTACCTGGCCATCGACGCCGCGCATTCGCACCCGATCGAACGGCCGCTGGCCCGGGTCAGCAAGATCAAGCGCCGCGCCGGCGACTACGACCCGGAAGAAGGCAAGAAGTACACCGCGCGCCCGGTAATCGAGCTGGACATCTGCATGGGTTCGGCGATGCGCAGCATCGAAGTGAACCTGACCGACCGTAGTGCGTTCCAATATCCGCTTTTGATCGGCTCCGAGGCGCTGAAACGCTTCGATGCGCTGGTCGATCCCAGTCTTAAATACGCTGCCGGCAAACCTGCCTGCGCCATCGCCGCTCATACCGCCGAGTAATTTCCATGCGTTCTCTAACCTTCCACCTGAAAGTCCTGATCACCATCCTGGTGTTGTTGGGCGTTTCGGTTACGGCCTATCAGATTTTCGTGCTCGGCATCCCGGTGACCGAAGACGCCACCGACGACTTGTGGAACATCGACGCCAAGGTCGAGTTCGTCGCCAGCTCCAAGGATCCGGTGAAGATCCAGATGTTCGTGCCGCCCCTGAGCCGCGATTACGTCAGCCTCAATGAAAGCTTCATCTCCAATAACTACGGCGTGGCGGTCAACCGCGTCGACGGCAACCGCAAGGTCACCTGGTCGGCGCGCCGGGCCAAGGGCAATCAGACTCTTTATTACCGGCTGGTGCTGACCAAGCGTTACACCGCCGAGAAAACCAAGGTCAAAGGCCCGACGTTCCGCGACAGCATGGCCGTCGAAGGCCCGGAAAAGATCGCCGCCGAAGCCTTGCTCGCGCCGATCCGCCAGCACTCGGCCGACGTCGAGACCTTCATCGGCGAAGCGATCAAACGTGTCAACAACGTCAACGACGACAACGTCAAACTGTTGCTGGCCGGCGATCCGTCGACACCGCACAAAGCCAAAATCGTTGAACTGCTGCTGTCCATCGCTCACGTGCCGGTGGAGAAAGTCCACACCATCCGCCTCGTCGCCGATCAGCCGCAAACCCCGGAACTCTGGCTACGCAGCTTCAACGGCACCGACTGGCTGTACTTCAACCCGGACACCGGCGAGCAAGGCCTGCCGACCGACCGCCTGCTGTGGTGGAGCGGTGACGAGAACCTGATCACCGTTGACGGCGGCAAGAAAGCCAACGTGACCTTCAGCCTGAACAACAGTGAGATGAACGCGATTCGTCTGGCCAAGCTGACCGACGAAAACACCGACGCCAACTTCCTCGAGTACTCGCTGTACGGCCTGCCGCTGCAAACCCAGCAGACGTTCATGATCATGGTGATGATCCCGATCGGCGTGCTGGTGATCCTGATCCTGCGCAACCTGATCGGCCTGCAGACCCTCGGCACCTTTACACCGGTGCTGATCGCCCTGGCCTTCCGCGAAACCCAGCTGGGCTTCGGCATCCTGCTGTTTACCGTGATCACCGCGCTCGGGTTATCGCTGCGTTCGTATCTGGAACACTTGAAGCTGCAAATGCTGCCGCGCCTGTCGGTGGTGCTGACGTTCGTGGTGGTGCTGATCGCGGCGATCAGTCTGTTCAGTCACAAGCTGGGTCTGGAGCGCGGCCTGTCGGTGGCGCTGTTCCCGATGGTGATTCTGACCATGACCATCGAACGCCTGTCGATCACCTGGGAAGAACGCGGCGCCAGCCATGCCATGAAAGTGGCGATCGGCACTTTGTTCGCGGCGTCCCTGGCGCACCTGATCATGACCGTTCCGGAGATGGTGTACTTCGTGTTCACCTTCCCGGCGATCCTGCTGATTCTGGTGGGCTTCATGCTGGCGATGGGGCGCTATCGCGGTTATCGGCTGACCGAGCTGGTGCGTTTCAAGGCTTTCCTGAAGAAGGCTGACGCCTGATGTTCGGTTTCTGGAAGACCTGGAAGGCCCTGGAAGCGCGGGGCATCATGGGCATCAATCGGCGAAATGCCGACTACGTGCTCAAGTACAACAAGCGCAGCCTGTACCCGATCGTCGATGACAAGATCATCACCAAGGAACGCGCGATCAAGGCCGGCATTCACGTGCCGGAACTGTATGGCGTGATTTCCACGGAGAAGGAAATCGACAAGCTCGGCCAGATCATCGGCGGGCACAACGACTTCGTGATCAAGCCGGCCCAGGGCGCCGGCGGTGACGGCATCATCGTGATCGCCGACCGTTTCGAGGGCCGCTATCGCACGGTGTCGGGCAAGATCCTCGCCCATGAAGAGCTGGAGCACCATATCTCCAGCATCCTCACCGGCCTGTATTCGCTGGGCGGGCACCGCGACCGGGCGCTGATCGAATATCGGGTGACCCCGGACCAGATCTTCAAGAGCATCAGCTACGAAGGCGTGCCGGACATCCGCATCATCGTGCTGATGGGTTACCCGGTGATGGCGATGCTGCGTTTGCCGACCCGCCAGTCCGGCGGCAAGGCCAACCTGCACCAGGGCGCCATCGGCGTCGGTGTCGATCTGGCCACCGGCCTGACCCTGCGCGGCACCTGGCTGAACAACATCATCACCAAACACCCGGACACCACCAACGCGGTGGACGGCGTGCAACTGCCCTACTGGGACGGGTTCATGAAGCTCGCCGCCGGCTGCTATGAGCTGTGTGGCCTGGGGTACATCGGCGTCGACATGGTGCTGGACCAGGAGAAAGGCCCACTGATTCTGGAGCTGAATGCGCGACCGGGGCTGAATATCCAGATCGCCAACGATTGCGGGCTGACGTTGCGCACCCATGCGGTGGAAGCGCATCTGGAAGAGCTCAAGGCGCGGGGTGTGACGGAGTCGGTTGAAGAGCGGGTGGCGTTTGCCCAGGCATTGTTCGGGCACATTCCGGCGGTCGAGGGCTGATACCACGAGGATCGATTTCATGATCGTTCCCACGCAGACGGTTCGACGCGGGAAAGATCAAGCGTGATACCTGCCGCCAATCTGCCAATCCCCGACATCCCCTCTAGGAGCAATTCCCGGAGGGGACTACAATCCCCACCCCGCCTCGATGGCCGATCTGCCCCGCCCATGTTGACCTGTTCCGTACACCCGCTGCCCTATCGCGCCAACCCCGCCGACTATTTCGCGGCCGTCCGCCATGCGCCCGGCGCCGTGCTGCTCGACAGTGGCCGGCCGAGTGCCGACCGTGGCCGTTATGACCTGCTCAGCGCCTGGCCGCTGGAACAACTGGCGGTATTGCCGGACGAACGCGGCGACAGTTTCCTGCAACGCCTGCGAGACACTCTGACGCGGTTGGGCGACGCACAATTGCCTGACGGGTACGAATTGCCTTTCGCCGGCGGCCTGATCGGTTACCTGAGCTATGACTTCGGCCGGCATCTGGAAAATCTGCCGAGCCAGGCCCGGGATGACCTGCAACTGCCTGATGCGCGTTTTGGTCTGTACGACTGGGCCTTGATCAGCGATCACCAATCGGCCACCAGCCAACTGGTGTTTCACCCGTCGGTCAGCACCCGCGAGAAACAGCGCTTGGTCAATGTATTCAGCCAACCGGCAGGCAGCGAATTGATCCCGTTCAGGCTGAACAGTCCCATGGCGGCTGATCTTTCGGCCGATGAATACCGCCAAGCCTTCGAACGTATCCAGCATTACATCCAGGCCGGCGACTGCTATCAGGTCAACTTCGCCCAGCGATTCCGAGCGCCGTGCCAGGGCGATCCATGGCTGGCCTACTGCAAGTTGCGCGAAGCCTGCCCGACACCGTTTTCCGGGTTCCAGAGCCTGCCTGACGGCAACGCGGTGCTGAGCCTGTCGCCCGAGCGTTTCGTCAAAGTCAGCCAGCGTCAAGTGGAAACCCGCCCGATCAAGGGCACCCGCCCCCGTGGCGCGACCCCGGCCGAAGACGCGGCGAACGCCGCCGAACTGCTGGCCAGCCCCAAGGATCGTGCGGAAAACCTGATGATCGTCGACCTGCTGCGCAACGATCTGGGCCGTACCTGCCGCATCGGCTCGGTGCGGGTGCCGGAGCTGTTCAGCCTGGAAAGCTATCCGAACGTGCATCACCTGGTCAGCAGCGTGACCGGTGAACTGGCGGAAAATCGCGACGCCCTGGACCTGATCGCCGGTAGCTTCCCCGGCGGCTCGATCACTGGCGCACCGAAGATTCGTGCGATGCAGATCATCGACGAACTGGAACCGACCCGACGCGGGTTGTATTGCGGTTCGTTGCTGTATCTGGACGTGCGCGGCGAGATGGACAGCTCTATCGCGATCCGCAGTCTACTGGTGAAGGATGGGCAGGTGTGCTGCTGGGGCGGTGGCGGGATCGTCGCCGATTCAGATTGGGAAGCGGAGTATCAGGAGTCGATCACCAAGGTCAGAGTCCTGCTGGAAACCCTGCAGAGCCTCTGACTAGAGCACTTGATCGTTCCCGCGCTCCGCGTAGGAACGATCATCAGGCGGCTAAAGGGATAAGTCGCGGTTCGAGGCTTTGAGGAATGCCTGCTTCAACTCGGCAAACGTATGCACCGCCGGAAACTGCGGAAACTCCCGAATCACGTTATCCGGCGCATGAAACAGAATCCCCGCATCCGCCTCGCCCAGCATGCTGGTGTCGTTGTAGGAATCCCCCGCCGCAATCACCCGGTAATACAGGCTCTTGAAGGCCAGGACGGACTGACGTTTCGGATCTTTCTGACGCAACTGGTAGCTGGTCACCCGACCGCTGTCGTCCGTGATCAGACGGTGGCAGAGCAACGTCGGAAAGCCCAGCTGACGCATCAGCGGCTGGGAAAACTCGTAGAACGTGTCCGATAGAATCACCACCTGGAACCGCTCGCGCAGCCAGTTGACGAACTCCACCGCACCGTCCAGCGGTTTGAGGGTGGCGATCACTTCCTGAATGTCCGAAAGCTTCAGGCCATGCTCGTCGAGGATACGCAGGCGCTGTTTCATCAGCACGTCGTAGTCGGGAATGTCCCGGGTGGTGGCCTTGAGCGATTCGATTCCGGTTTTTTCGGCGAAGGCGATCCAGATTTCCGGTACCAGCACCCCTTCAAGATCAAGACAGGCAATTTCCACAGGACACTCCATTTGTAATGTTTATTGAGCCGAGCGAGCCCGAACTCTAGCGGCTCGATCTGGAGCGCGCAACGCAGAGGCTGCCCCGGCGCGCGTTGCTTTTTGTTAACATCGCCGCCATATAGAGCGCCCAGCGCCACCGACCTGTAGGAAGCCGCCCTGATGAGCCCAACGTTCGACGTCGTGGAACTCGCCACGACCTATGCCAACAAATCCGCGCAGGACATCCTCAAGCTCGCGTTCGCCGAGTTCGGCGATGACCTGTGGATATCTTTCAGCGGCGCCGAGGATGTGGTGCTGGTGGACATGGCCTGGAAGCTGAACAAGAACGTCAAGGTGTTCAGTCTCGACACCGGCCGCCTGCATCCGGAAACCTACCGGTTCATCGATCAGGTGCGCGAGCACTACAAGATCGACATCGAACTGGTCTCGCCGGACTACACGAAACTTGAACCCTTCGTGAAGGAAAAAGGCCTGTTCAGCTTCTACAAGGACGGTCATGGCGAATGCTGCGGGATCCGCAAGATCGAGCCGCTGCGCCGCAAGCTCTCCGACGTGAAGGCCTGGGCCACCGGCCAGCGCCGCGACCAAAGCCCAGGCACCCGCAGCGCCGTCGCGGTGATGGAAATCGATACAGCGTTCTCCACGCCGGAGCGCACCCTGTACAAATTCAACCCACTGGCGCAGATGACCAGCGAGGAAATCTGGGGCTACATCCGCATGCTGGAGCTGCCGTACAACAGCCTGCATGAGCGCGGTTTCATCAGCATCGGCTGCGAACCCTGCACCCGCCCTGTCCTGCCAAACCAGCACGAACGTGAAGGTCGCTGGTGGTGGGAAGAAGCGACCCAGAAAGAATGCGGGTTGCATGCCGGGAACATCATCAGCAAGGCGTAAATTCCCGGCCCGATGATGCGACTGTGGGAGCCAGTCAGCTCCCACAGTGTTCTATACCCGCCTTAAAAATGTGTACACACGAATGTCACCATCGGTGCCATTTATGTGTGCACTTTTCATTTCTGCGCCCTGAAAAGTTACATCGCGCTCCCGAAGCGGTCCTTCCCCGCGCCAGCCAAAATCCCGGCAGAAAAATAAATTCCTGTTCAAACGGTCAATTTATATCGCCGGCATTTCAATGACTTGGCGAACATCAATAACTTTTCGAAATCAGCGGTGGTTTTCATAGATCGCCGGCTGGCACAGATTTGGCTTTAGTGCATACATGTTTTGTATACAAAACCGCAAAACATGAACCCACACTTTCGATCCGCAAGCCTGAAGCGCCCTATCCCGTACAGGCTGCAGATGCCCCTAACCTGTGATGTTTCACCGCCGCGACGAAGATCTGCCGAGCCCGAACGCTCATGCACAGTCATCGCGGCCCGAACATCAGGAGCCTGCCGGAATGCGTACGAGTCTCTCCAATAACAACATCGCGCTGAATCTGCCCGCCTCTTCAACCCTCGATCACACCGTGCCCGGTGATGGGATCGTCGAACCGCTGCAACTGAGCCCGCGTCTGCACAACAGCGACCTCGCGCCGACCAGGGTCGAGGGACGACGCTGGGGCAAATACAGCATCTTTGCCCTGTGGACCAACGATGTGCACAACATCGCCAACTATTCGTTTGCCATCGGTCTGTACGCCTTGGGCCTGGGCGGCTGGCAGATTCTGCTGTCGCTGGGGATCGGCGCGGCGCTGGTGTACTTCTTCATGAACCTGTCCGGTTACATGGGGCAGAAGACCGGGGTACCGTTTCCGGTGATCAGCCGGATCAGTTTCGGCATCCACGGGGCGCAGATTCCTGCATTGATCCGGGCGGTGATCGCCATCGCCTGGTTCGGGATTCAGACGTACCTGGCGTCGGTGGTATTGCGCGTGTTGCTCACGGCGATCCATCCCGGTTTCGCCGACTATGACCATGACTCGATCCTCGGCCTGTCGAGCCTGGGCTGGGTGTGCTTCGTGGCGATCTGGTTCGTGCAGCTGGCGATCCTGGCCTACGGCATGGAAATGGTTCGCCGCTACGAAGCTTTCGCCGGGCCGGTGATTCTGCTGACCGTCGCCTGCCTTGCCGCCTGGATGTACACCCAGGCCAACGCCACCATCGCGTGGTCGATTCGTGAGCCGCTGAGCGGCGGCGAGATGTGGCGCAACATTTTTGCCGGCGGCGCCTTGTGGCTGGCGATCTACGGCACACTGATCCTCAACTTCTGCGACTTCGCCCGCTCTTCGCCGTGCCGCAAAACCATCAAGGTCGGAAACTTCTGGGGCCTGCCGGTGAATATTCTGGTGTTCGCCGGGATCACTGTCCTGCTGTGCGGAGCGCAATTTCAGATCAACGGCCGGATCATCGAAAGCCCGACCGAGATCATTGCCTCGATCCCCAATACATTCTTTCTGGTGCTCGGCTGCCTGGCGTTCCTGATCGTCACCGTGGCGGTGAACATCATGGCCAACTTCGTCGCGCCGGCCTTCGTGCTGAGCAACCTGGCGCCGAAGTACCTGACCTTCCGCCGTGCCGGACTGATCAGCGCAACGATTGCCGTGCTGATCCTGCCGTGGAACCTCTACAACAGCCCGCTGGTGATCGTGTATTTCCTGTCCGGCCTCGGCGCACTTCTCGGCCCGCTGTACGGCGTGATCATGGTCGACTACTGGCTGATCCGCAAAGGCCGGATCCACGTGCCGCAGTTGTACAGCGAAAACCCCAACGGCGCTTATTACTACAGCCGCGGGGTCAATCTGCGGGCCGTGGCGGCCTTCATTCCGGCCGCGCTGATCGCCATCGTTCTGGCTCTGGTGCCGGGCTTCCACAGCGTCTCGCCCTTCTCCTGGCTGATCGGTGCCGGCATTGCCGGGATGCTCTACTTGATCATCGCCAAACGCCAGCCGCACTACGCCGACGTGGACGGTGAAGCCATCGCTGTCGACAACGTCAGCCACTGAATCTTGGCGGCCCTTTCGCGGGGCCGCAGAACCAACCGTTATAAGGACTTCCCATGCGTATTCTCGTGGTCAACGTCAACACCACCGAATCCATCACCCAGGCCATCGCCCGTTCGGCGCAGGCTGTCGCGTCCCCCGGCACCGAAATCGTCGGCCTGACGCCGCACTTTGGCGCTGACTCAGTTGAAGGTAATTTCGAAAGCTATCTGGCCGCCATTGCCGTGATGGACCGGGTGATGTCCTACGACCAGCCATTCGACGCGGTGATCCAGGCCGGTTATGGCGAGCACGGTCGCGAAGGTTTGCAGGAATTGCTCAACGTGCCGGTGGTGGACATCACCGACGCGGCGGCCAGCACCGCGATGTTTCTCGGCCACGCCTATTCGGTGGTGACCACACTGGATCGCACCGTGCCACTGATCGAGGATCGGCTGAAACTGTCCGGCCTGTGGGATCGCTGCGCCTCGGTGCGGGCCAGTGGTCTGGCGGTTCTGGAGCTGGAGCACGAGCCGCAACGGGCGCTGGAAGCGATCGTGCATCAGGCGGAACTGGCAGTGACGCAGGATAAAGCCGAAGTGATTTGCCTGGGTTGCGGCGGCATGGCCGGGCTCGACGAGAAGATCCGTCAGCGCACCGGCGTGCCGGTGGTGGATGGCGTCACAGCGGCCGTGACCATCGCCGAATCGCTGGTGCGACTGGGCCTGTCGACCTCCAAGGTACGCACGTACGCGACGCCACGGCCGAAAACCATCATCGGCTGGCCAGCACGTTTTGCGCGTTGAAGCTGCCGCTCATCTGAAAATGAAGCCGCGGATGGTCGGCCCCCCTCCTTGCGTCCCCCGTTTCAGAGCCTTCAAAAGGAAGCCAAACAATCGCAGCCTTTGCACCTGATACTTCTTACAGTTGTGCCTGGTGGGAGGCGCAGGCCCACTGACCGCTCGGCAACTCGATTAACGGCAGTTCCCGTTGCTTTCACGCAAATCCAGGAGGGTGAACATGAAAAATGCAACTGCTCGTGTATACGCACTATTGATCCTTGGCGGCACCATGGCGTTTCTCAGCAGCACGGCGGCGACAGCCGCGCTGTGCACACCGATCTGGTGCCCATAACGCTGAAGCATCAATGATGCGTTGTTGAACCGGCGCCTGCCTTCATTGGCAAACAGTGAAGGCAGACGCTCCATTGCACCTCTTCAAATCGCAGCAAAGCGCTTGGCCAATCCCTGCTGCGCAAACTGCTCAATGACGAAATCGACGAACGCCCGGGTCTTGCCCGGCAACAATTTGTGTTCGGCGTAATAGATGGAGATGTTGCCGTCGTCGACGTACCAGTCCGGCAAGACCCGCTGCAACGTCCCCGCCTCAAGGTAGCCGACCGCGAACGGCATGCTCACCAACGCAATCCCCAGCCCCTGCGCCGCCGTGGCGCAGGCGGCTTCGGAATCGCTCATGGTCATTCGTGCCTTGAGGGTCAGCGGGCTGTGTTGTCGGGTTCGGTGCGTCAACTGCCAGGAGCGCACGCGTCCGGTTTGCGGTGAGCGGATCAGGATGCCCTCGTGCAGCGTGAGGTCTTCCGGTTCACTGATCGGCGCGTACCGATCCAGATAATCCGCAGAAGCCACCAATACCCGATGCGCCGGCGTCAGCTTGCGCGCCACCACGCCTTGGGGCAGTTCGAAGCCTCCACCAATCGCCGCATCGAAACCCTGTCCGATCAGATCGACCTGGCGGTTATCGAAGTGCCAGTCCGGGTTGATCGCCGGAAACCTTTTCAGGAATTCCCCCAGCAACGGCACGATGTACAAGCGGCCAAACACCGTGCCCATGCTGACTTTCAGCGTGCCGGCCGGCTGGCCACCGGCGCTGGCCAGATTGTTCACCGCGTTCTGGATGGTGGTGAGGCTGCCGCTGACCTCACTCAGAAACAATTGCCCCGCTTCCGTCAGGGTCAACCGACGAGTGCTACGCTGGAACAGCCTCACGCCGAGGCGCGCTTCCAGTTTCGCCACGCTTTTGCCCACGGCGGCCGGTGTCAGGCTCAGGCGTCGCGCGGCTTCGGCAAAGCTGCCGACTTCGGCGCTGCGTACGAAGCATTCGATACTGCTGAAGGTTTCCATGGCGGCCATTCTAAACTTTTGGTTTACACAGACTATAGCAACCACGGTCTACCCGCTTATTGGCGAGGGGCAGATACTCGACACCACACCAAGGCAGCCTGCCTTGAAATTTCTGGAGATCGAACATGACCACTCAACACCTCAGCGGTAAAGTCGCTCTGATTCAAGGCGGCTCTCGCGGCATCGGTGCCGCCATCGTCAAACGCCTGGCCGCTGAAGGCGCCGCAGTTGCCTTTACTTACGTCAGCTCGGCTGCCAAGGCTGAAGAACTGCAAAACAGCATCACGGCTACCGGCGGCAAAGCCCTGGCGATCAAGGCTGACAGCGCCGACGCCAGTGCCATCCGCCACGCCGTAAGCGCCACTGTCGAATCCTTTGGCCGCCTCGACATTCTGGTCAACAACGCCGGTGTACTGGCCGTCGCCCCGCTGGAAGATTTCAAACTGGAAGACTTCGACCAGACCCTGGCAATCAACGTGCGCAGCGTGTTCATCGCCAGCCAGGAAGCCGCCAGACACATGGGCGAAGGCTCGCGCATCATCAACATCGGCAGCACCAACGCCGACCGCATGCCCTTCGCCGGTGGCGGCGTGTATGCGATGAGCAAGTCCGCGCTGGTGGGCCTGACCAAAGGCCTGGCCCGCGACCTCGGCCCACGCGGCATCACCATCAACAACGTGCAGCCCGGCCCGGTCGATACCGACATGAACCCGGCCCACGGCGAGTTCGCCGACAGCCTGATTCCGCTGATGGCCGTCGGCCGTTACGGCACGGCCGAGGAAATCGCCAGCTTCGTCGCCTACCTCGCAAGCCCGGAGGCCGGTTATATCACCGGGGCCAGCCTGACCATCGACGGTGGTTTCGGCGCCTGATTGATCAGGTTGTCGATAACGAAAAACGCCGCCCCTCCTTTAACAGAGGGGCGGCGTTTTCATGTCGGCGGTTTGATCAGGCCCAGTCCAGCGCCGGCAAGCCGCACGCACTCGGCGTGAACGCTTTCAACGTACGAAGAATCCCGTCGGCGTGTGCGTATTTTTCATCGGCCATGGCGGCATCGGGAATCGCGATGGCGGTCATGCCGGCTGCTTTCGCCGCTGTCACGCCGAATGGCGAATCTTCGAACACCAGACAATCTTCCGGCGCTACACCCAGGCGGCGCGCGGCGGTGAGGAAGATGTCCGGTGCCGGTTTGGCCGCGCCGACTTCCGGGTCGTCCGCCGTGACGATGAAGTCGAACAGCGCGAACCAGTCGCGGTGCAACGTGGTTTTCTGACCGAACGACTGACGCGATGAACTGGTGCCGACGGCAATCGGAATGTTGTGCGCCTTGAGGTGGCGGATCAGTTCCTCGGCGCCCGGCATCGCTTGCGCGGTGGGAAAACGCTCGCGCATCAGCGGTTCGCGAATCACCAGAAACTCTTCGGCGGTGATCGGCAAATCCAGCGCTTCGACGACATACCGGGCCAGATCGCCAGCGCCACGCCCGATGATGTTCTGCTTGATGCTCCAATCGAATGTGCGCCCGTAACGCGCGGCAATCAGCGAGGTAACCTCGGTGTAGATGCCCTCGGTGTCCAGCAGCAAACCGTCCATGTCGAAAATCACGGCCTTGATCGGGCCGAACGCCTTCAGCGGTGCATTCATCATCGGATCCGTTATCAAAGACATCCCAGGCGGCGTGTGTAGCGCCGCTGCTCGGATCTGATTAAAGGGTTCAGCAGCATAGCGAGCGCGGTTGAGGTTGAGCAACGGGCAATGTTGGTTGTCCGCTGAACACCCTCCCGCACATTTAGAGAATCGCCCTACAGATATCGCCTACTCGGCTGACTTCTTTCCTGTTTGATCCCCCGCACAGTTTCGCGCCATCCCCCTGATGCGCACGAGTGACTGCGAATGCTTCCATCCGACCAACTCCTGAAACTGAACAACAGCATTGGTTTGCTGGTGGTCGCTGCGCTGAACCCTGATCAGCCCGACGTCGAAAAGCTGATTCGTGAATTTCGCCTCTGCCTCAACCACTATGACACCTGGGCCGAGCAGTTCTGGACGGGCACCGCATTGAGTGTCGAGCAGGTGTTCCAGGTCGGCAACGATGTTCGACTCAGTGCACCGGTTGGCAGCCGCAAACCCATCAGCTCCTCCGTGGTCATGTGCCCCGCCACCGGCCCCCTGACGCTGGTGCACATGTTCGAAGCCGCGCGCTTCGTGCCGATCGGCGATACGCCGGTGATTCTTGAACCGGTCATTTCCGATGTCGACGGCGTTTTGGGGTTCGGCGATCCACTGCGTTACACCATCGGCCCCAGCGGCATTCTCAAGGTCGACGATTGCGACCGGGGCCAGCGTTATCGCATCACCTTCTTTCCCGATGTTTCTACCGCGCATGTCCAGGCGTTGTATGCCTCGTATCAGGGTCTTCTTGAGGGTCTGGAAGGCTGGCTGCGTGAGGAATGGAAAGGGTTTCAACCGCAGTGGACGGCGTTTTCCAGCGCCGGTTTCACCGAGCGTTACGGGCAGCTGCAACGGGCTGACTGGCACGGTTTTGAAACTGCCCTGAACGGTGTCTGGGACGACGTGAAGCAGCTGTTTGCCCTGCTTGCAGACTTGCAGGCCAACAGCGAAAAACTTCTGCAGTACCTGTCCAGCACTGAACTGGAGGCCTTGCTCCAGGCGTCCAGCGAGGCCATTGCCAACGGCCTGCTGATGCTCAGCGATGAGCCGTTGCTGTTCATTTATCTGGCGGCCTTTACCAGTTGGCTGAAGATGCTGCCGCCACAGTATCTGGCCGAGGTGGTGGCCGAAGTTCGCGCCGAGCTGCTGATCAGTTTTCTGTTGATGTGTGTGTCGGGTGGCATGGGTGTGCCGCTGCGGCTGAGCACCAAGGTACTGGGCAAGATCAAGTCGCCCCGTGCGCGGGCATGGCTGGCGGCTTCGGCGCTGCGGCTGGCGGAGCTGACCTCCGCGACTGATCTGACCCGGCATGCGAGCGCATTGAAACCGCTGATGGTCAATGCAGGTCCGGCACCGTTGCGGCCGACACCGGCCATTGCGCTGGAGGTTCGCACGGCCGATTCGCTGGTGCTGACAGTGCCCAATCCAGCGGCCATTTCCCGTGACAAGTCCCACGGCATGACGCGAATGGAACGGCATGAGCCTCGGGATGAGGCTTCGGATCAGGCGAAAAATCCTAACGGTGACAGCGCCGATTGTGCGCCGAGGACCTGCACCAACGGCTGTCCGGTGTCGATGGTTACCGGCGAAGAACTGCTGACCCTGACTGACGGCGTGCTCGACGGGCTGCTGCCGTTCGAGTTCACTCGGTTGTACCGCAGCAGTGCCGC